>JAQBZB010000107.1 GCA_027622275.1 Planctomycetota bacterium | reverse complement strand
AGCGCCAGGCGGCTGATTTGCGTGGTGCTTTGGGCAAGATAGCCGTAACTCTTTTCACAAACGTATATTCTGAACAATGCTGACCGGTTCATGAATAATCCGGGCTAGCCCACGTCGCCGGTATTGTACGGGTAATCGTAAGCCGACGCTACCAAATGGCGCTAGAAAACCAATGTGGCGTCCAGATTCAGCGAGTGGCGAAAAGAGAGTCGATGCGACGGTTACCGTCACAACGCGCTAACCAGAAACTCGCGAGGCATCCCACGTTGCCGCGACATCGTCGGCGAATTCGTCGATCGCGGCTTCCAACGCCGACGCGTCAAGCAAATCATCGGTCATCGCGAACTCGACAGCACGCGAATCTCGCGAGGACTTCGTCAGATCGGACATCGAATTGGCTGGGTAGGTGGGCCGGGGACTTCGAGCAGCTTCGACCGGCGTCGCGGTTTTCGATCGCACTGAGCGATGGACGAAACGCAATTCGTCATGCGGTGCAATAGCCGGTACGAATTCGCCTTCCGCGGTCGGTGGCGCAGCGGCGGCAATGACCGCGAAAGGCTGACTGAGCCCGTTCGCTTCTCCCTCGGAGAGAGAAGCTTCGATCGCGTTGATCACTTGGAGAACGTCGATCGGAGCGACGTGCCCATCGCCATTAACATCAACGAACGGCGGCGTTGCGTCTGCGACGGTCAGTGCTCGCGAGCCTTTGGCGTTCAGGTCGTTGATGATCAGCAAGGCATCGATCGGCGAGACGGCGCCGTCGTTGTTTACATCGAACCGGTTCGTTTGATTTTGCCAGGGACTTACAAAAGCAACAAATCCAAAGTCGGCAATCGCCGTCGGAGAGTTCGCCGTAAGTGCAACGGACTGCGTCGTCGGGGTCGTCGCCTGCAAACCGGCGAGGACTTGGACTTGAACCCGGTAACTTCCCGCTTCCAAAGAAGGAATCGAGTAGGCACCGAACTCATCTGTCGCGCCGCTCGCCTCGGGACCAAACCGCAAGTTGTCCAACCGCACACCTGTATCCAAATGACCGCTCGCAATCGCATAAGCGATGTCTGCAACTGGGCGACTTAGCGTCATCGTCTCGACTTGCCCCGACGCAAGCGCGCTGGTCGTGTAGCGAGCGAGTAGATTATTGTTCGCGTCGTAGATGGCAAGCCGTCCGTAGTCAACTGCATTGTTGCTTGAATTGTCGCCCACCGAATCAAGGCTGACCGTCGTGACAGGCGAATTGAAGTTGATGAGCAGTTCGCGGAAATTCGCCTTCCAATCGTTATTTAATGAGTTGGAACTTCCGAAAACCTGGTTGCCCGTCGAGGCCGTTCCGACGCCCCGTGAATAAACGGCTACACCAGAGGTATTTGAGCCTAAGGAGGAGAGCGTCACCTCCGGAATCACGTTGCGAATGTCGGCGTTCGGCGCGTAGTCATCCGGCTCGATCCCCTTTTGCAGGCTGATCGGCTGCCCCGAAGCGTCAACCAGTCGCACGGTTCGTCCAGCCAATCCGTCTTCGCCCGTTTCGAATTGCCCGTCGCGATCCGAATCGTCAAAGACAAACCCGCTAATGCCGGATTGCGACGCCGATGCTGGTCGCGTCAGGTCCGCGACGAATACGGGCGACGTCACGCCCGTCACGGCGTCGATCGTCCGGATTTCAACCTGACTCGCTGTCAAAGGCACCGCGAAACTCACATCGAGCGCCGCGACATACGTATCGGGAGTCGACGCCGTCTGCCAGCCTAAACCATCAATTCGGTATTCAACTCGGCTGATCCGATTGATCGTGATGTCGTTCTGCAAACTCACGGTCGGTAACGAAGACTCGCGCGGGTTCAGATTCGGTAGCGTCTGGACCGAAGACTCGCCGACGAAGCGGTACATTCCTGTTACGGAGTCGTAATAGCCGGTTCCCTCGAGCGAGTGTTCAACATCCAGCACATCAAAAATCCCGTCGCCATCGGAGTCGCGCCACCCAAGCATTTCAAGAGAAGACGGGTCACTTGTGTGTTTGACGTAAGCGTCGCAGAGCAAGCCGCCGCCTTCTTCGCACGCACCGCGGTCCATGATGCTTGGTTCGCGAACATAGCCAGGAGTCGGATTGTTCCAGGCGTTGGTGTTCTGGGTGTCGTAATAACCGCGAGTCGTGTTGTACGTACCGCCGCCTTGATACTCATCCAGCGCCCAAAAAACATGTCCCGTCTCGTGCGCGATCGTGCTGGCGGGGCGACTGGCCAACGTCACGAGAAACAACCCTCCTGGGAAAGCGAACGCCCGATCCAAACCGCCAGCTGCGAATTTGTGGTCCGCATCCTGTTCGTCATTGACGACGAAGATCGTATAGGCCCAGTTCGCGTTGTTGGCCTCGCGCTGCTCGTGATTAAACGATTTGATGTCCGTAAACAGAGAGCCCGTCGATTGAACGTCGGTTGTATTGAGGAACTCTTGAACCCAAAATTGATGGTCCGTCGAAGGCCGCGTGATTGGCTCGAATCGAGTTGAAACGGGCGTGTCCGCGTGAGTGAAGTCGATTTTGAAATCGAGTAGTCCTGGTGGTGCATTGGGATACTCAGCGTAGAGCGTATCGACCCACCACTGTAGGCCCGTCGTGACCTTACTCTTTACGGCGTCAATGCTTTGCTGGTTCCAGGTCTCCGAGTTGTCATTGTTGCCGCTGATAACATTGTTCGACTCCATCAGCACCACGGTCACATTGACGCTTCCCAACAGAAACTCCGCCGTATCACTCGGCTGGGCTCCGAACGGCGTCGCGGACAGAGCGATCCGCTCCTCGAGCGGCTCGAACCCATGCAATCGATTGGTGCAGCCCGGAGGCTTTCGAGCCCTGCGACTCGCGGATTTTCGAGGATGTCGGGTACGTCGCGGCATCGAGGCGTGACCTGGCTGCCGGGGGCAGCGTAAAGAGATGAGGGCCTTACCGGATCATAATCCGGTTTTGAAAATCCCTCAACGAAATGACCGAGAACGGTGACTCGTGTCTCGCAAAATGGGCGCGCAAGTGCTGATTTTGCCGGTCGTTACGACTGCCGTGACGCCTTTACGACCAATCCCCAAAGAGATCGTCGACTCCTGACGCCCAACGGTGGTCGGGCGTCAAATCATCCAACTCATCGGCGTCTTCGCCGCGAGAACGAACCGAGTTGACATGCTCGCCGATGGCGCTCGCAAATACATCGACGCTGCTGAACACTTCGTTATTGGCACTGACACGGGTCGCTTCACGAGTCGCCTGGCGTACTTGTGCCTGAGCGTCCCGTTGCTCGTAGATGTCAATTCGCTGGTCGATCACAACATTGGATGTCGGCAACGCCAGGGGGTCGCCTGAAGTCACTTGCAGCGAGCCGGAAACGTCCTCGACACTCGATTCGCCTTCCGGCTGGCCATCAAGTTTATTCAAGGCGTTCACGATAAGAATTACGTCGATCGGGGCCACGGACCCGTCGCCGTTCGTGTCGATTTTATGACTGCCCGCCGGGGGCACGCTGGGAAGTGGCCCCAAGCCGTTGGCGTTGATGTAGTTGATCACGATCAACGCATCCAACGGCACCACGAATCCGTTGCCATCGACGTCCAACGGCTTCGCCGAATTATGCCACGGGTTGCCGACGATCAAAACGCGATAGTCTTCCACTTCGCCGTCCGAGGCCGGACCAGTTGGCCGCAGGTTTCCGGCGCTGCTAAAGCGGAACCGTGCAAAGGTGGCATCCGGCAACGCCGTACCCGGCACATTCACCGACAAGACGTTGGCACCGCTGTTCAGTGCCTGCGATGTGAAGATCTGCTCTCCCGCATCGTTCCAATCACCGTCTTGGTTGAAGTCGATCCAAGCATCCAGCCGGCCTGTCTGGGAAGCGGTTACTGTGATCGTGCCGCCAAAGCCGCCCACGAGCGTCGTGTTGAAGACCACACCGTTCTCGTCATCCGAGCCATCGTTGTCGTCACCATCCGCTAAAGGCGTCGGCTGTCCGTCAAAGTCGACATCAATGCTGTTGCCCAAGAAGAAGTCGCCCACAACTTCGTGACGGGCACCGTCATTCGCCAGGAGAGTCGCATAAGGGGCCGGAGCATCACCAAAGTCGAGGCCGCTGCCGATGGCGATCGAGAACCGCGTCGTGCCATCATCGCGATTCGGCTTCAAGGGATTCCCCGCGACATCGACAATGTCGGAACGGAGGAACGTCGCCAAGCCCGTCACATCGGAAATGCCTTCAATGTTGACGTCAGACCCTTTGACCGTTGCGATGACGTCACGCAGTCGATTGCTCGCTTTGGCAACACCGATCGCCGTCGTGATCGATTGAGCCATCTCTTCTTCGCTGAAGATCGGCGTCAGCGAAGAAACTCCCGCCGTGAACGAGCTGCCTGCTTTGAAGGGAACGGCAACCGTCGCGGTGACACCCGGAAGACCCAACTGAGTAAAGCTGCTGAGGCTTAAATCGAGCGTGTGCTGGGCCGTACCTCCCAAACGAATCACGCCGTTGCCGGCGTTGCTCGGCGACAGCCCAACGCCACCGTTGCGGATCGCAATCGCAATCGCATTCAGAAGCTGGTCGGTCGTTGTGTTATCGTTATACGTCACGACGATGCGAGGATGCGAGTCGGGGTCGTCCGGTGCGACGATACCATCGTTATCCAATTCGATCGTCAGCAAATCAGTGCCGTCACCAATCGTGAACTCTTCGCCGTCCATGATCGTGAGGAGATCCAAATCGCCGGCGATCGTTGGGATTCTGATCCCGAACTCGGACGTCGCGCCCGGTGTGCCGGTCAAGACAAGCTTGCCTGGCGGCGGGAGCGTGCCATCCGGGAGAGGCGTGCTGTTGGTGACATCAATCACGTGCCTGAATTCCCCGCCCACGTTGATCAATCCGTTGCTGAGCGCGACATAGCTCGGATTGAGACCGAGTCCTTCGAGAGTGATGGCGGACACGATCGACTGGGCAATTTGTTCGTTCGTCTGACTGAACGAGAACGGAATGGCTCGATCGCCGGTCGTCAGGATGCCCTGCGAAGTAAACTCGAAGACCACACGCCGGGCACCATTGTCGATGCTGAATGTCTGGCCGTCATCGATGCCGTCAACTTGTCCTGTCGCCACCAACGACGTGTTGCTGAGATCGACGGTATGAACGCCTTTCGTTCCCAGATGAACGGCTCGACCATCAAAGTTCACAAAGTTAACGGGACTCAGTTCGAGATCAGGGTCGGCCAACTGAATCGCTTGCACGATCGAAGAAGCCAGTGTATTCGCGGAATCGGATCGCGTGAACCGAATGGGAATGTTGCCGGTCCTCGTGAATCCGTCCAGGTCGAACTCGAACACTTCGGTCACAGCTGTTGCCGAATTGGTCACCGTGATCGTGTCGCGATCGTTGATCGTCGCACCGCCCCTCGCGGAAATCTGCAAGGCGAGTGTTGGCGGCACTTCCAAGACGTATCCGCTGTCAAACTCGAAGTTCACCGTGTTGCCGAGGTCGTCTGTCAATCCGAACAAATCGCCATCTGCCACTTCTGCGCCGTTGGGTGCCGCGATCAGCAAGCCGCGAGAATTCGACAGTTCGATTTCGTACTTGCGATCGATCTCCCAGATCCCCGCCAACGGTGTCAAGCGAATGATATTGTTCGTCGTGTCGTAACTGAACTTGTAGTCAATCCCTGGAATCAATTTTTCATCGTCTCGGAAGACGGTGACGCGGTCTGATCGAACCGACGCGTCGCTCGCACCCGTGCCATCTTGCGGGTCGTTCGGTTCGATACCATCGAGCAACTGGATCGAGAAATTCTGGACAATTTGATTGGTTAGATTCACGAACGTCGTGCGTGCATCGCTGTCGAAACCAAGCGAGTCGTTGTCACGCGGCGAAATCAGGACTGCCGTGGGACCGGCAAAATCAGCTCGGTCCAACGCACCACGATCCTTGAAAACGTTCGCGCCCTGGCCCGGTGCGGAGGCGACCGACGGATCATCAACGCGAGTCTGGCCGATCGCATCCATATCAGGAGCCAAGATCGGTGAGGTGGGGAATCCCAAGGGACCGCGAAGGGCCACCAAAGCCGGACGATCTTGAAGCGAATTGATCGAGCTGTCGATGGCACGTGAGCCCGGTGCGAGATAGTAGTTGCCCGTCGTTTCGTCAACGAACAGTGGATCATTCGGGGCCGTCAGAATGATCGGCGACGCACCAAGGCCAATCCCGGACACGTTGGCACCATTTCTGCGGTAAACGGTACCACCGACCACGGTCGATGCGGACGTAGGATCGACTGAAATCCCCGTTCCCAAATTGGCGACGATATTATTCAGAAGAGTCGGACTGGCATTGTTAGCGACCAGAATCCCGGCCCCGGTCCCAGACACCGTCACCACCGAAGTCACGACCCCGGATGTTGGATCTGTCGTTGTGGTTGTGGTTGTCGTCGTTCTGCCGACAATCGTATTGTTCACGATGCGTCCGAACGGAATCGCCGCCGCTTGCTGTCCGGTGGGATTCGGATCGCCCGTAAAGCTGATACCGCCTTGCCCGTTCTCGGCAATCACATTGTTCGCAATCACCACCCCCGTCGTTAGCCCAACCACATTCACTTCGCGAGTTGTTCGTGGTGGACCGACGTGCGGCGTGTTCCCCGAACCATCGCGAACACCGGCGGAGGAAAGGATGCCGAAACCCAGCGAGTTCGTGATCCGATTCGAGTGGATCAGAATCTGGCCTTGCTCGCGAACGACATTGCGGTCGCCGAGATCGGCAAACTCCGTGACCGCGAAGCGTCCTGCTCCCTCGGTATCAATTCGAATCGTGTAATCGCCGACGGAGAAAGTTCCGCCAAAGAGCGCGCCGCTGCCGGCGACGAACGGGTTGTAATTAAAGTTCGCAAACCCGCTGACACCGATGTAATACGTCCCGCTCGTGGGAGCCGTGAATTGGAGGAAGGAGTCCAGGCTATTGAAGTCGTCGTTGAACGCCCGGAAGAACCCCTGGCTGTCGAAGACGATCAGAATTGGATCCAAGGTCGACCCGAACTGAAAAGCATCGATATCAATCGTGATGGTCTGTCCGGACGCGAGATCGACCGAGAACAGATCGGCGTCCGCGGAAATCGTGGCCAGGCTGCCATTGTCGCCAATGGCTCCCGTTCCCACGAAGCTCGTGACGCCGCTGGTTCCGATTCCGGTGTCGACCGCCACACTGACGGTATCGTTGGGCTCGCTTGCGGTGACATTCCGGAAGGCGTTAAACGCTTGGAAAATCAACGTCGCGTTGCCGAACAGATTGATGACATTGCTGGTACTGGGCGGACTGGTCGGCGACGCCTGCGTGCCTGTCACAACCCCATCCGCCATCGCCGCCGTGATCGCGAGCAGCGAGCGAGTCGCCGGCAAGTTAATGGCATCGCGAATCCGACGCGCGATTTGGACGTCCGTGTCGCTGACGTTGTATGGAATGCCGACATGCGTCGGGGCGACACCATTGCCAATGGAGATATCCTCGAACTCGAACGTCACACTCTTCGAGCCATCGCTCAGCGTAAACGTCTGCGCTTCGACAAGCGTATGCCCAGCGGGGGCGGCAAACGAAACCGCGTTTGTGAGCCGATCGTTGGTGCCGAACGACCGGTTAAGTAAAATCTCCGTCCCCACATCCGCAATGGTGAAGCCAAACTCTTCGGCACGCCGTATTTCCAACTCGTAAGCCCCTTCCTTAATCTCGTTATCCGGTATGAACTCCAACGGCAGATCCAGATTAAATAACTGCGGATTTCGGATGAAAGCCGGATTCGCGGTCGCTCCGATCACCACCTCGCCGCGCTCCGCAAAACCGATGATGATGTCGTCGATGTAGACGCCCTCGTGAGCGTTATCCAAACCACGCAACGCACCAGGATAGCCAGTCGAAGCCGGAGGCCCACTCACCTCGAAAGCTCCGAATTCATCACCCGCGAGTGCTTCTTCCAAGCCCAAGGGACCGGGATTCGTCACCGTGTGTCCGACGACGTTGATGACGTTCTGGTAGCTGGTCACCGAGTCGCCAGAGCGGTTCACCGGCAGCGATGGCGCCTGGGTAAAGTTGGTAATGACGTTCGACCCGATCAGATTGACGCGACGGGCTCCGTCCGCGACCGCGACAACCGAGAGATTACGGTTGACCCGCGCCGTGTTGATCGCGGATAAGATCAGCTGCGAGACCTCGGACGCCGAGACCGTGCCGGAGGGAAAGACCGGAATGACAATCGCGCTCGGGTCCGACGCACCAGGCAACCCGGTCGAAGTAATGGTCACGGCGTTCGACAGATCGAGCGTATGAGAGGCCGTACCGCCCAGGTGAATCGATCCGTTGCCCAAGTATGCCGGAACTAACCCAAGTCCCGAGCCTCCGACAACCTTCACGATCAAATCGGCAACTTCGTCCTGAGTCCGCTGCGTGATGCTCGTGTTGATCGTCGGGGTCAGCGTCATATCGACGTTGTGATCGGTGATCCCGAGCTGAATCAGCAACGAGGAACTCACCGTGAAATTGGTACCGATGAAACCGAAGATGCTAGTTGATCCAGTGCCGACGATTCGTGCGTCCAAGCCTAAACCTGCGCCGTTCAATGCGGCAACCGTCGCGTTGGCGACCTGCGTCTCGTCCGAACTCAGTGTCAAGCTGATGACTTTGTTCCCGAATGTGGTCACGCCGTCCGTGTCGTACTCGAAGATGATCGTCGGTGTTCCGGGACCGCGATCAATCGTGAACCGGTCGCCATCCACGATGCCGAGGTCGAGAGAGCCATTGTTGTTTCGATCTTCGTTGCCGAGATCCAGGAAGCCGTCGCCATCGAGATCTTCCAGCAACAGGTCGAGAATCCCATCCATGTCGGTGTCTTCGTTGATAAGGTCAAGCCTTCCATCACCATCAATATCTTCGGTGACACCACCGGCCGGGATCTCGATGACCAGGTCATTCACTCGCAGCCCGAGGTTCCCTGGCGCGACAATGCCGTCATCATCGAACTCGAAGTCGATGGACGAGCCCGGTCGAGCGATCGTGAAAAACTCGCCGTCGAGAAACGCCTTCGGATCGGTGGCGGGGTCGGGGATCTGAATCGCATAGCCGCTTTCAAACTCGAAGTTGACCGTCACGTTCCCGTCGCCAATCGAGAAGATCTCGCCGTCCGCGATGTCGCCACCGCTGACCGCCACGATCTGCTGCGTGTAGCCCGAAATGGATTGCCCAATCGCACGGGCCGTAACCTGAGCAACCTCCGTGCTGGTCATTCCGGAGTTTACTTTCACCGCCGTCCGCCCTGGCGCGACACCCGGCTGGCCATTGATGAACGAGAAGGGCAAACCGCTTTGGACGATCGCGCGTGCATCCGGCAAGTTGACACGGTTGTCACTTCGGAAAGCATCGAACGGTGCAACGATATCAACCGCGAGATCGTACGTGCCGGTCGCGGTCGGGGAGACTTTCGTGATATTTGGCGCCAGCGACACATCAACCGATTGATCTGTGATGTCGAGCGTGAGGCCGCCTGTAAAGAAAGTTTGTGAAAAACTGCCGAACGTGAAGGTCTGGGAAGCCAACCGGGGAGCAAGCCCAAGATCCGCCATGCGAATCGCATCGCGCAGCTGCGTCGTCAGTTCGTTTTGCGTCCGCGGAGTGGTCAATTGAACCAGACTCGGAGTACCGCTTATATCGGCAGTATGCGTAGTCACGTTAAGTTCTACCGTGTTACCCGTTGCTGTCGGATTGAGTCCTAAGACCGTCGATGACGCAACCGCGTTTTCGATGTCAATCGCGATGGACTGCGGTGTGGGTAGGGTAAACGACGAGATGAAGATCCCGATGGCTCCCGGACTGACCATAAAATCCGTGTCGAACTCGAAGACCACGTCGCCGCTTCCGGCGTTGTCATTGATGGTGAACGTGTCGCCATCCTGGATGCCGTTGGGACCGATCGCCGCGGACGGCACTTGCAGAACGATGTCGTTCAAACTGATCGAAATTGCGTTCTGGGCAACGACGCCATTGCTGTCGAATTCAAACACGACGGGAGTGCCGGCCTGACCTTGCAAAATCGAAATGCTCTCACCGTCCGTGACACCGCCGAGCGCGCCCCCTTGCCCGGGAAGTTGAATCGTGACGTCCGCGCTGCCGTCGAAGTCCGGGTTGTAGCCCAGATTGGCGTTGCTGCTGACACCGACATAATAAGTCCCGCCGGTTACCGCAGTGAAGTCAATTTGAGCTTGGGTAAAGAAGCTCGCGGACGCCGATTGGAGCAATCGTCCTTGTCGATCGAACAACTGAATCGCCGGTTGGAGCGAGAACGTGGACGACGTCGCGCTAATCGATACTTCATCGCCCGTCGCCAAATCCATGCGCACGAAGTCGACGTCCAGGCCCGCCTCGAACGGGAATGCAGGATTGTCGCCAATCACGCCCGTCCCGCGGAACATCGTCAGTCCACCCGTGATTCCCGTATCGGTCGCGGTCGCAATTCGGTCGTTCGACTCGACCGTCAGATCAACGGTCGACAGAGCTGGTGTGAAGGCACCTTGAATGGCGTCTACGATGTTGCGGCCAATTCCTTCCGGACTCGTGGCGGCATCGAAAGCGACCGAAATCACATCCGCCGGGCTGACGGCGGCGGTAAGGGCCGAGAACGACACACCCGGCGGCAAGTCCACGACGCTGCCGTTGGCCACTGCATTAATTCCGAAGGCGGTACTGATCGACGCCGCCGTCGTGGCGGCAATCGTGTCGGCAATCTGCGGCGGTGTGAAAGCGATCCGCCGCGCGGATGCGTTGCTTAAGCCGGGCGCACCACTGACCGACAGGGCCGGCACACTCGACGTATCAACCGATGTTGTCGCACCAAGGAAGACTTCTCCGCCGCCGAGATTGACCGGCGTCACGTTGACACCGGCGCTCACAATGGCAGCGACCATCAAGTCGGCAATCTCATCCTGATTAGCGTTGACAAGCGGCACGGCGAGGCTCGGTGCCAACGTTGTCGTCACGACATGCACGGTACTTCCCAAGCGAATCAGGCCATTCCCTACATTGGTCGGCGTGAGCCGCAAACCGGAGTTCAGAATC
This sequence comes from Planctomycetota bacterium, assembly GCA_027622275.1. Taxonomy (GTDB): domain Bacteria; phylum Planctomycetota; class Planctomycetia; order Pirellulales; family Pirellulaceae. The sequence continues at coordinate 16,492 of JAQBZB010000107.1, read as the reverse complement.
ACGTCGACCAAACGATCGGCGATCTCGTTGGCGGTCGCGGCAATGGTTCGGTCCGTCAACTCGGCAGTGTCTGATGTATCGACCGTATGTCGAAACACCCCCATGCGGATGACGCCGCCACCTTGACTCACCGGGTTCAGCCCGAGATTTGCCGTACGCAGCGCTCCAATGATCGCATTGACGACTTCCGCCTGGCTGCTGTTGTCCGTCACGGAGACAACACGATTTCCCAGGACGAAACTGTTGTCGTTGTCGAACTCGAAGATCACCGGCTGACTGCCACCGCCGGTTGTCACCGAGAACGTCTCGCCGTCCTGGATCCCCCCGAACCCCGAGCCAGCGATCGGCACCTGAAGCTCGATATTGGTAATGTCAATCCCGCGCGAACCTGACAGCACGACGCCGTCATTGTCAAACTCAAACGCGATGTCAGCACCACCGGCTCCATCGTTGATCGTAAACAGTTGGCCATCGGTCAAGCCACCGGGCCCGCCACCTGCCGCCGGGAGTCTGATTCCCTGGTCGACGATCAAATCGATGATGTTGTTGCCTCCGGCAAACAAGCCATCCTTGTCGAACTCGAAAGTAATTCCGTTAACGTCAAACGTCTGGCCGTCGCCGAGCGCGGCCGCACCAACCGCCGGCACCAGCAAGCTCGTTCCGCTGTCGAACTCGAACGTCTCCGTCACATTGCCGCGGGTGACCGTGAACGTCTGGCCATCGCGATAAGCGGCGCCATCTTGGACCGCGATATCGTGAGCAAAGTCGCTGTCGTTATCGAACTCGAACGTAATCGTTTGTCCGCTGGATGGGCTGACCGTAAAGGAATCGCCGTCTTGAATCTGCGCCCCGTTCGGTGCCAACAGCGTGTAGCCAAAATCAAACTCGAGGCGATTTGTATTGTCGAGCGTGAAGTTCTGGCCGTCGCGCAACTCCGACCCAACGATCGCGCGCAGTTCGCTGCCCACGTTGCCGAGTGTGTCAAAACCCGCGGGTCCGAGGTCCATCTCGCCAGCGCTCGCGAAGTCGAACCGCAAGCGGAGGTTCTCGCTCCCCGCAAATCGGCCCAACGGAATTCGAGCCTGTCGCCAAAACCCGGTGTTGTCGAACAACGGCTGGACGCAGGGCTCGCCGGCCGCGGACGGGTAATTGCAGAGCGCGTCGAAATCGAAAACAGACGGATCATAACCCTCGCCGAAATCAAATTCGTCGGTACCCGCTGCGTCCTGGAACACGTTGTTGGTGGCCAACAGCGTCCACTCGCCGTCATCGTCGCTGACGAAGACACGGAACGAATCTCGCGTCGGATCGTAATCCGTGCCTTCCGTGTCGAGGAAGTAGTTGAAGTACAAGACAGGCAAATCGTTAGGCGAGTAGCCCGCGAGGCTGATTGGATTCGTGATGATGGAACCTTGGGCACCACCCGGGAAGTCGTAGGTCCGATCGTACGTCCCGCCCAGGAATTGCTGATTGCCACCGGTGTTGGTAGTCTGGTCGTTGCCAAAGAAGAAGCTCGACCCACCCGAGTTTCCGATTTCATTTTGGCTGTGATCAAAGGTTTCGTAGTCGACGTTGATCGGATCGGCAGCGTTGCCGCCGTCGAACCCGTGCCCAGGGTCACCGCCGCGATTCGTGCTGACTTGCCACAGATTGCGGTCCAACGTCGAAAAGGCCAAGCCGTTGACGTTGGACAAGTCGGTATCCACACTCGTTTGATCGTTGACGAAAATCGGCTGCAACTCGCCGCGCGTGTTGAAGGCATACATCTCGCCGTCGCGCGTGATCCCGAAGAGCAAATCGGCGTATTTTCCGTTCGCGACGTTTTCCGGGCCAGCGGTCAATCCCGCGAACTGGATCGGTCCCCCGTTGTCACCCGTCATCAGATCGATCGCCGAAGAAGTCACGTAGGTGGCGAGATTGTTGCTGGAGAAGAAAAACCCGCCACCAAACCCGCCACCAAACCCGCCATTGATGTCTACCTGATAAAGGCCGCCACGATCCGTGACCGCGTACATATCGTTGCCGACGAAATCGATGCCGGTCACTCGTCCGCCGGGACCGCCGCCTTCGATCACGACCGATGGCTGTGAGAAGAAGGAGAAGCCGCCGCCGCCGCCTAGGCTCCCGCCTCCGGAGCCTTCGACGACCGACCATTCGATCTCGATGTCGGCATAGGCGGGATCGAGCAAACGCACTCGCAGCTCGTCCGCGAGGCCGAACACTTGGTTAAGAATATTGGGAGTAAAATTCCCGCTGTTGAGAACTTCAAAGGCGGCGAAAGCTGTGCTCGTGAGTGCCTTCGCCCGCCATTCGTTCGTCAGACCGGAGACAACCTCCTCGTCCGTACCCTGGATCACAACACCAAACGGATTTCCGAGGTCGATCGGAGTTCCAGCCACCGTATAGCTGATGCTCTCGCCGTTGATCGTCAGCGTAAACGTGTCGCCAAGACCGGCATTCAAGGGGACGATCCGAGTAAACGTAAGGATCTCGCCAAACTCCCTCTTCTCGGTTCCCACGCCATTCAGCACGCCAAGCCCCGTGCGGTTTGGTAAACTAGGAATCGTACTGGCGATGACACCGTTTCTGGTATCGAAGTGGAACAAGACGTTCTCTAAGTACTCCGTTCCGGCAAGTCCGACTTCGTCAGGGTCGTTGTCTCGCGCGTCGCTGGTGCTCCCGACCGCATAGCCGTTATCGAACTGGCGATTGGTATCGAAGCGATACGTCAATGCGTCCCAAACGATGCCGACACCGTTGTTGTTAGGGCCGAGCGGTGCGAGTTCGGTGGCCCGGACTATGTTAATCTGCTGGACGTTGGTTGTTTGGCCGTCATCGCTCAGCTTGATGGTGGAAGCATCACCAGCATTGATCTGGACGTAGGTACCAGCTGTAGCATCGTCGATCGGCCCACCGCCCCCGTCCGGGCCCGTGGCATACGCAAACAAGTTTCCATCGCCTCGCATCGCGATATCCGCGATCGGTTCCGGGAACGAGCCGGCGGTCGCTTCGACGACTCCCGTAAATGCATCGACATAACGCAGCGTGGACGCTGTATTGGCAACTAAACCGAAGTCTTGGCTCACGAACAACGTCACATCGCCCAGCGTGAACGGCACGACGCTGGTCGTCCGATCCAGCAGGACCGGGATCTCGGGCGGCTCTGCCACCGTGGCGGACGATCCTCCGAAGCCAATGCGATCTTCCGCGATGCGCCGGATGGAGTTGATCGGTTCCATGCGGACCAGCGGATTGGCCGGATTCGGCAACAAATACTGCTGCAACTCGTCGGGCAACTGGGCGTTCGACGAGACGGCGACGTAGTAAATCTCTCGGTTGGTGGCATCATTCAAACCGTCTTCCACCAGCTCGGGCCCAGCAGGCAATTCGACGGGTCCAATATACGGGTCGAGCGCGCCAACACTTCCGGCACCCAGATCCGCAATTCCGAAACTGGACAGCGGTGGCAAACGATCATCGGCAATGTTGGAACCCTTGCTCGTCAAGATGAGAACGCCATCGGAATCAAATACGGACAGAACCGTGTTGGGTCGTCCCAGACCATCGGCGTAATCAATATCGAAAATCGCTGCCAGGAAGTCGTTGGGTGGAGAAGGTTGAACGCGGTCGTACTGGACGGTCACGCGATAAAAGTCCACGTCGTTTTCGTCGGACAGCTCGCCGGAGACTCCAATCACTCCGCGATCCGACTGGGCGAGGTTCCCAACATCCTGTGCGGTCGCCAACGAGTCATTGGGGTTTGCGAAGGTGCTGGTAAATGGGTCGAACGTTTCAATCTCACCGGCCTCGCCAACTAACGGTGAGTGAGCGGGCAGCCCCGACAATTCGATCCCGTTGGTCGCGAAGCGGATATCGGAATACCGGACGGTCGAGCCTGGTACTTCGTCCAACTCGCGAAGGCGAATCTGCAATTGGTAGTTTCCAGACGTCTTTCCGCCCGAGAGAACGTCGAGATTGTCGCTACTGCTGCGCACGCGCACATGGTACGTGCTAACGACTCCCGGCTGTCCAGGCAGAACAACTCGCATTCCAGCATCACGCGGATTCGTGGAATACCGATCGGGGATTTCGAGCGTTGACGGCGCCGTTGGGTTGAGCGGATCGTAACCGCTCTTCCGCAGCGGATTCACACTGGTCGCGGCGACGGACGAGGACTTAAACAACAAACTCGGATCAGCAGCTTCGGCGAACGAATTGTCGGAACGGGCCAGCACCGTGCCATTCGCATCGACAAGCTCGACAACGGTATCCAACGTATTTCCCGTCGCATCGATATCAAACCAGACTTCAGTGCCAGGTTGACCGCTGAAACTATAGACGTCAATGTCGTCGCGAGCTGTCAGGCTGCCTTGAATCTCGAAGCCCAATCGAAGGTTCTCATCTCCCGCCTTTTCGTTGGGAGCAAGGTGACCGACGGTCTGTGCAAACTGAGGCGTCCCATTGACACCGGGTGCGGCTGACTCGGCGGGCTCGGCCTCGACGACGCTCTCCACATTTCGGTCGTGGCTGTACTGCTCAAGAGCAACGCTCCGCCAGTCACCGGACCTGCCTACCGACACCCGTTCGTTCGAAAAACTGCCAGCTTGTAAAAACACCCCGGTATCGAACGCTGAGTCCAAGACGTCCCCGATTACCAACTTGATGGTATGAGTCCCCGGTGCCAGATTCGTGACCGCGGCGGTCAGCACGGTTGTGAAGCCATCGTAGCCGACCTCATTAAGAAACAGACCTGCGTCACTAGGGTTGTTGTTCACAAAAAACTGCGGGTTCTGAGGATTTACGCCGAGCGGATTTCCACCGTTGACGTTATTGATCGAAACCGGCGTCGCCGTCCCAGGTATCAATGCGATGTTCTGCCCATCCAGAAAGAACGCAAAGGCATCGTTGAACGAATTCACAAACTCGTTGTACTCTTCCGACCCAAAGACGTAATTGAAGAACAGTTGGGGTGAGCTGGAAGTAAAGTCGAACTGAAGATAGCTCGTGTCTGTCGTCGTTATACCGAACGCCGCATCCAAGTCCGCGTCACCAGCTTGTGATGCCAAACCGCTTGACGAATCGGAGATATTCGGCCCACCCGCAAATGTTGCATCGCCGCTGGTGAGAATAATCCCATCCTCGATCCCAATCGAAGATCCACCTCCGACAAAGAATCCGGCCGAAGTTGGCCCACCGACGAACGTCGCATTGCCCACGGCTGTGACTCCCGGGCCCAACAGCGCATCGCGCAGCGCGTCCGCATTGGTCGTCGTCGACGTAATGGTCACGACTCCGCCGACTGTAGGACCGAAGTCGTCGGGGTCAGAAATACCATCGTTATTTGTATCCAATTGAGGCAGGCCGTCCGGCTGAAATCCCGCGCCAACCGTGTCATCGGCGAGGGACGTCAAGACAACCGGGTGCGCGGGCATGCCGACAATTTGCAACGCACCACCAATTCGGTCATCAATGTCAAGCGGAAGTCCCGTCGCCGTAAACCCGGCATCCGCGCCACTCAACTTGACAACCAAACTCTCCGTCGCGCTACTCTCGAGTCGTAGCCCGCCGAACGTATGGAAATCCGGCACGTCGATGCTCTCGTTTATCACAACGTGAACTATGTCCGTGTCGTCCCAAACGCCTTCCGTGGTGAGCGTCCCACCTCGGACTCGCATTCCATTGACGGCGTTGTTGCTCAGTTGATTTAAGCGAACGAGCGGGCCTTGGTTGTCGAGTGCGATATTGACCGGTTGGATCAAGCTGTCCGTGCTGGCGTTGTAGCTGCTTCGGCCAGGATCACGAACGGACTGGCGATTCAGCGAGTTGACGTCGATGCTGATTGCGGCCCCCAGGCTGCCCAGGAAGTCGTTGTCAACAATGACCGGCTGCGCGCCGCGCACAAAGATCGTGGCGGGGCGGTTGAAGCCCCGGCCGGCGCGATCAAATCCTGCTTGGCCGCCCGTGCCCGAACCGTTGTTCTCAAAAGTGCTGTGCGCGATACGGGCCGTCGACTGCTGAAGTTCGATCGGATTGAATCCCGCGAACGAGCCTTCGATATCGATAATCCCGCCGCCGAAGGCAATGACCGCTTTGTCTAAGCTGAAGTTTGTCAGGTGTCCCCCCGTCAACCCACCCCAGTCACCAGCCACGGGCGACACTTGCTGCAAATCACCTGTCGTATCGAACGAGCCACCGCCACCGTACCGATCGTCGTGGATCGAGGTGAAAATGATCTCCCGGCCGTCAACGCCTTCCGCATAGAAGTCGCCGCCCAAGGTCGCTTCGATCCCGCCACCGTTCAGTTTGACGACCACGCCCGGATCGATTGCCAAGCGAGCGTCCAGCCGCGCCCGCAACGTGCCGGCAGAAATGCTGCTCAACTGACGGCCAAGCGAGCTGCCGACATCCGTGAAACTAGTCGAGTTAATGTTGATTTCGGCGACCAACACATACGTACCGTTGGCATTGCCGCTGGCGTCGCTGCGGTAAATACGGCGCGAGATGAATCCAGCCGTCGCCACGGGAAGCGTGTTGAGTCGAATCGATCGAACTGTCGAAGCTGGATCGATCGTCGCATTGCTGGTCGGCGAAGAAGGAGCCCCTTCGTTCCCGTCAGCGTCGACGAAGACGACTCGATAGTTGTACGTTCCGGGCGCCAGCGATCCACCTTCGATCGGAGTCAATGTGACAAGTTGCACGGTGGGAGTGTCGATCTGTAATTCGTGACCGCCAGGCGTCCCTTGAATCAGCAACTGGTCAGTCAGAACATACGGCAAATCAGTATCGTCCCAGCGGGCGGAGACCGTCAGCGGCTGCCGTGCGTTGCCGGCGGGCGTTATCACACGAACAAACAAACCGTTGATCGAATTGTCGACCGCCGTATTGCCGTACAGATCGGGACCCACGCGGTCGTAATCCGAAGTGAACGGCGTGAACTGAAAACGAGGTGCCGCGAAGTTCGTCTCGGCAAAGCTGTTGGGACTGGCCGACATCGCCGCGTCGGCGCTAAACGATATATGGTTGAACGCAATCGTCGGGCGCGCACCAGTCATGTGGATCGGCGTCACCACTTGCGGCACGCCGTTGATCAACGCCGTGCCGCCGCCGTAACGCAAATCGGCCTGATTGACAACGTTCAAAAAGATCCCTTGCCGCTCATAGTCGAATCGATTCGCATCCTGTTGATCAACGTCGCTCCGGAACACGATACCACCCCAATCTCCGGCGGTGGCAGCGGGCGGGAAGCTATCCGGGTTCGTATCCGTTCCAATCGCCTTGTCGTGAATCGAAGTCAGGTACACGCTACCTGGAATCGGATTTCCCAGCGAATCGCGAATTACCTGATTGAATGCGTCCAACAACACGGGTGTGCCAAGAATCTGTAACGCACCGGCACTTCGGTCGACGTTCACGGAAGAGCTGCCGACGCCAATCCGGGCGCGGCGCAACTTGATCACCGCACCGGCATCGATGACAACCGTCACTCCCTTCGGCACATCCAACGTGGTGCCATCCGACAACGGAGCCCCCAACCGGTTAAAGCCGATCTCATAGGCTCGGTTGTCCTCCGGAGTCGCCAGATTTCGATCCGCACCACCGTTAGCCAAGATCCGGACGACATCGCCTGGCTTGGCCGCTGCCAACGCATTCGAGATCAACTGGTAAGGCGCTCCCAGGGTGCCGTTTCCAGCCGACGGTGCCGTCTTGTCCACGAAGATCGACTTCGTGGCCTCCGCGGCGCGGAACCATGTATTGTAGACGCCGCCCGGAACTCCGTCGGCATCCCCGTCCAACTGGACACCCGTCGCGTCAACGATCGTCCGATCGGCATCAGGTCGGAAGTTCAACCGCAAATCGTACGCACCTTGCGTTGTGCCACCCAACCCGGTGTCGTCGATCGCCGGATCGTAAGTATCATTGCCGCTGGCGCTGATTCCCACCCAATACGTCCCGGCCGACAAGTCCAGTTCGATATAGGAGTCGTTGCTGTAGTAATCATCGTTGCGTGCAATCAACTCGCGGCTGCCGTCGGCCTTTTGACGGAACAACGACGCCACCGTGTCGAGACGGCTGGTATTCTGGAGCCGCTCGGCAAACGTCTCGATCGATAAGCGACCATTCTCAGGCAATTGGAATCGAAACAGGTCGATGTCCTTGCTGTCCGGGCGATACAGGTTCTGCCCATGCACGATGTCATGGTCGCCCGGGAAAATCGGCTCGACCGTGTTCTCTGGGAAGTTCAGCGGATTCGTGGAGCCGCCGCCGTTTAGTATCGTGAGATCAGGAAGCTCATCCGTGTGCCCCAGGCCGAGCATGTGGCCGATTTCGTGTATCGCGGTCAAGAACCATGATCCGCCAAACGCATCGTCCCCAGGATTGCTGAAATCCTGCAGGTCCATGATCGCGAGGCCATCGAGCAAACCGTTGCTAGGCCCACAACTGTAAGAACCCAAAAAATTGCGAACCGACGGGCTCGTACAAGCCAAACCAATGACTCCTCCAGGACCGTTTGCCACGCTGGAATCAATGGCTCTCAAATCCCCGGTCGCCACCGTCATGCCAAGATTCGCGGTCTCGATGAACTCGATTCCAAGGTCCGCCGCATACAGGGAGAATATCTCGCGCGTCCGTTGCTTCTGAGCTTCCGTGATCGCGTTGGTGATGACGCTCCCTTGAGGACTGAAACCGATCGCATCCTCGAAGTTGTAAAACGCGGTCGTGATTCCATCGAGGTTGTCCGCAGTATACCCGTCCAGAAAATGTCGTTGCAATTCGGGGCGCAAATCGCGATGGCCCGGCTCTTCCTCATCACCGGGGAAGTCCAGCGCAAATGGCTGCGGGTCGATCGCCGCCGATACGACGAGGCTTTGGCTTTGCCCGGCCAACGCCCCCAAGTTGGAAGCGGTATCATAACTGGAGCCAACTCCAGTCAGCGTCAGTGTCGTGGCCACTGCCGTCGTCGCAATGTCTGTCGTGCCGGTTGTCCCGGTTGCAAGTGCCGCAGTCACCAGTTGAGCGGCCTGCGCGTTGCCGTTGATCGCGTCAACGACCTGCTGGGCGGTCGATTCATTTCCCGCGTTGGTGTTGAGTTCAACGCCGATCCGCTGGCCCACGACCGATACGGCCGGTGCTCCAGCAATTCCAAAGTTGCGTTTCGTGATCGCGACGGTCACGCGCGTCGCGAAGTCGTCGCGTGCGGTGATCGTGACCGATTCCGCACCCTGTGTCCCGAAGTCCGTCGTCGCCGCTGCGAAGCCCGCCACGCTACGCAACGGCGGAAGTGGTATCTCTTCATCGGTGCCGATCCGTAGCCGGAACGTGCCGGGGCCACTGCCAAGTTGATCGAGCGGTTTGTCGAACACCAAGACTGCCAGGTCTGACGCCGGATTGTATTGAATCAACTTGGGGTAATAGACGACGTCGTCGGTGTTTTGAACGGTGTCGTTGGTAAAGATCAATTGATAGAAGGCGGGATCAACCACCGTGGGATTGGGCGATGCGAGCCCCGTGAAAATCTCCGTGGGGTACAGATCGTCGTTGTTGAAGTAGACATGGATGCGATCGCGGAATTGCGCACGCACATTCGAGATGCTGTTCACGATCACCGGCTGGGGCACGACCGACAGAATCTGGGCACCGAGATCCAACTCGAAGTCTAGACCAAACCCCGCACCGTCATCGACGAGATCATCCGTCGAATCTCGGAAAGCACCCCCCTCGACATTCCGTAATGCAAACGGACCAGAACCAATAATCTCGACGTGATAGAGGTCGTCGGGAAGCGGTTGGCTGAACCGCATGACAACTTGGCGTGTGGAATCACCCAGGCCAAGGAACCCCGGCTCGATCGGGATGTCCGAGATGGCGGTCAGCGGCAAACGAAGCCCTCCGACGCGATTACCAATCACAAAGTTCGGATCACCGACGTTGAGTGTTGCCGTGATTAAGTTGCTGGCCGCTGCATTCCCGTTGATCGCGGCGACGAACTCGCCTAACGTCGTCGGTGAGGCCGTATTCGAGTTCAATTCGACAGTGATCAACCGGTCGGTCACGGTAACGCGTGGAGGCGACACGCCACCGAAGTTGAAGCGACTTACGGCCACTTCAATACCTGTCCCGGCGGGTCCCGCTACTTTGGCAGTCAACTTGACCTCGACCGACGTCCCGATCGTAAGATTCGTTGTGATCGAGGCCGCGTTGGCACCACCCATCACGATGGGGGAATAGTTGATCGCCGGAGTCGTAAGATTCGTCGCTCCCGATCCGCGGCGGATGCTGGCAACGAGCAGTTGGCTGGCAGATGGATGGTTGTTAATCGCATTGACCAACTCGGTCGCGGTCGTACCCGTCGTCGAATTCAGTTCGACGGAGATGGCATTTCCCAACACACTGACCAGCGGCGACGTCGGAGCCGCATTCTTGATCACGCTGATCGAGATGTTGTTGCCGGATTCGCCAGGATTCACGGCAGTAAAGTCAACCACCACCTTACCGGTCGTGTTGAAGTCGCTCGACGCCGTGGCCGCCGCAAACAAACCATCGCCGCCACTGCGCGTCAGCCGTATTCCGCTCAAGGTGTTCGGATCGATCGCCGCCCCATCGTTGAAACTAAAGAGCAGCTCACTCGGCGAGATCTGACGCACGCTGCCAGCGCGCAGCAAATCGCCGTCATTGAGCTGAATGCCCGCCAACTGCGGGCCGACGGCAAGCAATTGCCGCTGCTCCAAGGGCTCCAAAAGCGAACGCCGATTCTTACGACGGTCGAGACGAGCGGCCTTTCGTTGGCGGCCGTTTTGGAACTTCCAGTGCGATCGAAGTGGACGCCGATTAGGCATAAACCAACCCCTAGATCATCTGCAAGGCGATTGCTGACTGATGGTTACGACGACACGCACCACCAAAGCTACAAAGCCACCAAAAGGGGTGCGCGGCTCTGCATCGATCGGCGATCTGCCAGACAGCAGGATGTGAATCTAGTTAAATTACGAGTTTTGGAAAAACAAAGTGCGCAGCATCTAGCCGCTTTTTGGATTGTAATTGCTGGCAAAACTAATGCAATGAAAAAGCGAGTTAACCCCTTTACGAGGCAGGTCTTCGACCACTCGCCGGGATTTGCGGAACTCAAGTTCAACGGCATCACTTGGACCGTAAAACCACTACAAAGAGCTACGTCGATTTTGACCAATTTCAGGGGTTTGCTCGGATCAGCAGGGCCTTAACTAGACGGAAACTGTGGCATTTGACGCAGCTTGATACCTGCGCGTTCCGTCAGCCGCCTCGAACGAAACACCATTCGACTCGCACACGCATCTACAAGCAGGCGGGGAGCGTTTCCGTTTTGTTCCTCGACCGAAGAGATCATGCCCGATTCGGTACGCCTCGATAGATGCTAAAGACTCTCGCCGTTCCAGGTCATTTTGCCAACGACTGTGCGGAAGCGGTGCCCGATGATTAGGATTGTTTCAATGAGATTTGCACTCCTCGCGTCATTGGCTTTCCTGGCAGCCTGCGTTTCCGCAAACGCCGCTGGCGAGGAGCGCATCGACTTCAACCGCGACATCCGGCCGATCCTGTCCGAAAACTGCTTCTACTGCCACGGACAAGACGCGAACAAGCGGCAGGCGGAGCTGCGACTCGACTTGCGCGACGCAGCGGTCGAAGCGGGAGCGATCGTGCCGAATGACATCGTGGGCAGTGCGCTGATCGAGCGAATCAACTCGGACGATCCCGATGTGATCATGCCGCCGCCGATGTCAAATCGGCGGCTGACGGCCGCGCAGAAGGACACGCTCGCGCGCTGGATTGCCGCAGGCGCGGTGTACGAATCGCACTGGGCGTTCGTCGCCCCCGTGCGTCCCGCCGAACCGAACGTGCAACGACAGGACTGGGCGCGTAGTGCGATCGACCGCTTCGTGCTGGCGAAGCTGGAAGCCGAGGGCTTGTCGCCTTCACCGGAAGCGGATCGAGCCACACTCATCAAACGGCTGTCGATCGACTTGACCGGTCTGCCGCCGACGCCGCAAGAGGTCGACGCATTCGTCGCCGATCCCGACCCGCGGGGGTACGAAACGCTGGCCGATCGGTTGCTCGACAGCCGGCATTACGGCGAGCGGATGGCGCTGCCGTGGCTCGACGCTGCCCGCTATGCCGACAGCAACGGCTTCCAGCAGGACGGGGATACCTGGCAATGGATGTGGCGTGATTGGGTCGTGCGGGCGCTGAACGACGACCTCCCCTTCGACCAATTCACCATCGGGCAGCTCGCTGGGGATCTGTTGCCCGATGCAACGATCGAACAACAGATCGCCAGCGGCTTCAACCGCAATCATCTGCTCAACGGCGAAGGCGGAGCCATCCCCGAAGAACAGCGATTCGTGATTCTGTTCGACCGCATCGACACCACGGCGACAACGTGGCTCGGCCTGACGATGGCCTGTGCCCAGTGTCATGATCACAAGTACGATCCGATCACGCGGCGCGATTATTACAGCCTGCTCGACGCCTTCAACCGCGTGCCGGAGAGTGGCACGCCGCAACGCCAATCGTCGCGCATCCGCGTGGCCGCGCCGTTCATCGAGCTGCCGACCGAAGAGAACAAAGCTCGCATCGCCGAATTCGAGGCCCAGATTGCGGCGGCCGAAGCCGAAGCGAAGCAGCCCGATGTCGGCAAACTCGACAACTTGAAAAAACAATTGGCCGAATACCGAGGCGATCAGATTCCGCGCGTGATGGTGATGAGCGACGCTCAGCCGCGAGAGACCAGCATCCTGGACCGGGGTGAGTACCTGAACCCGACCGAGAAAGTCTCGTTTGCCACGCCAGCATTCCTGCCGCCGCTCGCCGACGCAGCGCCAACTAATCGGCTGGGGTTTGCCCAGTGGTTGGTCTCACCTGAGCACCCGCTGACCGCGCGCGTGCAAGTGAATCGCATGTGGCATTACTTCTTCGGCGCGGGCATCGTGAAGACGTCGGAGGACTTTGGAGTCCAGAGCGAATATCCGCTTCACAAAGATCTGCTCGACTGGCTGGCGGTCGAGTTCCGCGAGTCCGGCTGGAGCATGAAAAAGATGCATCGGCTGATTGTCACCAGCGCCACGTACCGGCAATCCAGCCGACTGACTGAACAACTCCGCGAGCAGGACTCGGAAAACCGGCGGTATGCGCGAGCCAGCCGGTTCCGCATGCCGTCGATGTTATTGCGCGATTGGGCGCTCGCGTCGGGCGGCCTGCTCGATCCTCGCGTCGGCGGAGCGCCCGTCTATCCGTATCAGCCCAGCGATGTCTGGGAAGCACTGGCGATTACGAAGGAACGAGACTTCACGTATCCCGCGTCGAGCGGCCAAGACTTGTATCGGCGGAGCCTGTACACGTTCTGGCGGCGGACGGTCAATCCGGCCAACATGTTCGACGCATCGAACCGGCAAGCGTGCCGCGTGAAACTGGCGACGACCAGCACGCCGCTGCACGCTCTCACAACGCTGAACGATCCGACATGGGTCGAAGCGGCCCGCGCGCTGGCCCAGCAGAGTATGCAATCCGGCGCAACGCTCGACGAACAACTGACCGCCGCCTTTCGTCGCGTGCTCATTCGCCCTCCCACCGAGTCCGACATGGTGCTGTTGCGCCGCGCCCACGAGAAGCAAGCGACGATCTACCGCGCCGACCTCGACGCCGCCAAGGCCTTCGTCAGCGTCGGCACCGCCCCGCGTGATGAATCACTGAACGTAACCGAACACGCCGCACTGACCGCCGTCTGTCTCGCCATTTTGAATCTCGACGAAGCCCTCACACGCGAATGATACTTTCGTACGATGGCCTTCCAAGGCCGTCGTCAGGCACTCGACGGCCTTGGAAGGCCATCGTACAGAAGGCTAAACAGGAACAGTCACAATGTTCGACCTCCACCAAGAAAACATCGCCCGCGTAACCCGTCGGCAACTGTTCGGTTCCGCGGCCAGCGGCATCGGCGTCGCCGCGCTCGCGTCGTTGCTTCCACCAGACAACGTCCGCGGCGCTGACGGCGACCAAACACCGCCGTACGGCCGGTCCGGATTGCCGGGGCTTCCGCACCACGCGCCGAAAGCGAAACGAGTCGTCGTATTTTGGCAAGGCGGAGGGCCGTCACACGTCGATCTGTTCGATGATAAACCAGTGATGCGGGAACTGGCCGGCCAAGACATTCCCGATTCCGTGCGCGGAACCACGCGGCTGTCCACGATGTCGGCGGGTTACGGGAAATGGCCCTGCGTACCGGCGATCAAGCCTCACAAGGCTTACGGCGAGTGCGGCATGACGATGAGCGAGATGCTCCCCAATGTCGGCGCGCTGGCGGACGACATCTGCCTCGTCCGCAGCATGCACACCGAGGCGGTCAACCATGCTCCCGGCGTGACGCTGTTCATGACAGGGGCTCAAGTTCCCGGCCGGCCCAGCATGGGAGCCTGGCTGTCTTATGGCCTGGGCAGCGAGACCGATAATCTGCCGACGTTCGTCGTGATGACGTCCAGCGACAAAGGGAAAACCTGCGGGCAACTGTTCTTCGATTACTACTGGGGAAGCGGCTTTCTGCCGAGCCGATTTCAAGGCGTGCGGTTTCGAAATACCGGCGACCTCGTGCCGTATCTCACCAATCCACCGGGCGTCAGCGCCGCCGGGCGGCGCGCTCTGCTGGACGACATCGCCGCTATGAACGCGGCGCATCTGGCCGACTATGGCGATCCCGAAATTGACACGCGGATCGCCCAATACGAAATGGCCTTCCGCATGCAATCCAGCGTCCCGGAACTGGTCGATTTCTCTGGCGAAACGCAGGCCACGATCGAGCGCTACGGCGCGGATGCCCTGAACAAAGGGACCTACGCCAATAACTGTTTGATCGCTCGGCGGTTGCTGGAGCGCGGCGTTCGTTTCGTGCAGTTGATGCACTCCGGCTGGGACCAGCACGGCAATCTGTTCACGCAACTCGAGCAGCAATGCCTCGACACGGAAGGCCCGTCGGCGGCGTTGGTCCGTGATTTGAAAGAACGCGGGATGTTGGACGACACGTTGATCGTCTGGGGCGGCGAGTTCGGCCGCACCCCGTTCGGCCAAGGCGACCCCGCCAGCCCCAAAGGCCGCGACCACTTCGGCAAGGCCTACAGCTGGTGGCTCGCGGGCGGCGGCGTGAAGCCCGGCACCGTCTACGGATCAACCGACGACTTCGGTTGGAACATCACGGAAAACCCAGTCCACGTCCACGACATGCAAGCCACCATGCTCCACCTCTGCGGCATCGACCACACACGTTTGACATTCCGCTACCAAGGCCGCGAGTACCGCTTGACCGATGTGCATGGGAACGTCGTGGAAGGGATCCTTACATCAGGGAAGGACTCCTTGTGATAAAACACGGTTTGGCAAATCGGCCGTCCGGTTGAAATGAATTCGCGCCTCATGATGACGAGAGATCACCAATGGCCGACACGAATGTTGATCCGCAGCAGACACATATCACTCAGCAGTGGAAATACGACAGCCCGCTGATAGCATGTCGCTTCGATCCCCAGGCACGCTATGTCTTTTCGAGTGCCCAAGACAATTCCGTCCAACGGTGGGAACTCAGTTCCGGCAACAAGGTCGTGATGAAGGCACACGACAGTTGGGTGCGGTCGATCGCTTTTGCAAGCGATGGCGAACAAGTCATCACCGGCGGTGCCGACGACCTGATGTGGTGGCCCGTGGCGGCCGCAGCCCCCGAGCCGATCCGCCGTGTCGAGGCTCACGACGGTTGGATCCGCACGATGTCGACGAGCCCCGATGGCAAGTTGCTCGCCACCGGTGCAAACGACCGTCTCGTCAAACTCTGGAACACCCAAGACGGCACCCTCGTGCGGGAATTGCCCGGCCACGAAAAAGATGTCTACAGCACACTGTTTCATCCCAGCGGTGAATTCTTGTTGTCCGGCGATTTGGCGGGACAAGTGCATCAGTGGGAAGTCGCCACTGGCAAGCTGGTTCGGAAGTTTGATGCAACACAACTTCACACTTACAACGAGGGCCAAGGAGTTGATTTCGGCGGCGTCCGCACGCTGGCTCTGAGCCCCGACATGAAGCATTTGGCCTGCGGCGGTTTACACAAGGCCACGAACCCACTCGGCGCGGTGAACGAGCCGTTGGTGCTGGTCTATGAATGGGAATCACAGAAACTCGTGCAGTCCCATGTCGCGGAAGGTCTCAAGGGCGTTGCCTGGCGTGTCATTTTCCACCCTGGCGAATTTCTCTGTGGCGCGACGGGCGGCAGCAGTGGCGGATTTCTGCTGTTTTGGAAGACTGCCGAGCCGAAGGATTTCCATCGTCTCAAGATGCCGCATCAGGTTCGCGATCTGGACATGCATCCCGACGGCATGCAACTCGCGACGACGCACTACGACAGTCATCTTCGCATCAGCCGAATGACCGCCAAGGAAGCTTAGAAAGTGAATATCAACAACTTCCCGATTTGAGTATCGGGAGG
>JAQBZB010000106.1 GCA_027622275.1 Planctomycetota bacterium | reverse complement strand
ATTCGTTTCGATGAGTTCGAGTTTCTTGCCGGGCTTCAAGACGTACACGTCGCCTGCTTCGCTGGGGATGTAAACGAGTCCCTTCGCGGAAATCGGCGACGCGGAGAAGTTGCCTTCCAATCGCATCGTGTCCAACTCCTTGCCAGTCGCCGCTTCATAGCAAGTTGCCAATCCAGGACGAAGGCTGACGACGAGCAGAAAGTCGCCAACGACGATGGGGGAGGGGAGGTCGCGGCCCGCCTTGCGCGGCGTCCGCCAGACTTCATGAGTTTCATTCACCGTGCCGCTGCCGCCAGGCCGCATCGCGAACATGTCTCCTGGACGTCCGCTGACGGCGATCAAAATGTTTTCATAGCGAGTGACCGTCGGCGTTCCGCGCCCGCGATCTCCCTTGCAAAACCAGAGATCTTGGCCCGTCGCCGGGTCGTATGCGTTGACTCCGTTCTCACCATTGACCACGATCTCCGTGCGCTCGGGCGTTTGGACGATCAGCGGCGTTGACCAGCCCCGTAGCCGTTCGCGAGGCGTCTCCCAGACCGTCTTTCCCGTCCGTTTGTCGAGTCCGACGATCGAAGCCTTGTCGTCCGCGTCGCAGTTTTGGATCACCAGATCGCCGACGATGATCGGCGAAGCGGCGGTTCCCCACGGTCCTTCGAACAAGCCCAGATCGCGAGACCAAAGCCTTTGGCCCGCCAAATCGTAAGCATGAATCCCGCCGCGTCCAAAGAACGCGATGACCACTTCACCATCGGTCACGCAGGTTGCCGACGCGAACATGTTCATCGAGTGTGTTGTCTCCGGTTGGCCCGTCCAAGCGGGATCTTGCCAAAGCAGTTTCCCGGTCGTCCGATCGAGTCCCATGACGATCCGCCGACGGCCTTCTTCCTCGGCGGCCGTGAGAAAGATCTTGTCGTCCCACACGACGGGCGAAGATTGGCCTTGCCCAGGCAACTGGCTCTTCCAGCGAACATTGGAATCGTTCCACGCGACTGGCAAATCGGTGAGCTCGCTGTCTCCGGTTCCCAACGGTCCGCGCCACGCCGGCCAATTCGACTCGGCGAGCAATCGATCCGAACACGCAACACCCAGCAGCCCCACGGAGACAATGAGCCGGAACATGCGACGATCCATCAGCGAAATCCTGTTGAATGTGGGAGGGAGGTGTTGGCGGGCTAAGGCGACTTCGCGGAGGAATCGCTGGTCGTCAATTGCACGAGCGAATTGAGGCTTCCCGATCGAAATCCTTCGAGGTCAATTGTAACGAACTTGAAACCGAGTTGCCTCAATTGCCCGGCGAGAACGGAGCGGGTAGCGGCAGAAACCAGCTTGGCGATCTCGTCGGCGGGAACTTCGATTCGTGCTAAGTCACCTCGATGATATCGAACACGCACGTTGCGAAGTCCTTGCTCCCGCAGAAGCTGCTCGGCACCATCAATCATCCGAAGCCGCTCGGGCGTCACTTCTTCCCCATAAGCAACGCGGCTGGAAAGGCACGGTGTCGCCGGCTTGTCCCCCACGGGCAGTCCCCAAGCTTCCGCCAACGCCCGGACATCGGCTTTTGTAAAGCCACACTCGGCAAGCGGGCTGCGCACGTGATGCTCGGCAGCGGCTTTCATGCCCGGACGGTAATCACTTGCGTCGTCAATGTTCGCCCCATTGAGAACGACCTCGACACCAAGGCGATCGGTCAGCCCATCCAGTTGCGTGTAAAGCTCTGTTTTGCAGTGGTAGCAGCGATCCGGAGCATTCTGCGTATAGCTTGAATTCGCGAACTCGTCGGTCGAGATGACGACGTGCCGGATGGCGATTCGTTCCGCCAGTGACCTTGCTTCGTCCAATTCGCCGGCGGCCAAACTCGCGCTAGTCCCCGTCACCGCAACCGCCTTCTCGCCGAGTGCCAAGTGAGCGGCCTTGGCCACAACCGTGCTGTCGACGCCGGCAGAAAACGCCACCGCACAACTCTCGAACGAGCGAATGAGCGTTAACAACTGCTCACGTTTTTCTGCGAGGGTTGGCATCGGAACTCTTGAGCAAAGCAAGGAAAAAGGCAATCTCCACCGCAATGCCGTGGCAGTGAGTTTTGTGAGAGCCCGCAGTCATAAAGTGGGCACCTGAACCGTGAGGCACATGAGCCATCTACAGAGCCACCGCGAAGGTGGATGAGATGGATATACGCGCGGACACGATCAAAACCAGTTCCCCTACGGACCTCTTATCGGCTCCCCAGAAAATCGCACTGACAACACGAACATGGCAGAGAATTGCCATGCGTCATTGTCTCAGACAGAGCACTGTAAGCCAAGTGCGGCTCGACTTGGTTGTCCCACGTTTCAGATCGAAAAGACGCGGCTACGGCGCGATTGTATTACCGGGCTCGGCCGGATCCCACTGGTCGCTGCCTTCGGTCACCACGATATGACGGTCCGCCGGCAAGTCGGCTAATTGTTGCTTCAATCCCGATGGCCACGTTACCGTCAGCCGATCGACACGTTTTGCGTCACCCAATCCGAAGTGTACGACCAGAGGCGCTTGCGAAAGATAGCTGTTGACGGGAAAACGCTCGCGTACAATCTGACGATCGCCGACCGTCGCAGTCAAGCGAGCACCAACTCCCAAACGATTGCTTTTTGTCCCGCGCAAGGTGACCGTCAAGAAATGCCGCGGCGGGAACTGGTTCTCATAGACGAGCAGAGGGCCGCCGCCCACCTGCCGCACGACGAGATCCAGCATGCCGTCATGGTTCAGGTCCGCGGCCAACGATGCTCGCGAGTCGCCGTCATTATCGGTGCCGCTGACGTAACTGACATCCAAGAATTGACGTCCACCCACGTTCAAGTAAAGGCGATTGCGCTCGAACGAACTGAGATTGTGCTGACGAAAAATCGTCCACGGGTTACCCACCCAGAATTCATTCAGCTCTTCATCGATCTGACCGGGTTGCGAGAGGTTGCAGCTTGGGTTGCAGGGCTGTGACACGACAGCCATCCACAAACAGTTTCACCCGTCGGGTTTGTTACGGTCACGGCTGATGTATCCTGCCGTTGCGTAAATATCCAACCAGCCATCGTTATTGAAGTCAGCCATGGTCGGCCCCCAAGCCCATCCGACGTCGTGTATCTGATACGACTCGCCGGTCGCGGCGAATTTCAACGCTCCCTCGTTTTGGTAGAATTCACTTCCTGAAATGAGGCGTCGCAGCTTAGACATAACGTCTTGCGGATACACTTCGGCCGGCAGGTTGCCAACGACACGGCTACCCGCTTTGGAGTACATGCTGCCCAGGTAGAGATCGATATTTCCGTCATTGTCGATGTCACCACAGGTCACCCCCATGGACCCGAAATCATCGGTCTTAGCGGCGACATCGGTTTCGCGGAACATCTTGCCTTCTTGGTTCACATAGAGCGCGCCATCGCCATACTCGTTGATCACGTACAGGTCAGGCCACAGGTCGTTATTGGCGTCGAGCCAGACTGACACAAACGTCGATCGAGCGCCGCCCTCGACGGCACATTCGTGAGTGACATCGGCAAACTGCCAGTCGCCGAGATTCTGCAACAAGAGATTGTCTCCAGGGCTGTCCCGTGTGTCCTGCAGCCAGGATGTCGGCGTGCCGCCGCTTCTCGTCAAATAGAGGTCCATGTTGCCGTCGCGGTTGAAATCCGCCGAAGTGACACTCGAAAACCTGGCGCGGGTTTGGCCCACAGACGCTCCAATCGTCCTGAAAAGATTCGCCTGGGTCGTCATCTCGGTAAAGCTTTGACCGGCCATGTTTCGCCAAACTCGACCGCTCGCAAAGACCAGATCCTCCCAGCCGTCGCCGTCCAAATCGACAAAGGTGGCATCGATGTCCGGCACTGGATTGCGAAGCCCGAGCAGGTTCATGCTGGCCGTCACGTCAGCGAATCCACCCTCGGGAAGTCCTTGAAAGAGCGCGTTGCCTAGCATATTGGCATCGGTGACCAAGACGTCGATGCAGGCGTCGCGGTTGAAATCGCAAGCAAAAATCCCCCCGGAGTTTTGCACTGCTTGAGCCGACTTCCAATTGTCATACAGATATTGGTCGTCAAGTTTATATTCCTCATGGACCTCCCGAAAGAGAAACTGCGAGGCTTGTGATGATGCAACCTGCTCGATCGACCAACCGCGAATCCAGCCTGGCGCTTGCATCGAGGCATTGGTGGGCCGCCCGAATCTCAAGCGAAAGAGCACCGATCGCTCGCCAGGGGCGTGCGTACCAAGCTCGCCCCACATGCGCATCACACACGTCGCCGTCCACTCGCCGTCCAGATCGTGCGGGCTGTTCGGCGAGATTAACTTGACGTCGAAACGCACTTTGGGCGCGGACGCAAACGGTTGTCGCAGATCGAACAAGAATGCCGCCAGTTCGTCACGCGTCAAAGGCTTGCTGCCAGTCGCGGCAAGCCGTTCCCGGTGTGCTACCAAGGTGGCATCTTCGAAACGAGTCTCGGTCGGCTGATCGTGAAGTTGGCCCTGGAAATCCTCCGCGGTCATGCCGCGAATGGCGTCGCCGTCCTGCTCTTGCAAGGCACGGACGATTGCGCCAAAGCCATACTTCACAAGCACGTTCGAATGATGCTCCAAGTCCCACAGGTACACACGGTCAGGTTCTTCGAGCGACCATGAAGTTTCGGCCGGCGTTAACGACGTGGCGGCTTCAGCCACCGCGCCTGGCGTGGTATCCGAGGGCGGGTTTGACGTATGCCTGCCGCACGATGCGAGATAGCTGAAACAGAAAGCCATCGCCAACAGCGCCAGAATACGACCACGAGAACATCGCATGCGGGTCACCAATTTCGTCCGGATTCGCAACATGATCGTAGTATACACCGATAATGGAAGGCGTGCTCTGTCCAGACCCTACGGGTCTCGTTTCAAGGCACTAGCGGCTTGTGCATGAGTTGGGTTGATTGCCAAGGCGGCGTGAAACCAGCTGTCCGCGAGTTCGGGCCACCCCAGTTGCAGAGCCATCTGTCCGATCTTAAAACGCAGATCGGCGTTCGAGGGCTCGGTGATCGCTCGCGCATTCAAATCGCTGAAGTTTTCCATGAATTCCTTCAGGCGCGAAGCGCTCGCCGCATGTTCTAACGCTTTCGCTTCATTGCCAATTTGAGCATAAGCTTGCGACAAAAGGTATTGCACATTGCTGTCCATCGGATGCTTCTCGGCAGCATGCGAGAGGACGTCGATGGCTTGGTCGACCGCCTTGTCGAACAGCAGGGATTTTCCTTGCAGCAGCAGCAGGGATAGGTCATCGGGCGATTGCTTCAATCCCTCGCCGACGATTTCGAGGGTGCTTGCCGTATCGCCCAGCCCGTAGTGACAATTCGCCTCCAGGGCCTTTCGGGCGGTCGACTCGCGGCATTGCTGCAAAGTTAGCAGGGCATCCGCATATTTTAGAAGCCCGGCTTGGGCTTCTGCTAACTCGAGAAGTATGTCATCTCGATCCGGCGGATTGGGATCGCGCCGTATTGACTCCTGGTAGTGCTCGATGGCCTCCGGGTATTTGTTATAGTCTTTGTGGATCAGCCCCATCAGGCGATCGGGTCGGGCATCGTCGGGAGCGAGTTCCGAGACTTGGCCGAGGTGCCGAAGTGCATCTTCCATCGCTCCGATGTCGTAGTACATGATTCCCAGCCAACGATGTGCTTTCACCGATGCCGGATTCATCGTCAGCACCTGTTGCCACAGACCGCGGGCTTCGGCAACTCGCCCCATCTGGTACAGCGCCTGACCAGACAGCACCAGCGCGTCGGTTTGCAACTCGGGTTGCTGGATCGCCATTCCCAATTCCGTCAGTGCTTCCTTCGCACTCCCGCCGCGCAGTAATAATGCTCCCCGCAGGTAACTGCAATGCGGCGCATAGCCGGGCACGTGGTCGAGACGTTCGAGCGCGCGTTGAACGCGCTGTAGGTCGCCAGTCTGCAAGGCGGCCCGCGCGACTTCAAAGTCGCGCGCCGGATTAGGAAGAACGTAAAAGGCGGCAGGAACAGCCAGCGCGATCGCCAACAACACTGTCAGCAAAACCAGCCGCCGCCGACCGGGATGCCGAGCTTGGATCGCGTTGTTCGAGCTGGCGTCAATCATGTCACGAAAGAATTCTCAAAGTGCGTCATCATGGATGGGCTCCTCGACAATTCGCAGCAGGCGGCCGGCGTTTGGTTCCGAGATGACCTGTGTCGTTCCACTGGGCCAATGAATCGTCAAGCTTTCGATGTGGGTCCCGTCGGCCACTCCCCAATAGACACGGGGATCGCACGCGGACAGGTAGCTCCCGCCCCCTTTGACGTGGCGAACGATGTCCCCTTGGTCCGTCTGCAGCAGGAGACGTGTGCCGACCGCATCCCGATTCGAATCGACGCCGATCAGCTGCACTCCAACCCACGTTCCCGATTGACAGTCGTTGCGGAGCAGCGCCACGGGATCGTTCAAGTGCGATACGGCGAGGTCCAAGTCGCCATCATTGTCGAAGTCGACCGCAGTCAACCCGCGCCCTTCATGATCTTGGCTGAAGTAGGACTGAGGCGGAAACGTGCTGCGATAGAACCGGCTCTCGCGATTCTCCAGACACAGAGGCAATTGGCGTCTTGGGGAAGCACGCGGGTACTTCACGGCGTGACCGTTGCTGACGACGATATCCTCGTCTCCATCACGGTCGAAATCAGCGCAAACCGTCCCAAATCCGACGAACAATTGGCCGATGGCGGTGACGCCGGCCGATTGGCTGGCGTGCAGAAAAAATGCTTGCCCTTCGTTGCGGTAGAGGGCGAACGTCTCGACCTCAAAATTGGCTACCCAGAGATCCACCAGGCCATCCTTGTTGTAATCGCACAAGTCGACTCCCATGCTGCCGTTGGAAACTCCCTGGTCGTCCAACGCGGTGCCCCGCAACATGCCGACTTCTTCAAACTGCCCCTGGCCGTCATTGAGATACAGAAAATTGGGCGTCGTGTCATTGGCCGTGTAAACGTCCACGTCTCCGTCGTTGTCGAAGTCCGCGATTAAGACCCCCAGCCCTTTGCCATCCGCTCTCAAACCGGCGTCGTCGCCCGCCGCTCGAAACGTGCCGTCGCCATTGTTGTAAAAGACCTGGTCGCTGAGCGGTTCGAACCTCTTTGGTGAACAGATCTCACGCGTGTCCATTCCAATCATACAAATCGGATCGTTGTCAAAAGACCAGTCGACATAATTCGCGATGTACAGGTCGAGGGTTCCATCCCCGTCTAAGTCTCCCCAGGCCGCCGTGCTGCTCCACCGATGGGCATCGAGTTCCGCTCGTGGGGCGGATTCAACAAATGTCCCGTCGCCGAGATTCGTCCAGAGCAGGACGCCTCCGTATCCAGTCAGCAAGATGTCCGGAAAACCATCGTTGTTATAGTCTCCGACGATGGCGGCATGACTGTAGTTGGGAGAAGTGGCGACCCCGCTCGCTTCGGCGGCGGCCGTGAAATGCCAATCGCCTCGATTGCGGAATAAGCCCGTGGGCAATCCAATCACACGCTTGTCGTCTGTAAAAATGCCACCACCTGGGATGCACAGATCCATCCAACCATCGCGATCGAAATCCAGGGCGCTGATTCCTCCCCCCAGTGATTCAAGGATGGCACAATGGTTGGTTTCCTCGCCATTGCGATAGGCGAACTGCACACCCGAGCCGGCGACTTCAACGAAGGTAAACCCCGCCGTGGAATCGATTGCCGAAACCGCAGCAGTTGGCGGGGTGACGTCGGGTTCTGCGAAGTGGTTACACCCGCCTGTCAGCGCGACGAGAGAACTCACGACAAGAACTGCTTTGACCGACAGCTTGAATCGCCTCATGGCCTTGCTCGACATTCCAGCATCACCCCGGCGGAGTTGAATTACGGAGGTTTCGGCTTTGTCTTGGCGAAAAGCGTGATTTCACGGTGCCGTTGGGCCAGTTCATGTTCGTCGCGGGAATCGTAATAATTCGCCAATGCTTCCCTCGCTCCGACGTGCATCGGATCGATATGAACGATCGTCAGGAACCATCGAGAGGCCTTCTCCTCATGCCCGAGATCGAGCAGTAGTTGTCCCATCTCGAACCTCAGATCCAAATTTGCCAAATCCGTCGCAATCTCTCGGGAAAGCTCACCCATTCGCCGGTGCTTATCGAGGATACTCTGTGACCGTTCTAAGTGCTCCGTGGCGGCATCGGTTTTTCCAATTCGTGAGTAGGCGCTTCCAAGCAAATGGTGAGTCTGTGCGTTAACCTCATCCAGCGCTAACGAGGCCTCGAGGTGCTTCGCGGCCTGCTCGTAATCAGACGATTCGAGGTCAAGCTGGCCCAACTCAGACAACGCCTGCGCGCGGAAAATACGATCCATCTCCGACTCTGCGACTTGCAGAAACAACTTCCGTGCCGCAGCCGGTTCACCCAGACGCCGTGCGCACTGCGCCAGCCCCAAGCAAGCCAGCAGATCCTCTGGAAAACGCTCCCTCGCCTCGTGGTAAACGGCACGTGCTTCTTCGATCTGTAGATTTCCCAGCAGCGCATCTCCCAGGTGCAATCGCGCCGACAATTCGTCGGGATCAAGTTCAACAATCTTCCGGTACAGCTCTCCCGCAGGCTGCCAATCCTCGTCTTGTTCGTACAAGTCGGCCCGCCACCGGAGGGCCGGAATGGCATCGGGCCGCCAAGCGAGCCAATGGTCGAGCACGACAACGGCGTCGTTAACGCGGAATTCGGCGAGGAAGCCGCGGCTGAGCGTCTCGTAGATCTCTTCCGCTACTTCGTCGTTGGCACCATCGATGAGCAACTGTTGTAAGTAGTCCTGAGTTCCCGTGATATCACCGCCTTGGAACCTCGCCATGTATCGCTGTCGAACGACATCTTGAAGTGGCCAGCCGAGGGCTTCCGCACGCTCGAGATACCGGAACGCGTCATCGAACTGACCTAGGCGGCGACTGGTCACACCGATCAAGTAGCTGACTTCCGCGCGGCCCGGTTCCGCATGATCGAGCGTCTGCAGCGACTCCAACGCAACGTCGAGTTTGCCTTCGCGCAACGCCCGACGCGTAGGCTGTAGCGACAGGTGAGCGTGCAAACGGTTCCAGGCCGGGCGCACCGTTACTGCCACCAGCGCAATTCCGATCCAGAGTACGATGGAACGTCGATTGAGTCTGAAGCGAGCTTCCACGAGGCCCTGTCTCCTATGAATACAAGAAGCAGCACTGGCGGTCAGTTGGTGACTAACCGCCAGCACTCATTGTAGACACGGGACGAAAGTACCGAGTTATGGGATTATGACGGGATTGCCGTCTCGCCGGTCACCTAGCTGCTGGTACGTGTTGTAACCGATCGTCTCGACGAGGAACTGGACGGATCCATCGCACATGACGAACTGGGCACCGCCCGCGTGCTTCGACTTGAAGCCCATCGACGTGTTCCAAGACGCGAGTCGGTTACAGGGTGGGTTGGCTCCATCACTGGGGTCGAGCCCGTCCTCGCCAGGGCACGTCGGCCAATTAATGGGCGCTGTGGTGGCAACCCAAGTGGCGTTGGAATGCATCCAACCATTCCGCGTGTGGTCACCGCACCAGGGAATAAGCTCACCCATCGCGATCACGTTGGCAGTGCCGTCTGTGATATCCTGCAGGCGCGCTGACCAACAACCAAGTTCATGCAGTTGAGGGGACTGACCACCACCGCGGGCGAACACCCCGGAAATTCGCGTTCCCCGATCGCTCCAGTCACCACGCTCGCGACGACCATTTTCGCCGAACCAAGCCTCGCAGTCCACGGCATTCGCCCCAGGTGGCGTCAGTCCTGGCACGACCGTCGCGCAAAAACCACATCCGGTGGCATCTTCCATTAGCTGAGCACCCATCGAGCCCAGGTAGTTCGTCACCGCACGTTCACCTTGGAGAACGGATTCGTGCGAGTCACTGGGGCAGATCAAACCCGGGATCACTTGCTGGCGGAGCAACCGGTTGTCCGACCCCCTGACGTCCTCGGGGCTACCAGTCCAAACAGCGGAGAATTGATCCCACATCGGCTGCTGTTCCATGAAGGGAAACAGCCGCACCACGTGGCTACCTTTATGCACAGCGCCGTCTTGCCAATTAAGGTAGTTGATGGGGAAACGTTTGTAGGTGTCGTGATAGTTATGAAGCGCCACTCCCAACTGTTTCAGGTTATTGGAACACGACATTCGCCGCGCTGCCTCCCGCGCTGCTTGAACGGCCGGCAACAGCAGCGCCACAAGAATTCCAATGATGGCAATGACCACTAACAACTCGACGAGGGTAAACCCTCCCGGTCTAGACTTTAGCTTTAACATAAATCAAGTACTCCTTAAGATGGGTGAGAATGATCGGACACGGGAAGCTGCGTCAAGGTGAGTTATAAATGTCGCCCTTCCCATTGTCAACATTTTTCAAGAATAAAAACGCACCACCACCCTTGAGTGGGGCAGCGGTAGTGAAATCGCTCGCCAGATCCGCTTACGCGTACCACTTGTGAAGTCATTGTTATTCGGCCGGCGGAGGACCGCCCGCACCTTTCATTTGTTCCATCATGTCGTCTACGCCTTTCTCAACTTTCTTGACTTCTTCTTCCGTGGGAGCAGGCTTTTTGCCGCAGCCGATCATCCCGAGGCACAACCATCCAATGGCAAACATTACGAAGAGATTTTTCATCATTTCAGTTCCTTTTCTTTAGTGGGAGTCGTTAAAAACTTCACGCTGAGGACGGATCGGCCGCGCCGGCGACGAAATCCGAGCCGACATGATAGCCGAACCTAAGGAGGTAGAATAGATTCCAATTTGAAAAATTCTGTTGTAAACCGCCGGGAACAAAGCCTTGCTGGATCGACTGGAGGAATTAGGTTTCGCTTTGCAGCGGTGAAATCGGTTCTTGGCCTTTGAGTTTGTCCGAATCCTGTAATTCTTTCGGCACGCGGGGATTCCAAGGCCGTCGATTCCTTGCGGCGCGGGTGAACGACGACCTTGGAAGGCTATCGTACATGCGTCAGCGGACGGACTCCTAGGCGCGACCAGGATTTCAGCTAAAAGGCATGAAACAGGACGATTTCACACACGTTCTGGCGGAAAAATCAAGAAAATCCGTGGGCACTGTTGAAACAGGGGAGCGCTTTCCGTTTAGCGCCTGATACGAAGGGATGCAGTCTCGCCAGGGAGATGCGGCTGAATCCTCCCCGGCCTTCGCTCACACCATCATTAACGCGGCGTATCGCACGATTCGTCCCTCGTCGACCTCCGTCATGATTCTCAACGGCTACGCCATTCTGTTCCTGCTGCTGAACTTCATTCGGCTCCCGCTGGCGTTGATCGTGGTGATTGGTGGATTCTCGGAAGTGCGGGGCTATCCTCGGCGTTTGCAGCGCGAGTCGCGCGAAGATCGATCGTATCTCTTGATGATGTTAGCCACTTGGCTGGTGGGCCTCAACGTGTTGTCTTGGCCTTTGTTTTACTGGTTATTGCAGAGCTATGTGCCCGAATGGCCGGACGTGATGTGCATCTATGGGGTGACACAAATCGGCACCGGCAGCCTTGGTGCCAGTCGCTTTCTGCCGGGGATGATCACAGCCGTGCAGCTGCTCAAGCCGTTATTGCTCTTCCTGTGCGGGAGTTGGTTCGTGATCTACTGGCTCAATCGCCGCACCGAGAAGGCCGTACTCATGCGCCGCGTGATCGCTGGCTCGCTGCTGATCGGTTTGGTTTCCGTCGCCGATTCAACACTGGAGGCGAGTTACGTCTTAACACCCAAGCGCGAAGATAGACCTAGCGTTGGCTGCTGCACGATGTCCATCGCCCCTCGATCTTCGGCGTTCTCGGCCGCTGGCTGGTTGCCCGAAAACAGCAATGAATGGTTGTATCCGGTGTATTATGGTGTCAACACGCTGATGATTGCGGCGCTGGTCGGAAAGTTGTCGTTTCCGCGGCGGCAATCAAGGAATTTGTGGTTGGGTTCGCTTCGCTTGCCTCGGCATCGGGAATCGAGCCGCCTCGAGATGGTCAGTTCCTCGACGAGAAGATCCTGGGCCAGGAATGTGCCCGCAGTTCGCGTTGTGCGATCACGAGCGACTTCGACGGCGATGGGCGGCTCGAGTTGGTCGTCAACAACTTCAACCATGAACCGTATTTCTATAAGACCCACTTTCCGGCAAAGAACTATGCCTCGTTTCGCTTGCGCGGCTCGCGCAGCAACCGGGACGCAATCGGCGCATTGGTGCGGTTGACCAACGGTGAAGAGACTCTCGTCCGCCAGGTTCAGTGCGCCAGCGGCTATCTCTCGCATTCGTCAAAGACGCTGCACTTCGGACTTGGTGACATGACTGTCATCGAGAAAGCGGAGATTCGTTGGCCAAGCGGCACCGTTCAGGACCTCGGGGCGCTAGGCATCAACCAGCTGTACGAAATCACCGAGCCCGCTGCCGACAAAGATTTACAGAGCGAGGCCCCATGAAGCGAAAAAACAATTCGACGCGGATCTTGCTCGGATCGCTCGCGATCATGAGCATCTTTGTGTCCGTCTTGCTTGTCGCCGACCAGCGCCGCATGCAGGCACACCGGCATGCGGCCGGCTCGTTTCAGCGACTCGTCGGCGGCTTGGGCTTCGGTTCGGCGACGGACTGGTCGCGTTGCGCGCACAGCTTCGATCCCCGCGTTTCGTGCGAGTGCTTTTACGACGCAGGCCCGTTGCCCGGCGGAGCCAATTTCTGTCCCTACCAGACAAGTTCAGTTTTGTTCACGGCACGGCAGGCAAGTTTGCTAACCGCGACGGAATCCGAAGAGCATGCGGCCGATCTTTGAAATAGCGCTCACCGGCGTGGCCGCCGTCACGATGCACCCGCTTCGAAGCTTCGTGACGGTCTTCTGCTTGTGTTCGGTGCTCGTCCCGTATGCGGTTGGGATTGCGATTTCCCAGGGCATCCAATGGGAAGCACAGCTCTCGATCGACCATGGTGCCGACCTCTACGTCTCGGGACTACAGTTCGGCAAGCAAGCCCCGATACCTTTGTCGGCGGTCGCGGAAGTTGAAGCGATCGAGGGAGTAACGTCCGTCGTCCCGCGCGTCGTCGGCGGGGTGTTGTTGGGCAAGGAGCAGGTTTCCGCAGTGCTTGTGGGGCTGCCGGCCGACTCCGGCACGCACGAGCTGATTGTCGGCAGCGAGTTCGCCCGCCGATTGGAACTCAAGGTGGGCGCGTTCATTCCACCGTTCTACACGAGTGATCGTGGCGAGCGCATTTCGAAAGTGGTTGGTATCTTTCATGCGGATGCTCCCTTCTGGCAATCGAATCTGATCTTCACGACACTCGACGCTGCCAACCATATCTTCGACCAAACTCAACTTGTGACCGATCTTCTGGTCGACTGTCGTAGCGGATATGGGCCCCACGTGCGGGAACGGATTCTTCGCGACGTACAAGTGACCAACGCGGATGATAACCAGCGGTTGCGACTGCGCGTCGTCACGCGCGAAGACATGCAGGCGTTGTTGCCGCGTGGACTCTTGCATCGCGAAGGGCTCTTCAATCTTCACTACGTGCTATTGGCCGTCGCTTCCATTCTGGTCGTACTCGTCACATCGGGTCTCGGGCTCGCGGAGCGATCTCGAGAGATTGGCATACTGAAAGCGACCGGTTGGCAAACGGATGAAGTTCCGCTGCGTAGCTTCTCGGAAAGTCTGGTGATCGCTTTGACGGGAGCCTTGCTCGCCGTCTTACTGGCCTTTGTGTGGCTTCGCTTCATCAATGGTTGGTGGATTGCCGGCGTGTTCATCTCAGACGCGGGGGCGTCGCCCACGTTTACCATTCCCTACCGTCTTGCTCCCACGCCCGTTATTCTGACCGTTGTTCTATCGATCGTGATTACGATGACCGGTTCCCTGTACTCGGCCTGGCGAGCCGCCATTGCCACACCCAGTTCAGTGATGCGGTAGGTGCGATGACATTTCTCGAAACTCGACAACTCGGTAAGGCGTTCCGGCAAACTGGCCGCAGACGAGTGTGGGCGGTTGACGATGTCTCGTTGACAATCACCGAAGGCAGCCTGACGGCGCTCACCGGACCATCAGGCTCCGGCAAAACGACGCTTCTGTCTCTGATCGGGGCGCTGGATCGCGCGACGAAAGGCCAAGTGCTGTTCGAAGAACGCAACTTCAGTGCGTGTTCGGATACGGAACTGGCACGCATTCGCCGCCGAATTGGGTTCGTATTCCAAGACTTCGCCCTGCTGCCACGGTTGGCGGCCGTTGAGTGCATCACTTACCCGCTGATCCCGCGCGGCATCAACCGTCGGGAACGCGAGCAGCGCGCCGACGCCCTCCTCGCCGCGTTGGGCATCGCGCATTGTCGTGACGCTCCGGCCTCGCAGTTGAGTGCCGGAGAACGTCAGCGCGTGGCCGTCGCCCGTGCGCTCGTCGGAACACCGCGACTGTTCCTTGCCGACGAACCTACGTCCAATCTGGACGCGGAATCCGAGGAACGCTTCATCAGCGATGCCAGATACTCTGTTGGATCTCCGTGCAGTCGCCTAAACTCTGTCACCAATCGTTCGATCGATCCTTCGCTGCTGCGCGTTGGCGTTCGACCTGAAATGAGCACCTTCTTACCTTCCCAGGTCGCCTACTCGCTGCTGCTCGATTCCCGAATCTTTGGCTCCATGACCTTCGTGTTGCGTTCCACGGCTAACACGACGGTGCGTTGTTCAACGCCATCGGGGCTGCTGGCCACCACGGGCAAGACCTGCCGGCGATCGGGCATGCTCAGCCTGGCGGAGAAAGAACCGTCGGCCTGGAGCTTGACGGGAGTTCCGGCAAGCGTGACGTGAGCATTCGGTTTTGTGACGCCGTAGATGATCATCTCGGCGTCGACGTCGAACTCGAAGTCGCATTTCCGGCCCAGGCTTTTGTCGGCTCCCATGCCAAACCGGGTGCCGGAGGGGGAACCCATTCGGCGCCCGAGCCGTTCCTCGAACAACTCCTGCAATTCACCGTTGCCGTCTTCGCTGTAGCCGCCGCTCAAGGCATAGATCTTCTCGCAGTTGTCGGCAATTTCCGACCAATCGTTCGCGGCGGAATCACCGCTGCCGGGACGGGGAGTCGTGACGGAATTACTGCGTGCCAGGCTGAAGAACTTTCCATTCGCCGCCAGGTAGCCGACATCGCAACGATAGCCCTTGCTGACACCAGGGATATCGATGTACCAAGTCTTCACGCCGCCGTGGATTTCAATGTCACGCACGACTTGCTCCGAGGCGCTGGTTGTGTTTCCGGCGTCGGCCTTCACGAGACGAAGTACCGGTTTCGCCGTATGCCATTGTTCGGCCATCGCCGCTCGCGCCCGCTCGATGCTCGCCCCGAGCAATTCCCAGCAAGCTTGCAGCCAGTACGCGTCACGCACGAGCAACACGACGCGATCCTTCTTGGGATCGTGCCCGTTTCGCAGGGATTTCTTCGTGCCGTTGTACGCCGCCAGATTCTTCTGACGCTCGCGTTGCTCGTTCGCACGCTGAATCTTCTTCACGATGCGTGGATTTGTGGGTGGCTCAGGCTTCGTTGGAGGAGCCGCTTTCTGCTTGGGCAACTTGACGGTCGTCGAACGTCTCGCAGGAGCCGCCTTTTTCTTTGTCGGAGAGACACTCGCGGTCTTGGCCGTCTGGTGGACTGCCTTACGTTTTGCCGCACGTATTAAGGCTCGGACCAGTTCGTCCTTGCGCATGGAGCGCCAGCCCAGCACTCCAACTTTCTCCGCGAGTTTGCCGAGATCTTTGACTGTTTGTGTTTTTAGTGCCGCTGCCGTGTACAAAGTACTGGACCTCCGCGTTAACGCCGTTTCGCCCTAGCGGCGATCTGAGCCACTAGGAAAATTACCGTGGTTGAGCGCCTTCCGTGACTGGCCTACTACGCTCGAACTCAGACGACACTCCATAATCGGCTGAGATTCAGATACGCGAATCCGCATCTTGCAGCGATCCGCATCAAACGCGTGGCGGGCGGCGACCCGCACGACGGCTTTCACTGGTTGGGGGTGGCAGTTCTGCTGACTGTGGGCTGGAGGATGCAGGACTACCGTCGGGCCAAGGGACTAATCAGTTGTTCAGTGAATTTCCGCCATCAAAGCGCCTCGCAAGACACTTTGGCATCCAGCCGCAACTGTCGGTTACAAGGATCACATCGATAGTCCGAGTTTAACTGATCAGCTGATCGTACGCAATCGAACGCCCCCCATACGATGGCTATGATACACCTCATCAAGACACCTAAATCATGCACACTAAGTGACTTACGGTTGATGGCTAAAAACCAGCGAATTGCTCTGCACTAGGACTGTTGCGATGGCGACGGAGCAAATCGCCAAAACAGAGGAGCATCCTTATCATCACCTACAAACAATCTCGCTTAACTAATGACCGTAATGGAAGTTACATGTAGATGTCCACTTTGTGAAAAAAAGCACGAAATCTGTTACCAGGGTTGGTTGACCGCACTTCGAGTGCTGGTATAAATGTGGCAATTTGAGGGTGATCCAGTTCATGTGGAGGCTTAAGCTCGAAGCCGTTCATTATCCATAAGAACTGCTGACAAAAAGATTTACGACTCTCCTCCTCGCCGAAGTTTGGTAACGATCTTTCCGGCCTTACGGTCATCTCGCTTCATCGTCGATCATAGTCTCGAAACCATGGGCTCGCTGGGGCTGATGTTGGTGTCAAGTTGAACCAAGCCACACCTGCTACCGCGACTCCCGCCTTGACGCTCACTCGTGCGGTGATCTTGCTTGTCGCCGTGTTCGCGATCACGTTTCCCGCGTTCGCTTACTACGGTCATCAGACTCACGGGCAAACGGGTGTCTTGGCGGCGGCGGTTGCCGCGGTCGTCTGCTTGGGAGCGGGGCTCGTCGCTCTCATCGTCCTCGCGTTGTTCCGCGAACCGCAGCAAGTTGTCTGCGGCGTTGGTCTTGCAATGTTATTTCGCATGGCGATTCCGATGTCGATCGGAATCTTTCTGGGGAAGCTCGGTGGGCCCCTTGCTGAAGCCGGCGTATTCGGGATGATTGTTGGCTTCTATCTGGTCGGCTTGCTCGTCGAAACGCTCTTGGCGGTTCGTTTGGTGAATGGCGCGAAGGTAGCACACGTTTCCAAGGTGGCGTAGTTCGATCTCATGGCATCCCCGATCCTACACATTAAGGACAGCTACTACTTCGAAGTGCCGAAGGGACTCCTGCCCCGGCACTACGCAACGAAAGCGGACTTTCCGACGCTCTGGGTGCAGCTCGATCCGCAGTTTCAAACTTGGGAAGCGGAGCGTCTGTATAACGAGTTCGTCAAGCTGAATCCGAACGTCGGGCCAAAGGCCGAGTTGCTTCACGAGTACGAACACTGGAAGCATGATCACGCGAACGAAGGCAAGCCGTTCGATCGCTTCCTTGAACAGCACGCAAAGTATACGAAGTGGTTTGAGGATCAATCAGCCTTGAGCGGCGGTGCTCAGCGATGGGAAGTGGCCAAACAGGCATCGGGCGGGGACGAAGCGGTCGAGATCTTCAAGAAGGATCCTACTATCAAATGGGATTCCGATACGATTCATGCCTACAACCAACATCTCAGTGGCAAGATCCTGATCCCGCAGCCGTTTGGCGAATTGCGAAACTTCTACGAGCCAGAAAGCGGCATTACCCTCTCGAAATTCATGGTCATTGAGGTTGTCATCGCTCTCATTCTCTGGGGATTGTTTGCCTGGCTCGGTCGCCAGACCGAGGGCGGGGGACGACCGAAAGGGAGTCTTTGGAATCTGCTCGAAGTCTTCGTTGTCTACATCCGCGATCAGGTTGCCCGGCCGGCCATCGGTGCGCACGAAGGGGATCGCTTCGTACCACTGTTGTTGACTCTGTTCTTCTTCATTCTGGGCTGCAATCTTTTTGGGATGCTTCCCTGGATGGGATCGCCGACGGCTTCTTTCGGCGTGACGCTGGCCCTAGCTGGTCTCACGTTCGGAGCGGTGATTCTCTTCGGAGTCCTGAAGTTCGGTCCTGTGGGCTTCGTGTTGAATCAGATACCGAGCATGGACCTGCCGTTGGTTCTGGCGATCCCTCTTAAGCCCTTCATTCTAGTCATCGAGTTGATCGGCCTGTGCATCAAGCACAGTGTCCTTTCCGTGCGGCTGCTGGCGAACATGCTCGCCGGCCACATGGTGTTGCTAGTGATTATGGGGTTTGCCTTCAGTGTGGAAGGGGCCGCCAGTTCCTTTTGGCCGGTGATAGCACCAGCCGCCTTGATCGGTGCCACGCTCTTGAGTTGTTTGGAATTGTTTGTCGCCTTTCTGCAGGCGTACATCTTTACGTTTCTATCGGCACTTTTTATCGGAGCAGCGATTCATCACCACTAGTGCTGGATCGATGTTTACGGACCTCACGCATCTTCGAAATTGACAGGAGAGTAATCCAGTGAAGAATGTTGTAAGAATCTTCGGGCTGTGTCTCGCGGTAGTTTTTGTGTTCGCCGTGCCAGCCTTCGCGCAAGGGGGAGGCGGCGGCATTGAGTTCTCGGGCGCGTTCGGTGCCGGGCTTGTCATCATCGGTGGTGGCTACGGCATCGGTAAGCTGGCGGCCAGCGCGGTTGAGAGCATGGCCCGTCAGCCGGAGGTCGCTGGAAGCATCCAGACCGCGATGATCATCGCCGCGGCCTTGATCGAAGGCGTGACCTTTTTCGCGCTGATTATCTGCTACCTTCAGAATCCGTTCGCTGGCCCATAAGGCGAAAGGGAGTTGCAATGCTCCGATTTGTTACGCACTTCGCATTCTCGCTCTTCGTTGCAGCGGTGGCACTTGCCGGCGCTCAGGTGCTTCTGGCGGACGAAGCGGACGGTGATGCGAAGGACGCGGTGGCCGCGGGCGCGGCGATTGAGAACCCGGAGGCGGCAAGCAACGCCGAAGTCTCTGAGTTAGCCGGGGGCGGCCACACGGATGCCAAAGAGGCCGCGGAGCAACCCGGTCCCACCGACAATGAGTCGCATGGTGATGCTCATCATGCTCCCCATGATCTGAGCCATCAGAATGCAACGTCTAGCTTGAACGATTCTTTGGAAGTGCGCAGCGATCTCGCAATTTGGACGTTCGTCGTCTTCATTTTCCTGCTGGCGGTCCTTGGCAAGTTCGCTTGGGGGCCAGTCATGCTAGGGTTGGAGAAACGCGAGCAATCGATTGCCGCAATGATTGACGAGGCCAAGCGAGGCCAGGAACAAGCGGCCGAGCAATTGAAGCAATACGAGGCCCAGCTGGCGGCAGCCAGCGAGGAAGCTCGGGAACTCGTCACTCAAGCGCGGAAGGACGCCGAAACCGCCAAGGATCGCATTCTCGCCGAAGCTCAACAGGCAGCGGATCGCCAGCGACAGCGGGCGGTCGAAGACATTCAAGTCGCCAAGAACGTCGCTCTGCAAGAGATTACGAAGACGAGCGTGGATTTGGCCGTGAACCTGGCGGGCCGGATCGTTCGCCAGCAACTCAAGGCCGAGGATCACTCGCAGTTGATTCGTGAAGCGATGGACCAACTCCCTAGCCGCAACTGACGAACAACATGGCAGCCCCTCGCTGGATGAGAACGAAATGACGGAAGCTCGCGATAAAGCGGTGTTCGATACTGGCCAACAGTACCTTGGCGCGGTCTATGCCAAGGCATTGCTTGGTGCCGCCGAAAAGGTTGGCAACGCCGAAGCCGTCTTGGACGAGCTGAACTCGTTCGTCGACGATGTCCTCGCGAAGGTGCCGAATCTCGATGCCACACTGGCTTCCCCGCGCGTCGCTTTCGAGTTGAAGGCGGCGATGCTCGACAAGGCCCTGGCCGGTAAAGTCTCCGCCGAGTTCCTTAACTTCGTCAAGGTGGTCGCCCGGCACGGGCGTTTTGATTGCCTCCGAGCCATTCGGCAGGCGGTGCGTAAGCAGTTGAACGATTTGCGAGGCCGCGTCGAGGTGTTCCTGTGTGCGGCGGAGCCGCCGAGTCAGGAGTCGATCGAATTGATCGCGAATCGGCTGAAGGCATTGCTAGGGAAGGACGTTGACCTGCAAGTCGATGTCGACCGCGAGCTGATCGGCGGCGTCAAATTGCGTATCGGCGACACGGTCTATGACGCCAGCGTCGCCAACCGGCTTGTTCGCTTGAAGGATG
This sequence comes from Planctomycetota bacterium, assembly GCA_027622275.1. Classification (GTDB taxonomy): domain Bacteria; phylum Planctomycetota; class Planctomycetia; order Pirellulales; family Pirellulaceae. The sequence continues at coordinate 7,642 of JAQBZB010000106.1, read as the reverse complement.
AGTTGTTATCCAAAACCGGCCAGCAGCTGCGGGACAACCTGGACCGCTTCGCCTTGGCCGACTGAATCATAAGACAGAGAATCGGATACTACAGATGACGAAATTCAACGCGGATGAAATCGCTTCCGTCTTGCAAGCGGAAATCGAACAATACGACAGCAATATCGACGTTCGTGAAGTCGGCACGGTATTGGAAGTCGGCGACGGCATCGCCCGAATTCACGGCCTGTCCGGCGTGATGGCCAACGAGATGGTTGAGTTCCCCAACGGCACGCGCGGCTTGGCGTTCAACTTGGAAGAGAACAGCGTCGGTTTGATCATTCTCGGCGATTACCTCTCGATCAAAGAAGGTGACGAAGTCCGGGCGCTCGGCCGCTTGCTCTCGGTCCCGGTCGGCGAAGCCGTCATTGGTCGCGTGCTCGATCCGCTGGGCAACCCGCTGGATGGGAAAGGCCCCGTCGCCTCGACCGAATCTCGGCCGGTGGAAGTGATCGCGGCGGGCGTATCCGAACGTCAGCCGGTCAAGCAGCCGCTGCAAACGGGCATCAAAGCCGTCGATGCCATGACACCGATCGGGCGCGGGCAACGCGAGCTGATCATTGGCGACCGAAAGACCGGCAAGACGGCCGTTGCCATCGACGCGATCCTGAATCAGAAAGATTCGGGCGTGAAGTGTTTTTATGTTGCCATCGGCCAGAAGGATTCGTCCGTCGCCGGCGTGATCAAGATCCTCGAAGAGCAAGGCGCGATGGCTTACACGACGGTCGTCGTCTCCGGTGCCAGTTCGCCGGCCCCGCTGCAGTACGTCGCGCCTTACGCCGGGACCGCGATGGCCGAGTACTTTATGTGGAAGGGCGAGCACGCGCTGATCGTGTACGACGACTTGTCGAAGCAGGCCGTCGCTTATCGCGAGTTGTCACTGCTCATGCGACGTCCGCCAGGCCGCGAAGCGTTTCCCGGGGACGTGTTCTACTGCCATAGCCGTTTGCTCGAGCGTTCGTCGAAGCTTTCCGATGCGTTGGGCGGCGGCTCGATTACGTCGCTGCCAATCATCGAGACGCTGGAAGGCGAAGTTTCGGCTTACATCCCAACGAACGTGATTTCGATTACCGATGGCCAAATCTACCTGCAGCCGGATTTGTTCTTTGCGGGTATTCGCCCGGCGATGAACGTCGGCATTTCGGTTTCGCGTGTGGGCGGTGCCGCTCAAGTCAAGGCGATGAAGAACGTCGCCGGCGGTTTGCGGCTTGATTTGGCGGCGTTTCGCGAGTTGGAAGCGTTCGCTCAACTGGGCACCGATCTCGATGCCGCGACGCAATCGCAACTTGATCGTGGTTACCGGATGGTCGAGTTGCTGAAGCAGGGCCAGTACAAGCCGCTGTACGTCGTCGACCAGTTGCTCAGCCTGTACGCCGGCATCAACGGCTACTTGGATGATGTCCCGGTCAACGAGGTACCCGCTTGGGAAGCCGCGTTCCTGCAATTCATGCAAGATCAAAAGAGCGCTGTCTGGAAGATGGTCGACGAGAACAAGGACAAAGGCGACACGCTGAAGAAGGCTGACGATCCAACCACGCAAGCGGTCGTCGCCGCGATCAAAGAGTTTAAGAAGAGTTACGAACCTTAGTGTAGGCCGGAACAAGTTTCGCAGTTCCGGCAGTTATTAAACGGACGCCGGAACTGCGCGAGTTTATTCCGGCCTACTGGTAGTTTCTCAGAGTGTTAATGAGCTGAATCATGAACGATGACCCCCAACAAGAACAACGGCAATCCGGCGTTCCGCCCGTCGTTGCCGGCAAGCTCGAAAGTCTGTCCAGCGACGAACGCACGTTCGGAATGCTATCGCATCTGTTGGGGATTTTTACCGGGTTTATTGGGCCGCTCGTAATTTGGCTTATTAAGAAAGACGACAGCGCGTTCGTGGACGATCAAGCGAAGGAATCGCTGAACTTTCAGGCGACGATCTTGATTGGACAGGTTATCAACTGTGGCCTGATGCTGGTTTGTATCGGCTATATAACATTCCTGGCGTTGTGGGTGACGACTCTGATCTTCTGCATCATGGCGACGGTGGCGGCCAACAAGGGCGAGCGTTACCGCTATCCAATCAATATCCGGTTTATCAAATAACATGGCCAACGCCAGAAAACTCGATAAACGACGCAAGTCCGTCCGCAACATCCGCAAGATTACGCGGACGATGGAGTTGATCGCGACCGCGCGGTTCAAGAAGGCGATGGATCGCGCCACGGCCGCGACCGCCTACACGCGTCGAATTACTCAGCTCGTATCAGACTTGGCTTCCAGCGGACTCGAAGTGCGGCATCCGTTGATGGAGCCGCGCGCTGAGACCAACACCGCCTTGCTGCTCGTGCTGACAGGCAATCGTGGTCTGTGCGGCGGCTACAACGGCGGCGTCATTCGGCAGGCGATTCCTCGTTACAACGAGCTGAAAGAATCGGTCTCGAATGTCCAGCTCGAAGTTTCCGGAAAGCGCGGCATTACGGCGCTGCGGTTCCGCGGCATTGAGCCTCACGAGACATTTCTGAACTTCGACGACCAACCGCGGTTTTCGGAGGTCGAAGCCATCGCCAACCGTTACCTCGCAGAGTATGCGGCGGGGCGACTCGATCGGCTGGATGTCGCCTACACCCGCTTCGTGAGCATCGGGAGGCAACAGGCCCTCGTCGAGACGCTGCTTCCGCTCGGCGGCATCGAAGGTGCCGATAGCGGTGACGCGAAAAAGTCGTCGTCAACCGGCGAGTCGATGTACGAGTTCCTGCCATCGGCGGAAAGCATCCTGGAGGAAGTCGTGCCGGCAAGCTTCAAGGCAAAGCTGTTCAAGTGCTTCCTGGATGCAGCGGTTAGCGAACAGATTGCCCGCATGGTGGCGATGAAGGCGGCGACGGAAAACGCCGGCGATATGATCAAACAACTTTCGATGACGTACAACCGGGCTCGCCAGTCGCAAATCACGGGTGAGATCATGGAAATCATCGGGGGCGTCGAAGCTCTGAAGAAATAGGGAGAACTCGTTCCCAGGCTCCCGCCTGGGAACGCACTGCCCGCGAGGCTCTGCCTCGCAGAGCTGGCAGAGCCAGTGTAGCACTGGGTTCCCAGGCAGGAGCCTGGGAACCAGAAGTAATAACGAACATTGAACATTGAACTTGGAACCAAGAATTTAAAGCCATGCCAACAGCAACAACAGCGGGTCGCGTGACCCAAGTGATCGGATCGACCTTCGATGCCGAGTTTGACGCCGAGCACCTCCCGCCCATCTACAACGCGGTGAAGGTCGTCAGCGAACACAAGGGCGTGAAGCTCGATCTCACCGGCGAAGTCCAGCAGCATCTCGGCGGCGGCCGGGTTCGTTGCGTCGCGCTGGGCAGCACGGACGGCATGGTTCGTGGCCACGAATGCATCGACACGGGTTCACCCGTAACGGTCCCGGTCGGCGAGGAAACGCTCGGCCGCGTCTTCAACATGCTCGGCAATCCTGTCGACGGGCGAGGGCCCGTGGACGCCAAGCTGCGTTGGCCGATCCATCGCCAATCGCCTCCGATTAGCGAGTTGTCGACAAGCACCGAGCTATTCGAGACCGGCATCAAAGTGGTTGACCTGCTGACCCCGTTTGTGCGTGGTGGTAAGGCCGGTCTGTTCGGCGGTGCCGGTCTTGGCAAGACGGTTATTCTCACCGAGTTGATTGCCCGCATCGCCCGCGAGCACGGTGGTTACTCGGTGTTCGCCGGAGTCGGCGAGCGAACGCGTGAAGGCACGGACCTGTGGTTGGAGATGCAGGAAGCTCAAATCGGCGACACCGGCCGCAGCGTGATCGAGCAGACCGCGATGGTGTTCGGCCAGATGAACGAGCCGCCGGGTGCTCGTCTCCGCGTCGCACTCTCGGCGCTGACGATGGCCGAGTACTTCCGCGACACAACCGGTAAAGACACGTTGTTGTTCGTCGACAACATCTTCCGTTTCTCGCAAGCGGGCAGCGAAGTGTCGGCGTTGCTCGGCCGCATGCCTTCGGCGGTCGGTTATCAGCCGACGTTGGCTACCGAAATGGGTGCCTTGCAAGAACGAATTGCTTCGACGAGCAAGGGAGCCATCACGTCCGTACAAGCCGTGTACGTTCCCGCGGATGACCCGACCGACCCGGCTCCCGCCACGGCGTTCGGCCAGTTGGACGCGTTCCTGTACCTCGAGCGTTCGATCTCGGAAAAGGGCATTTACCCGGCGGTGGACCCGCTGGCGTCGAACAGCCGCATCCTCGACCCGCAGTATGTCGGCAAGCGGCATTACGATATCGCTCGCCGAGTTCAAACCACGCTGCAACGTTACCGCGAACTGCAGGACATCATCGCGATTCTGGGCGTCGACGAATTGAGCGAAGAGGACAAGTTGATCGTCCATCGTGCTCGCCGCATCGAACGCTTCCTGTCGCAGCCGTTCTATGTGGCCGAGGTCTTCACCGGCAAATCGGGCGAGTTCACGAAGCTGGACGAAACGATTCGCAGCTTCGAGGAAATCTGTGACGGCAAGTGGGATCACCTGCCGGAACGGGCGTTTATGTACGTCGGCGTCATCGAGCAAGCTGAAGAGCAAGCCAAAAAGATGGCAGCCGAGGCAACTAAATAGTCACTGACCTCTGACCCCTGACCCCTGACCTCTCACTTCTGACCTCTGACAAAATGGCCGAACTAAACTGCATCGTCGTCACACCCGAGAAGACCGCCCTCGAAACGAAGGCGGAGTTTGTCGCGATGCCGCTTTATGACGGTGAGATCGGTATTTTGCCCGGCCACAGTCCGATGATCGGTCGGCTTGGATATGGCGAGATGCGGATTCGTGCCGGCGGCAAGGAGACGCGATACTACGTGGACGGTGGATTCGTGCAAGTTGCCGACAACGTCGTCTCGATTCTCACCAACCGAGCTGTACTTGGAACAAGCGTCGACGCCGAAGCCGCTCGCAAGCAACTTGCCGCGGCCACCAAGCGACCAGCGTCAACGGACGAGGAGTTAGAGCTGCGCGATCGATTGGTCATTCAGTCGCGGGCGCAGATTCGCGTGGCGGCGCGAGCCAAGTAAGACTTCCCGCTTGTCGCATCGGGCGGCACGATCGTTCCATTCCTGCTAGAGCGTCTCTGCGATCGCGTGCTCCGCAGTTTCGCTCGTCGATCGCCGCCAAACGTTCTAGTTCCGCGGATCTCTGGTCGAAGAAAATAGCTAGTCTTCATCGCGTCCCAATCACTCTCTCTTAGGACGTCACCTATGCCGTATGCGAGCCACCGCATCGTCGGTGTTATGGAACTAGAAGCCACCTGCCCACTCGATGACTCGAACCCCATCCGCACGAGGCACTCGCTGGCCGCACGAGCTACCGCCGCGGTGATTCGCAGAATCGGATTCGAACTAGCGGATTCAAGGTCCACGCCTCCGGTTGCAGGCGAACCAACCGTCAAGGTCGACTCGGCGACTCTCCAACGAGAACTCGCAGCCGAGTTGGCAAGCTTGCTCGCCAACAGCGTTTCCGTCGCTCTGAACTGAGCTGTCTTGGTTGCGGCCGGGAAATAGAAGCACGACGCGCCAGCGAGTGGGTTATCGATGGTTAAAACTCACTCGCTGGCGCGTCGTGCTTGTATTGCCAACACACGACTACCCCACTCCCGCCCCGGCTTTCTCATTGTCGCGACAGGATCTTTGACGTAGCATGAATCGCTGGACGGGTGCATGTCCGAAGTGTTTCGCGTGGTTGGAGGTCGCTGTGGCGGAATTAACTATCGGCTTTATCGGAGCCGGTCAAATGGCAAGAGCCTTGGCACGCGGATTCGTGGCCGCCGAGCTGTTGCCCGCTGAGAGTGTTGTTGCCTTCGACCCCATCGCCGAAGCTGTATGGCAGTTCGCGGCACTTATTCCCGGCAGCCGAATCGCTGCCTCGAACTTGGCAGTCGTCGAAGCCGCCGACGTTGTCATCATTGCCGTCAAGCCGCAATGCGTCTGCGAGGTGATGCGTGAGTTGGCGGGTGCCGAGACCAACCGCGTGCTGTTTGTTTCGATCATTGCAGGCACGCCGCTGGCAGCTCTCTGCAACGGCCTGAAGAGCGACCGTGTTGTGCGGGTCATGCCGAACACACCGTGCTTGATTGGTGCTGGTGCCGCCGGCTACTCGCTCGGCCCTGGAGCTTCGGCCGCTGATAGTGAATTGGTTGGACGGTTGCTGGGCGCGGTCGGTATCGCGTTTCCAGTGCCTGAGTCACAATTGGACGCGGTCACCGGGCTCTCGGGTTCCGGTCCCGCCTACGTATATACTATGATCGAGGCGCTCAGCGACGGCGGGGTCCGTGCGGGGTTGCCTCGCGCGACGGCGACCGCACTGGCTGCGCAAACGGTGTTTGGAGCGGCTCAGATGGTGTTGTCCAGCGGCGAACATCCTGGCGTGTTAAAGGATCGCGTCACGAGCCCCGGCGGAACCACCATCGCGGGCCTCCAGGTCTTGGAGCGACATGGGCTGCGTTCCGCATTGATCGACGCGGTCGACGCCGCCGCCAAGCGTTCCCAGGAGTTGGGCCAATCTTAAGGAAAGACGATTCTGCAGGAAAGGTCGTGCCATGCCATCTGTCTTTTGCGTCGTCGATGACAAGCACATTCCGTTGTACCGGGTGATGTGGATCGCGGACGTTCCCCATTTTTGTGGACATAGCGATTGTATGCACGAAGGGGACTACGAAGTTCGGCTTGAGCAAGACGAGTCCGTCTGGGCGAGCCGCGAAGAACGCGATAACATGTTGTCAGCGATTGACGCCTGGCAAGGTGGAGCCAACTTCGAAGAGGAATGGGATTGAGCGATGTCCTTGTTTGAAAACGATCTTTATCAGTGGCGCGAGACCTACTTCGTCTTGTTCGCGCAATCGACTCGACCGCAAGCCGCCGCGGTTGCCGCCGCGCTCAAGCGGCAAGACCCGCATTACGAAGTCAGCGACGTCGTCGCCGACGACGCCGGCCGGCTCGAATCGCTAACACTCCGCTCGCCGGAAGATTCGTCGGCGATGGACATCACGTTCGTCACCGGGGAGGAAGTGACCGAGCAACGCGAGGAACTGCTGAATTCGCTCGCCAGGTCAACGCTCCGCGACGGCGACCGCGACAAATTGAACTTCCTCGGCGACTGCGATTCGCGGTTTGACATCTACCATTTCGAAGAGGCTTCCTTCGTGGGCGGCGACGAGGATGACGACGATCCACTCGACCCCGGTGCCTTGCTGCTGGTCATGGAATGTCTTGCACAACTTTGCCGAGGCGTCGGCATCGACCCGCAATCGGGGTCATTGATGTAGGGCAGAGCGACGAGCGGGGTTTGTAGCTTTGTACGGTGTGTCGAGGTACGAGACGCACCAGCACTCGTCGTGGTACTGGTGGGGCTCACAGACTCGCCCCACGCTACGACATTAGGCCTCGCATACATCAAGAAGCGGGTAGGCCGGAACAAGTCTTCGCGATTCCGGCATGGGCCACACGTCGCACCGCTGCCGGAACTGCGCAAAGCCTTGTTCCGGCCTACTTGGAAAGTGATTGACAACAACTTCCCGATTTGCGTTTCGGGAGGGCGAGGCTCCTGCCGAGCCATACGGGGAAAGGCTCGG
>JAQBZB010000477.1 GCA_027622275.1 Planctomycetota bacterium | reverse complement strand
CAGGAAGGATTCGGCTTCCAGCATCACCCGGCGGTCTACGATCGGCTCATGACCGAGGGACTTGGCTATTCGCGGTACGGAATCGAAGGCGGCGACTGGGGAGGCTTCCTGACCGCGCCGTGGGGTTACCACCACCCCGAAAACCTGATCGGCATCCATCTCAACTGTCTGTTTCCGCGACTCGGCGATGAACGCGAGACCGAGGACAAAGACCCGGACATTCTCCGCGGACTGGGCATGAAGTGGGCTCCCGTCAAACCGAAAGATCCCGACATGCTCCGTTACTGGAAAAACGTGGAGCAGTACTGGATTGACGAGGGCGCTTACTGCCATCAGCAGATGACTCGACCACAAACGCTGGCGATTGGCATGACGGATTCGCCGGTCGGCCTGGCGGCGTGGATCATCGAAAAGTGGCGAGCCTGGTGTGGGTGGGGCGACGACTTTGAAAAGCTGTTTCCGCGTGACATGTTGATCACCAACGTGATGCTCTACTGGCTGACCAATTCGTTCTGGTCGGCGATCCGGCTCTACAGCGAGTCGTACTATCACCCGTGGGAACTCCCGGCCGGCGAGCGGATTCAAGTCCCGACCGCAGTCGCGGCCTACCCGCACGAACTGGCTCCGATCGTCCGCAAGCGAGCCGAACGTTATTACAATGTCGTTCATTATCACGACTATCCCCAGGGCGGTCACTTCGCCATTCACGAGCGGGCCGAAGAAATGGCGGCTGACTTGCGCGATTTTTTTCGGCCCTTGAGAAACGAGTTGCCATAGAGATGCATTCCCAGCGTGGCGGCTCCCGGTTCGAAGCAGGCTGGCAGACACTTGACTCAAGACAATGACTCCTGGCACCTGATGCCCAATGTGAGGTAACTGGCTCATGCTGAATATCGACCCACAGGCGCGGCTAAGCCGACGCGGAATGCTCCACGCGGGAGCTCTGGCCTTTGGTGGACTGAGCCTGTCGTCTTTGTTGCGGCAGCGCGCTGCAGCAGAGTCCGACGCGACGCGGGTGGATACGTCGGTGATATTTCTGTTTCTGCATGGCGGGCCAAGTCAGCTCGAAACGTACGACTTAAAGCCCGATGCTCCCGCTGAAGTTCGCGGCCCATTCAGACCAAGCCCCGATCAAAGAAAGAAGAAGCATAGCAATGCGTTCGACACTGATGCTCCTGGCCCTTGTTTGGTTGCTCTCAAATTCCAAAGTCGCGATCGCCGCAAGCGTCAACGAGGCCGAACAAAACCAGGCCCGACGATGGATCGAGGCCAAGTTCGACGGCAAAGTCGAGACGATGCCCGTCGAGGCGTACCTCATGGATCACTCCCAGGGCGCCAGGCTCATGAAGAATATGGTCACAACGAAGGTGTACTACGTCGAGTCCGGTGCTCTACCGCTGAAGATCGTCGAAAAGGTTTACCCGCGCGGCCTGTTTTGCCCTTCGATGGGGAGCGTTGTCGTACGCTTGCCGAGTCCGGCGAAGAGCTTCGAGGCGATCTTCGGAGTCGACAGCAACCGCGTGACCAGCTTTTATTCGAACGCGGGACGTGGACGCGTGATTGGTTCTGTGAAAATTGGCGATCAAGTGGCATTCAAGTCGGAAGTCATGCGGGAGGGCATGGAAGGCGTGCCGGTCAAGGTCGATCTGGGCGGCGCGACGGAATTCACGCTGAGTCTGGAAGGGCAACCCGAAGGAATCGTCCAGCGCGTCGACTTCAATCAGGCCGACTGGGCCGACGCGCGTATCACGATGGCCGACGGCGAGACTGTCTGGCTGGGTGAACTTCCCGTCGGTCCGTTGCGTTCCGCGTACTCGCCTCAGCCGCAGTTTTCCTTTCGCTACGGCGGCCAACACTCAAGCGAGTTTCTGCACAACTGGAACGTCACGCGCTCTTCTAAGAAGCTCGACGACCATCGCACCGAGCACACCGTGACGTATCGAGAGCCGAAACCAGGACTCGAGGTGCGCTGCGTCGGTATTGAGTACCACGACTATCCGGTGGTGGAATGGAAGCTCCTGTTCAAGAACACCAGCGACAAGCTAACGCCGATTCTCGAAGAAATCCTCCCCATCGACACGCATTTCGAGCGCCGCAACGAAGGCGAGTTCGTTTTGCACCACGCCCGCGGCGCGACGCACTCGCTGGTCTCAATCGAGGGAACGGATTACGAGCCACTCGAGACGCGGCTCACTCCGAATGCGGAGAAGAAACTCGGGTCGAAAATCGGGCTGCCAGCTAGCCACGACCTGCCGTTCTGGAATCTCGAGTCGCCCAGTGGCGGTGTGATCATGGCGGTGGGCTGGCCCGGCCAATGGACAGCCAGCTTGAAGCGAGACAACGAACGGGGGCTGCACATTCAGGCGGGACAGGAGCTCACGCACTTTTGTTTGAAGCCCGGCGAAGAGGTTCGCACACCAATGATCGCATTGCTCTTCTGGCAGGGCGGTGACTGGATTCGCGCCCAGAACATCTGGCGACGCTGGATGATCGCGCACAACATTCCGAAGGCCGGGGGCACCGTGCATCCGCCTCAGCACGCGGCGGGAGCCTCCGCGCAGTACATCGAGGCGTCGACGGGCAACGAGGAGAACCAACTGGCCTTCATCAAACGCTATCTCGAAGAAGGCATCAAACCCGATTACTGGTGGATCGACGCGGGCTGGCACGAATTCAACGACTACTGGCTGGACACCGGCACGTGGATTCCCGATTCGAAGCGATTCCCGCGCGGACTGAGTCCGATTTCGGACTTCCTGCACGCCAATGACATGAAGATGATCCTGTGGTTCGCTCCCGAACTCGTAACGCGTGGATCCGCGATTCATCGAGATCATCGCAAGTGGCTGCTCGAGCGTGGCGGCACCCCGTGGTGGGCTGGGCACGATTTGTTCCAAGGCGAGATCAACGGTCACTTCAACGATTCCGGTTTGACGATCCTGGAGGATGTCGCAGCCTTTGGCATCGGTCCTGAAGAAGCGACTGTCACCGGCAATACGTTTCTCGCCGATGGCAAGTGGCATCTCGTGACCGCGACGCGCTCGGTCGACTCGGTCAGAGGCGTCAGTGATCTTCGTCTTTTTGTGGACGGTGAGCTCGAACGACAAGCCATGTCTCCGAACACCCGTCCGCTCGACGCCAATGACTCCTGGGGTGTCGGGCGGCAGTATCAAACGCGCGGGCTGACCGGTGACATCGATGATGCGCGCGTGTATGACTCAGCCCTGACGGACGAAGACGTCAAGGCATTATTCAAGGGTGCGGACACGAAGGCTCCCGTCAGTCGCTACACGTTCGATGGCAATCTGAAAGACACTGCAGGCGGCCTCAACGGGGAGCGCATCGGCAACGGCGATCCCGCATACGTGACCGGTGCGACCGGCAAGGCCGGCGACGGCGCGCTGCGTTTCAATAACGACTATGGCGTCAAGGTCAGGAACACAGCGCCGAACAACTTCACCCTGTCGTGCTGGGTTCGCATGGATAATCCGCAGCCGCCGCCCTACTCCGGCGCCGACTTCAAGCTCCTCGACTTTGGCAATCCCGATGCAGCGGCATGGATCACTGAGCACGTGGATGGGCAGATCAAGGAGCAGGGCGTCGATCTCTACCGACACGACGGAATCCCGACGCTGTCCTACTGGCGCGCCAATGACACTGCGGATCGACAGGGCATCACCGAGATCCGCCACGTCCAGGGCTATCTCAGGTACTGGGACGAACTCCGGCGCCGACACCCGAACATGCGCTCCGATATTTGCTCGGGCGGTGGCAGTCGAAACGAACTGGAGACGCTCCGACGAGCCGTGCCGCTCTGGCGTAGCGACTACGCGTACGAGACGACGGGCATGCAATCGCTGACGTTCGGCATGTCGTACTGGATTCCTTATTTTGGCACCGGTAACAACGCGGTCGACAAATACACCTTCCGCAGCCAGATGGCGCCGTCCATCGTTTCGGTCTGGGATCTGAGGCGTAAGGATGCGGACTACGACTTCACCCGTCGCATGCTGGCCGAGTGGCGCAAGGTTTCACAGTACTACTACGGCGATTTCTATCCGCTGACGACATACCGCACGACCAACGATGTCTGGATGGCCTGGCAGTTCGACAAACCCGAAGACGGCGAAGGCGTGGTCCAGGCCTTCCGACGTCCGCAGAGCTCCGTAGTGTCGATGAACTTCAAGCTGCGTGGGCTCGCTGCGGACGGCCGTTACTCGCTGACGAATCCCGATGTCGAGGGTGATCGGCAGATGTCGGGTCGCGAACTTATGGAGAGCGGGCTTCTGGTCACGCTCGAGCAGCCGCGGCAGGCGATGACGATCTTTTACAAGCGTCTCGATTAGGCGACCAGCTGTTTGTCGAGGAGCACCCACCATGACCCGAAGGGGAGGATACACGATGCGCACGAATTTTCGGACCTGGACCGCCCTGGCGGTTGTAGTCATTGCGTGGTCGCCATTGTTTGCTCAAGAAAACATTTCGCGAACCACACACGACGC
>JAQBZB010000105.1 GCA_027622275.1 Planctomycetota bacterium | reverse complement strand
CTCGCCCTCCCAATTCGCCCTCCCAATTCGCTGTCCAGGAATTAGTTTGTCTACAGTTTCTTAGTACCGCGTGATCGTCTCATGCAGGTTCAAAACGACTCGCGAGACCGACGTCCAAGCGGCGAGTTCAGCGCTGTTCATATTCTCTGGCGTTGGCAGCTCGCCCACCTGCAACAACTGGCTCGCCGCCTCTTGTTCGACAGTATATTCCGCGAAATGCTTCTCATACAAAGGCACCAGCACGCTTTGCTCTTCGACAGAGGGCGATCTTCCGAGCACTTGCCGAAACGCGTAATCCAATCGTTCTTGCTCGTTGTCGCCGCCATCGCGAATGACGCGACTGGCCAAGGCCCGGGCGGCTTCGACGTAAGTCGGATCATTCAGCAAAGCGAGCGCCTGCAGCGGCGTGTTCGATCTGGGACGCTCGACCGTGCATTCTTCACGGCTGGGGGCGTCGAACGCCATCAGGCTCGGGTGCAGGAAGGTTCGTTGCCAGTAAGTGTACAGACCTCGTCGGTAGAGGTTGTCGCTCTTGTCTTGCTGCCACGTCCGTTTGGGAAAGTTCAAGTGCTGCCAATAGCCGGCAGGTTGATAGGGCTTGACGCTCGGCCCGCCGATCTTGGCCGACAACAACCCGCTCACCGCCAGCGCATTGTCGCGGACCATCTCGGCATCCAGTCGGAATCGAGCCTGACGAGCGAGCCACTTGTTGGTCGGATCGGCCTCGCGCAGTGCCGGCGTCACGAACGATGTCCGCTGGTAAGTCTCCGACGTGACCAACCGCTTGATCATCTGCTTGACGTTCCAGCCGCCGTCCATGAAATCGACGGCCAGCCAGTCGAGCAGTTCGGGATGTGTCGGCGAGTTGCCTTGCGTCCCAAAGTCGTCGAGTGACTTGACGAGTCCCTGGCCGAAATAGAGCTTCCACAAACGGTTCACGAAAACGCGCGCGGTGAGCGGATGTTCGCGAGCCGCCATCCAACGGGCAAAGTCCAGTCGCGCCGTCTTGCGGTCACCGACTTCGAGTTTCGGCAGGGCCGCCGGCGCAGCCGGCTCGACGACTTCGCCCGAATCATCCAGCCAGTTTCCACGCGGCAAGATGCGAACCATGCGCGGATCGATCGAAACGGAAACCAGCGTCTGGGGGAACGCGGAGCGGATGTCTGCCTGTTGTTTCTCGTTCGCGGCGATTTGTTCTCGCACCGATGCCAATTCCGGTGCGACGCTCCGGTAGTGGCTGTCGATCGCAGCTCGCTCCGCGTCGCTGCGTTTCTCGGGGTCGACCTTCAACGCGTTGGCAACCGCGTCTGGAAGCCCCGCTTTCTCGTCGAGCGCTGGCGCGGCTTGCGAACTCGCCGCCAATCGGAAGCGGCCGATGTTGTGTTGCGGATGGGCTGACTCGTGCTTCAATCGCACGGTGACCAGCGAATTCCCCGAGACCGCCGCGGGCTCGACCAACACGAACATCGCCTTACGGTTCTCTCGGCGGTTGTGGCCATCCACCGCCCAGCCCGTGTCGGGCTTGCCGTCGATCGAATTCGCGATCGGCCAGCTATCTTGCGAGAAATCGGCGGTTGCTTGCTTAATCGCCAGACGCTTCGGTTCATCCGCCTCGGTGGCCTTGATGTCGATCTCGACTTCCGTCAGCACGAAGTTGCCATTGCCGCGCGACAGGCTCTTGTTCGCCAAGCTATCGTCGATGAATGCTTCCAGGCGAATCGCCGTTAACATGCCGGGCGCGGGACGCAGCTCGATCGTGTAGGTATCCTTCGCCGGATTCTCGCCACTGGCTAGCGCCGAGAGATCCTCTTGAATGGAAAACGTCTGACCGTTGGCTGATGCCAGCGAAATCGGCTTGAGCGATTGCCAAGCCTGCTGGCCGCGGAGGAGTTCATCGCGAGTGGCCGTCGTCCATTTCGCTAATCCCGCCGTCAATTCGGGCGTTGTCCGGGTGTAATCTTCCCGCAACGTGGCAAGCTGCTTTTCTAAACTGGTGAGCTGCGTTTCCTGCTCGGACGTCGGGAAGCTTGCTTGCGGTTGATTCCCGACCGCCACTTCCTGGATGTCCGCAAAGAAGGCACCGAAGCTGTAGAAATCCTTCATCGTGAGATGATCGAATTTGTGATCGTGACACTCACAGCAACCCATCGTTAAACCGAGCCAAGCGGTCGCCGTGTTCCGCACGCGATCGGCTTGATACTTCGCCGTGTACTCCTTCGCTTGTGCCCCGCCTTCCTGCGTCGTTTGCAGCAGGCGGTTGTATCCCGACGCGATCTTCTGGCGGTTCGTCGAATTTGGGAGCAAGTCGCCGGCCAGCTGCTCGATCGTGAACTGATCGAATGGCAAGTTGTCGTTGAAGGCGTCGATCACATAGTCACGATACGGCGCGACGTCGCGATGGTTGTCGCTGTGATAACCTCCCGTATCGGCGTAACGGACGACATCCAACCAATACATCGCCATCCGCTCGCCGAAGTGTTTTGATGCCATCAGCCGATCAACCAATTTGACATAGGCATCTTTTGAGGGATCGGCGACGAACGCATCGACTTCCGCCGGTGTCGGGGGCAGCCCGGTCAAGTCAAACGACAAGCGTCGAATCAACGTCCGGCGGTCGGCTTGTGGCGACGGGCTCAGGCCACGTGCCGCGAGCGTTGCTCGAATGAATCGGTCGATGTCGTTCGCTACGCCCGAAAGTTCGTCCGTTGCCGGAGGATCAACCTTGACCGGCGCGATCAACGACCAATGCTCCTGCCACACGGCACCCTCGGCGATCCACTGGCGGAGCGTCGCGACCTCGGCCTCGCTCAACGACTTGCCGGTCGATCCGGGCGGCATCCGCTCTTCGGGATCATCGCTCAAGATCCGTCGCACCAGCTCGCTCTCGTCCGGCTGGCCCGGAACGATCGCGGCTTCCTTGGCACTTTGCTCGTCGTCCAGTCGCAACTCGGCCTTTCGCTTGTTCGCATCGGGACCATGACAGGCAAAGCACTTGCCCGAGAGGATCGAACGCACGTCGCGATTGAACTGGATCGCAGGCGCTTCGTCGGCACGCGTCGGGATGCACAGCAGCGACCAAACGGCGATGGCAGTGAGCGTGTTCTTCAAAACTCGAATGGACATCAGATTCTCCGCAGGCGAAGTACCGTTCGCGTTGACAGGGAAAGCACAACCGCTGACGCTTGCTCTAGCCTATCTCGCTTGCTGAATCAACTCAAGCCAGTCCAACGTGTTGGCGGTGCCCGATAGTGTCCTCGTTGGTTGAGTTTTCCTTCCGGCAGGTGTAGTTTAACCGGCCTGCTGCTCCCGCGGTTACGACGCAAATACGAATGTACGACAATCGATCGCGAGCAGGATTCGATCAATGGAGTACCACTTTAGTGTGTCATCAACAGATTCGACGGCTTGCTGGCCCAGCGATTACATTCGCCCTACTCACGTTGAGTCCGCTGGCGAACGCCAACGGCCAAGCTCCGATTGACGCGGATATCTTGCTGGCTGGCGGCTCGTTGCATCTTGGCGACGGACAGCCTGCGACGATCGGCAACGTGGCGATCCGCGATGACAAGATCGTCGCGGTTGGCGATTTTGAAACCGGCCAGATCAAACGACGGATCGATTGCACAGGCTTGATCGTCTCGCCGGGGTTTATCGATCTGCACAACCACAGCGACGGGCCGGTCACACGCAAGGAAACGCGCGCCGTCGTGAACTACTTGACGCAAGGTTGCACGACGATCGTCACGGGCAATTGCGGCAGCGGGCCGGTTGATGCCGGTGGCTACTACGACAAGATCGACCAATTCGGAGCCGGTGTGAACGTCGCACATCTGCTGCCGCAAGGCTCGCTGCGGCGCGACGTGATGGGAAGCGAACAGCGGCAGGCGACAGACGACGAGTTGGCTCGCATGAAGGAACTTGCGGACAAAGCGATGCAAGACGGAGCCTGGGGCATGTCGTCAGGATTGATCTACGTACCCAGCTCGTATGCGGACACGGCGGAACTGACCGAGATTGCCAAGATCGTGGCGAATCATCGTGGCATTTACGCGAGTCACATCCGCAACGAAGGAATCGGCTTGCTCGACGCCATCGGCGAAGCGTTAGAGATCGGACGCGGTGCCAACTTGCCCGTTCACATTTCGCACTTCAAATCTTCGGGCAAAGACTCGTGGGGGCTGGTGCGAACGGCGGTCGACGTGATCGAACGGGAACGGGCCGAAGGTCGCGTAATCACGGCGGATCAGTACCCGTACACAGCGTCGAGCACTTCGCTGTCGGCGACCTTCATTCCCGCTTGGGCACGTGCCGGGGGAAGCGAGAAGATGTTGGCTCGCTTGGAAACCGGCGAGGATTCGAAACGCATTCAGGAAGCGATTCGCAACAAGCTCGAGATCACCGACGCCGGCCAGCGGATACAGATTGCTCAATACCAGCCCAGGCCCGATTGGGCGGGTCGGCGGCTGAAGGAGATCGCGGAAGAAGAGCAAATCGAGCCGTTCGACCTGATTCTGCAAATCGAACGCAACGGTGGAGCGTCGGTCGTGAATCACAGCATCAACGAAGAGGATGTCCGCTTCGTGATGCAGCAGCCGTGGGTGGCGACCGCGTCGGACGGGTCATCACGAATCCCGAGCGAGGAGATTCCGCATCCGCGAAGTTACGGGACGTTCTCGCGCAAGATCGGCCACTACTCGGTTCGCGAGCAAACCGTTCCACTCGCGCAAGCGGTTCGCAGTTCGAGCGGCCTGCCGGCGGACATTCTGGGTCTGACGGATCGTGGCTACTTGCGGCCGGACTATTACGCGGATGTCATCGTCTGGAGCGAACGGGACTTCATCGACCGCGCCACTTTCGCTTCGCCGCATCAGTACTCCGGTGGCCTGCGTTACGCCTTCGTCAATGGGACGCCGGTCATCTCGGACGGCGGCGTGACCGGAGCGTTGCCGGGCCGCGCATTGCGGCACGAGTCGAATTAGCCCTGCAGACCCCACCCTTCGCGATATTCACGCCGCAGCAAATCTCCGATGTCGACTCCGTTGGTCGCTCGCATTTGCTCGTGATTCCACTCGATCGTCTGGCCGGATCGAATCGCGATGTTGCCCAACAGACAGATCTCCGTCAGCTTGGCTCCGTAGCCGAAGTCGCAACTCGTCGGGCCGTGTTGCTTACAGGCGTCGATCCACTCGCGATGATGGCCGGGCGACTTCGGCAAGTGCGGCTCGGGCAGCTCGATCGTGTCGCCTTTGTCGTATGGCATCACGGTTGGCGCTGCGCCGTACATTGGCGCGAACAGCTTCGCCCGCTCGGCCATGAAGAAAACGCCGTTGGGAGGCAGCCGCTTGATGCCGGTTAACGACTCGGGCGGCTGCCGGTCGCCATCGTACCAGACGAGCTTCAAGAGAGTCTTTGACTCGGCGGCCGGGAACTCGTAGCGGACGATGCTCCAGGTGGGAAACGTCTCGTCGTTCACGCGCGATGACTCGGCGGAGATCTTCGTTGGCGCATCGAGGTCCAGCGCCCAGACGACCGGGTCCAACAGATGCGGTCCCATGTCGCCGAGCGCACCACAACCGAAATCGAACCAGCCGCGCCAGCCGTGTGGATGGTAAACGTCGTTGTACGGACGCACCGGCGCTGGCCCAAGCCAAGCGTCCCAATCGAGTTGCTCGGGGACGGTCGACGATGGTTCTGGCCGCGCAATTCCCTGCGGCCAAATCGGCCGGTTCGTCCAGGCATGCACTTCGTTCACTTTGCCGATGACGCCCGATTGCACGATCTCGACCACGCGGCGATAGCCGTCGCTGGCATGATGCTGATTGCCGGTTTGCGTGACGACCTTAAACCGCTTGGCCGCGGCAGCCATCTCGCGAATCTCCCAGATCGAGTGGGCCAGCGGCTTCTCGCAGTAAACGTGCCAGCCGCGTCGCATCGCCAGCATCGCGGCGTGGTAGTGAGTATGGTCCGGCGTGCTGATGAGTACGGCGTCAAGATCGCCCCGCTCCAGCAACTCGCGGAAGTCGGAATAGGTCTTGGCATCGGGATAGCGTGACGACATCGCGGCCAGGTATTGCCGGTCGACGTCGCACAGAGCAACGATGTTCTCGTCCTTGATCTCGGCGATGTTCGACGCCCCGCGATTTCCCACGCCAATTACGCCGATGTTGAGCTTGCGGTTGGATTCAGCGTCGTCGTCTGCTGCCGCGGCACCCGCCGAAACGACACCGAGCGTCGTAGCGCACGCAGTCTGTATCAAGAAGTTACGGCGATCGGGCATCGCAGACATTGTATCGACGGGCTCTTTGGCTTTGGGAGGCGATGGTCTATTCTACGTGGGCTTTCGCTCCGCGAAAGCAATCCCGTTCGCGGAGCGAACGGCCACGTACTTTCGCACGATCCCATCCATGACCGAATTCGAATCCGATACCTTGCACGAAGCACTCCAGCGGCATTCGATCGAACTGCCCACGGAACAAGTCGAGCCATTGGACCGTTACTGCAAACTGGTCTGGGACTGGAACACCAAGATCAACTTAACGCGTCACACCGATTACGAGAAGTTCGTTTCCCGCGACCTGGTCGATACGCTGGAACTTTCGAAGCTGCTGGGCGAAGGAGAAGAGGTACTCGATGTTGGCAGCGGCGGCGGCGTACCCGGTGTTTTGCTCGCTATTCTGCGTCCGGATCTGCGACTCGCGCTGTGCGAATCGGTGGGCAAGAAGGCGGCGGTGCTGGAACAGATCGTGCGGGGCCTCGAACTGCCGACGCCGATCTACGCTTGCCGAGCCGAGCATTTGCTGGGCGACTTCCGCTTCGACGCCCTCGTCGCCCGCGCGGTGGGACCGCTGTGGAAGATGTTGAAGTGGTTCGATCCACATTGGCTGTACATCGGCCGGCTGTTGGCGATCAAAGGCCCGAAGTGGCCCGAGGAGCGCGGCGAAGCCCGCCACCGCGGCTACATGGGAAAGCTCAATCTACGGACGGCCGCCTCGTATCCGCTGGCCGGCACCGAATCGGAAAGTGTCATTCTAAAGATCTGGCCCAAGGGCGCGCCGGAACGATAGGCGGAGCGCGTCAGGCGGCGTTATACCGCTCGCGGTGGTGGGTGAGACATTTGGACTGCGGTGACTTGTCACCGCTTTCTTTCGCGGCGGAGCCGCTTTCCGTGTGTGCGCCGAAAGAAAGTGGCTTCGCCACAGACCAAAGCGGTGACAAGTCACCGCAGTCCAAATGTGTCATTGCTTCCCGCGCAAAGTATATACTGCCGGTGGAAGGCGCTGGCATTCTGTACGATGGCCTTCCAAGACCGTCGTGCCCGGCTCACCGACTTCTCTGGTTGCGATGAACGCTGACAGCTCTTCAACTCGCCGTTGGTATCAGCTTCATAAGCGCTCGTGGTTCGTTCTCGCACTTGCAATCGTCGTGCTGATCACGGTGAATCTGCCGTACGATTACGCCTCCGCGCATTCGAGGGGCGTACCGTTAGGCGTGCTGATCACTCAATTTCGATGGCGCGGCATTGGCGAGGGCGAGATCGAGCAGCGGTACGGTGGTTGGCCGCTGTGCTATCTGCGCGTCCGCTCGGGCGGATATTTCGACTACCCGGACGTTGAGTGGTCGATTCCGGCGTTGGCGGGCGACTTGCTGGTCGCGGTCCTGCTTGGCGCGTTGGTCGTATGCGCGTACGAACAGCGCCGCCGCCGGCGGACGCGAAGATGGCAGTTGACGTTGAGCGACTTGTGCTTCCTGATGCTTGTCGTGTGCGGCATCTTTGGAACGTGGAATATGATGGCGGATCGCTATCGGACGCAAGAGAACGCGATCTATCAGCTCGGCATCGATGGTGGCGAGGTGACCAAACGATTTGATTTGCCGAAACCAATCGTCGGCCCGAGTCAGCCTTCGCCGTCGCGGGGCCGTTTTCACACCTGGCTGATCGACCAGCTCTGGAATCACGAGCGGCCTCACAAAGCGCGCGTGACGAAGCTTACCGACGAAGTGATGTTGGCCTTGCGGCAGCTGCGGGAGATCGAGACGCTGGTCGTGCAGAATCCAGACGTGACGGACGACGACGCGGTCGCATTGCTCGCATCGCTGCCTTATCTCGAACGATTGCAGATCGACGGAGCACAACTGACAGACGCCTGTGTGCCGTCGCTGCTGCGACTGAAGGGGCTGCGCTATCTGCGCATTCGCGATGCGAAGCTGTCGGACGACGCGATCGCGAAACTCGCGGCTCTTCCGCACTTGATTTCGCTCGACGTCGAAGGGACGCCGCTGAAGGATCGCGGACTGGCCGCGATCGGCATCCACGAACGGTTGCGAGAATTAAACGTTGCGCGAACAAACGTCACCGAGCGGGGGCTCCACATCTTGAATGGCCATCCCAAACTTACGCGTCTCTGGCTGGCGAGCGACGTCGCGACGCCGGAAAGCCCCGCAGTCAAGCGAGTTCAGTTAATCAACTTGCCGGAGTTGACATCCCTTCACATTCCCAGCCAAATTGATTCCTTGGAGCTGACGAACTTGCCATCGCTGACTCAGTTGCCTTGCGAGTGGAATCGCAATGAGTTGTGGGGGAACGATTATTGGCGCTATGACAGCAGATTTCGAGCTTTCTTGTCGGTCTCCCCATTTCCGCGGCCGATGCAGTACGGCATCACGGCGAAGCATGTTGTGATCCGCGACGTACCCAGTCTGACAACCTTGCATCTGAACTGTAGCACGATCGAGTCGCTGGATTTGGATGTTGCGACGCTGCAGAACTTTTCGACGACGGCGATGTACGGTTTTGGACGGCTTGGGCAAGGGGATGCGACGCCCTCGCGATACAACATTGACGACGGGCTATCCGAGTTGATTGGCCGGAACAAGTCATTGCAGTCTCTATCGTTGGTCGATGTATCGTTAACTCCTTACGGTTGGAAACAACTTTCATCGTTGCAAGACTTGCAAACGCTTGATCTCAACGGGTCGAACGTCACGGATGAGGACTTGGGAGCATTCGCGGAAGCGCACAAACTCGTCACGCTCAGCCTCGCCGAAACGCAAATCAGCAATGCCGGTTGGGACAAGCTGCCACGACTCTCGCAATGGCAACACCTCGATCTTTCCGGCACGCGAATCAAGCATATCGACCTCGCAGCCTTGTCGGAACTAGAGACGCTGAATGTCAGCGATACTCCGCTCGAATCGATTCGGCTCAAAGATCTTCCCAAGTTGACCGGCTATCTTATCATCACATCTCCGGCACCACTCGCCGTCGAAGTTGACAATCTCTCCCTGCTCGAAGGCATTTACCTCCGCCATCAGTCCATCGAACGGATGACGCTCGAAAACCTTCCTGCCCTCGCTCACTTGGATCTCAGCGGTTCGACCGTCGATGATTCCACGCTCCGCGACTTGGCTCATTGGACGAAACTTCAGCAGTTGGTACTGTGCGATACCGACATCACCGACGCGACATCGAGCCTCTTCAGTGAGCTTCACGCTCTCGTCCACTTGGATCTCGAAAACACGGCGATCACCGAGGAAGGGCTGGCAGCGCTGAGCCCGCGACTTCAGTTGAAGGTACTCAATCTATCGGGAACCAACATTTCCGATCGCGGACTTCGTCATCTGAGCGGCCAGCGGTTTTTGAGTGACTTGTATCTAGGCCGTACGAACGTACGCGGTCCTGGTTTACTATCTCTGGTTGATGTTACGAGCCTCCGGAAACTCTCGCTGGGGGAAACGAGTGTCACGAGTGAGTCGATCGCCCATCTCACGAAACTACAGAACCTTGTATCGCTGCGGCTTTCAGACACCAAGATCGACGACTCATCCTTCCAGTATCTGTCGCGGTTGACGCACCTTCGTGAGTTATTCCTCAATGGAACCGCAGTGACCGACCAAGGCCTGGCGGAATTCGAGCTACCCTTCCCGCTGCAGGAACTTGACGTCACAGATTCGGGCGTGACCGCCGACGGAGCCAGAAGTGTTCAAGCTCGACGCGCGGTAAAAGTTTCCTGGTAACGTCCCGTCGAATTGAGGTGACCGGCCAGGGTAGTGGTACAGTTTGAAAGTAGTCTGGCCCCCTGGGCCGGGGAAATCACGGGCCGGGGGCCCATGCTACACGAAACTGTACGACTACCCCGGCCAGCGCCCGTTTGACTGGCGGAATCCGCACAGGTATCGTTAGCTCTTGCCCAGCCTTGGCTTCCTGCCTACCTCGCCAAGCTGATTCTCGAACGAAGTCGCTCCCCATAAATCGCTCACCTCGGAGACTCTGATGATGAGGCATTTCTCACTGTTCGTGCTCACTGTAGCCTTCGCCGCGCCGTGCTTCGTGCAGGCCGATGACGATGGCTTCGTTTCGATCTTTGATGGTAAGACACTCGAAGGCTGGGACGGTGACCCGAAGTTCTGGAGCGTCAGCGATGGCGCGATCACGGGTCAGACGACCGCCGATAATCCGACCAAGGGAAACACCTTCATCATTTGGAAAGGCGGCGACGTCGGCGACTTCGAGTTGAAGCTCGAGTACAAGATCATCAACGGCAACTCGGGGATTCAATATCGCAGCTTCGTCCTCGAAAACGGTGCCGATCAGTGGCGGATCGGTGGCTATCAGGCTGACTTCGAGGCGGGAGATCGCTACTCGGGGATCTGCTACGGCGAAGCCTTCCGCGGCATCTTGGCGGATCGCGGCGAGAAGACCGTGTTGAGCATCAAAGACGGCAAGTTCAACAAAGAAGTGGTCGGCAGCGTGGGCGACTCGAACGAGATCGGCAAGCAGATCAAGAAGGAAGATTGGAACGACTACCACATCACGGCGAAAGATTTCGAGTTCGTCCACAAGATCAACGGCGTGACGACCTGCGAGTTGACCGACAACGACGAAGGCGCGCGGCGGGCGAGCGGCCTGTTGGCGTTGCAACTGCATGCCGGGCCGGCGATGACAGTGCAGTTCCGAAACATTCGCGTCAAGAATCTGAAGGCCGATGAGAAGGATGATTCAGCGGCCACGAAGGCGAGCGGCAACAAGCGAGTTGTCTTCGTCGCCGGCCGGCCGAGTCACGGTTATGGATCGCACGAGCACTACGCCGGCTGTGTGCTGCTGGCCAAGGCTTTGCAGCAAGGGATCTCGAATATCGACGTCGAGGTTGTCCGCGACGGCTGGCCGAAGGACGAGAGCGTGTTCGACGGCGCCGATTGTGTCGTTATGTATGCCGATGGCGGCGGAGGGCATCCAGTCATTCCACACCTCGCCAAGATGGACGAATTGGCAGACAAAGGCGTCGGCGTCGTGTGCCTGCACTATGGTGTCGAAATCCCGGCTGGCGAGCCGGGCGACCACTTCCTGAAGTGGATCGGTGGGTACTTCGAAGCGAACTGGTCCGTCAACCCGCACTGGACCGCGAAGTTCAACAAGTTCCCCGACCACCCAATCGCGAATGGCGTCAAGCCATTCGAAAGCAATGACGAGTGGTACTACCACATGCGGTTCCGGCCGGACATGGAAGGAGTCACTCCCATCTTGACCGATATGCCCGGCCCCGAGACCTTGTCGCGTCCCGACGGTCCTCACAGCGGTAACCCACACGTTCGCGCCGCGGTCCTGGAGCGTAAAGAACCGCAACACGTTGCCTGGGCGGCCACGCGGCCGGACGGCGGACGCGGCTTCGGCTTCACCGGCGGACACAACCATTGGAATTGGGGCGACCCGAACTTCCGCAAGCTCGTGCTGAACGCAATCGTGTGGTGCGCGAAAGCCGAAGTTCCCGCCGATGGCATCGGCAGCGAGCCGGTGACGTTGGAGAAGCTTGAAGAGAATCAAGACTATGAACCAAATCCGAACTTCGATCGGGAAGCCATCCGCAAGCAATTCAAGCTGACGTCCGCGGGCCAGAAGGACGCCAAGCCTCAAGGACCGGCCGCGAAGCCCGTCTATTCAAGTCCCATCGTCACGTCGAAGACGCCCGAGCATTCGGTCGCAATCGACGTGGATCTCCAGGGCGCGAAAGAACTGTATCTGGTCGTCACCGACGGCGGCAACGGTTTCGGCTGCGATTGGGCCGACTGGGCCGAACCGCGATTGACCGGCGCGGCCGGCGAAGTAAAGCTCACCGAACTGAAATGGAAGTCCGCGACGACTGACTTCGGTCAGGTTCGTGTTAACAAAAACAATTCGGGAGGCGAGTTGCGGATCGCCGGCAAGTCGGTCGCTTACGGCATCGGCACGCACGCCAACTCGGTCATCGCCTTCGACGTACCGGACGGTTACACGAAGCTGCAAGCCCGCGGAGGTCTCGACAACGGCGGCACCGATCAAGGCAGTTGTGGCGCGGAGAGCAGTGTCCAGTTCCATGTCTTCACTCAGCGGCCGAGCCCAGTCTTCGTCAAAGCGACGGGCGGCAACGCACCGGCCAGCCACGAATCAGCCGACGCTCTCGAACAATTGGAAGTTCACGAGAAGCTTCAAGTCGGCTTATTCGCCGCTGAGCCGCTGATGCTAAATCCGTCGAACATCGACATCGATCATCTTGGTCGCGTGTGGGTATTCGAAGTCGTGAACTACCGCCGCTTCCGCAACCAGGACATCATCGGCGACAAGCGCCCGGACGGCGATCGCATTCTGATCCTCGAGGACACAAATCACGACGGCAAGGCCGACGAGGCAAGCACGTTCTATCAAGGCAAAGATCTGGACGGCGGACACGGCATCTGCGTGCTCGGGACGCCTTCCGGCAAGGGAACGCGGGCCATCGTGTCCGCGAAGGACAGCGTCTTTTTTCTGATCGATGACGACGGCGACTTGAAAGCCGATCGCAAAGAAATGCTGTTTACCGGCATCGACGGCGTCGAACACGACCACGGGATTCACGCGTTCGTGTTCGGCCCCGACGGCAAGCTGTATTTCAACTTCGGCAACGCAGGGAAGCACATCAAGGACCGCGACGGCAAGCCGATCGTCGACATGGCTGGGAACGAAGTGAACGACAGCCGCAAGCCCTATCAAGAAGGCATGGTCTTCCGCTGCAACATGGACGGCGGCGACTTCGAGACGCTGGGCTGGAACTTCCGCAACAACTGGGAAGTCTGTGTCGATTCGTTCGGCACGCTGTGGCAGTCCGACAACGACGACGACGGCAACAAGGGCACACGCATCAACTACGTGATGGAGTTCGGCAACTACGGCTACAAGGACGAGTTCACGGGGGCCGGCTGGCAGGTCGAACGCACGGGCTGGGAAGACGAGATCCCGCTGCGTCACTGGCATCTGAACGATCCGGGCGTCGTGCCGAATCTGGTGCAAACCGGAGCAGGCTCGCCAACCGGCATCTGCGTTTACGAAGGCACCTTGCTGCCGAAGGAGTTCCAAGGACAAGTGTTCCACTGCGACGCGGGCCCGAACATCGTTCGAGTGTATCCGGCCGTTACGAGCGGTGCCGGTTACAAGGCCGAGATGGTAAGCGTTCTCGACGGATCGGCGAACAACAAATGGTTTCGGCCATCAGACGTTTGTGTCGCGCCGGATGGATCGCTGCTGGTCGCCGACTGGTACGATCCGGGCGTCGGCGGACACCGCATGGAGGACATCGACCACGGCCGCTTGTTCCGCGTGACACCGGCCGGCCACGACGGCGCCTACGCCGCGCCGGACCAGGATTTCTCGACCGCCGAGGGTGCGATCAAAGCCCTGGCGAGCCCCAATCTCGCCACCCGTTACATTGCCTGGACGGCGCTGCACGAGATGGGAGCCAAGGCCGAAGAAGCGTTAGCCAAGGTCGCGAGCCAATCGAAGGACCCGCGGCAACGAGCCCGCGCGCTCTGGCTGCTCGGCAAGATCGACGGCCGCAGCGCTCATTACGTCGAACTCGCCACCAACGACAAGGATTCGGACATTCGCATTCTTGGCATTCGATTGGCGCGTGAGCTGAAACTGGATGTGATTCCGATCGCTTCGCGACTGGCGAAAGACGAATCGGCTCAAGTTCGCCGCGAGGTCGCGATCGCGTTGCGTCACAACAAGTCGGAGAAGATGCCTGCGATTTGGGCCGAGTTGGCATTGCAGCACGACGGCCAGGACCGTTGGTATCTCGAAGCGCTCGGCATCGCGGCCGACAAGAACTGGGATGCGTGTCTTCACAACTGGCTGAAGCGAGTTAATGAAGATTGGAGCTCGCCTGCCGGTCGGGATATCGTCTGGCGGAGCCGCGGCAGGCAGACGCCGGCGCTGCTGGCCAAGATTGTCCAAGACGAGAAGACGCCGACGGAGACGCAGCCGCGTTACTTGCGCGCGTTCGACTTCCTGACGGGTCCCGAGAAGGATAAGGCGCTGGAGTCGATCTTGTTGGGACTTTGATCGCGTGTATCGCCGTTGGTTCGCGGCGACCCTTGTTTTACCGCAAGCCGGAGGCGTGCGCTTCCAACGCTTCGAGCGCACGCCTCGGGCTTGCGGTTAAACGAAGCACGAATTGCATCGCAAGAAGAGCGAAACGCCCGCGACACTTCGTTGCACGCGTTGGCTCGGAGACTGAGAGCTGAACCACGAGTTCAACGTTGCCATCAGCGTGGGGAGAGGGAGCTGAATCTGTTGGGTCAGGCGGTCTCGGATGCCATGTTGTCGGCGGGGACTTCGACGCCGTCGAGGAAGCTGGCCAGCGACCGGCAGCGGTAGGGCTGCTGGAGTTTGCGGACGGCCTTCGATTCGATCTGCCTGACACGCTCGCGAGTGACCGAGAAGATCTTGCCGACTTCCTCCAGCGTGTACGAGTAACCATCGGCCAGCCCAAACCGCAAGCGAATGATCTCGCGTTCGCGATAGTTCAAGGTTTCCATCGCGTCGTTGATGCGGTTCTTCAGCGCTTCCTGATTCGTGTCGTACAGCGGATCGTCTTCGCGATAATCCTGAACGAATTCGCCAAAATAGCTGTCATCGTGATCGCCGACGGGCTGGTCGAGCGACAGCGGCTGGCGAGACATCTTCATGATGCAACGCGTGTCCTCCAGCGACAGCTTGGCTCGCTCGGCAGTCTCTTCCGCGGTTGGCTCGCGACCGAGTTCCTGAAGCAACTCGCGACTCACTGTTCGCACCTTGCTCATCGTGTCGAT
Source organism: Planctomycetota bacterium (assembly GCA_027622275.1). Taxonomy (GTDB): domain Bacteria; phylum Planctomycetota; class Planctomycetia; order Pirellulales; family Pirellulaceae. The sequence continues at coordinate 12,760 of JAQBZB010000105.1, read as the reverse complement.
CATGTGAACCGGCACGCGAATCGTACGGCTTTGATCGGCGATCGCCCGCGTGATCGCTTGACGAATCCACCATGTCGCGTAGGTCGAGAACTTGTAGCCGCGGGCGTGCTCGAATTTATCGACCGCGCGCATCAGACCGGTGTTCCCTTCTTGGATCAAGTCGAGAAAGCTCAAACCGCGATTGCGATATTTCTTGGCGATCGACACCACCAAACGCAGGTTGCCCGCCGAAAGCCAACGCTTTCCGGCGTCGTGCTCGCGACGAAAGTCCTGCGTCTTGTCGATTCGGCGTTTCAGTGTGGCGGGGCTCTCGAACGTGATCCGCATCAGATAGTGCAATTCCGCCCGCAACTCGTCGACGCCTCGGCCACCGACCGATCCGTGGATCTTGGCTTCATTGATTTGTCCCCTCAGCACCTGCATTCGATCCGAAATTTCGGCCAACTTTTCGAACAGCGGCTGCAATTTGTTAGTTCGCAGGTTCAATTCCTCGACCAGCCGAACTGCCTTGTTGCGGCGAATCACCAAACGCTTCCAGGCTTCATGACGTTCGTTTCGAAGTTTGCGGCGATTGATCGCAATCATGTAGTCAACACGATTCTGTTCCAGCAAGTAACGTAGCGTCTTCAGATTGGGACCGAGACGACGCATGATGTTCTTCTTTTCCTTCGTATTGGTGACCGATACTTCGATCGTCCGGTCCAATCGCAACTCGCCCTTGCGGACCTTGTCCAAGGAAGCAACTGCTCCCTCCAAGACGAAATCGGTTGCGAGCATGCTGTGGCGATAGAGTGCTCGGGCACGTTCGATCTCTTTCGCGGCATCAATCTCTTCGGCACGCGAGAGCAGCGGAATCTGGCCCATTTGCATCAAGTACATCCGAACAGGGTCGTCCGTATTGTTCGGAGAACCCTCTTCATCGTTCTTGCTGGTTCTCGGTTCGACCTCTTCTTCGTCTTCTTCGTCGAACAGGTCGCGAGCATCTTCGAGGCGATCCTGGCGCGTCCCGCCACTGTTCTTGTGGTGAGCCGACGTGACACCGTTGGTGCTCTTGCGTGTTCCGTTCTTCTTCGCCTTGTCGACTTTTTTACGGATGATTTTTGGCAAAGTCAGTCTCCTTTGATCGAGCGGCTTTTTGATGGCAACGGATCGAGCTAAATGCACGGGTGATGCCAACAGCGATGAAGGGCCTGCCAGGCACACTCCTAAGACGTGAACACGACGGGCTTTAGCACACGCCGGATAGCTGCCGTTTCAACGTGCCGCTCGTTGCCTTTCGGCGACTCGGCGATGTCTTCCCGCTACATGTTGCGGAATCGCAACGTGGCCGATCCGTCTCGCGACTCGAAAGTAAGCGGCCGCACCGCATCCCGCCGTGACGTCCGCGAGCGGCTTGGCTAAAATGATGTGATGTCCCCACAGCCGACTCAGACATGCCTGCTCGCAACGATCGCGATCCTCGTCTCCACGAGTTTCGTCCGCGGCGCTGAATCGAAGCACGACTTCGCCACGGAAGTGCTTCCGATCCTCGCAGCGAACTGCCTCACTTGTCACGGTGCTGACGAGCACGAGGGAGGATTGCGCCTTCAGGATCTGGCAGCGATCATGGCGGGAAGCGAGACAGGTTCCGTCGTGATCGCCGGCAACCCGGACGCCAGCCGCCTTGTCGAAATGATCGAGTCCGGAGAAATGCCGCCCAAAGGGAAAGGGAGTCTCACGGCAGAACAGATCGCGGCGATTCGTCATTGGATTGCTGACGGCAAGGAGATTCGCGAATTCGAAACGCGCGAGCAAGTCACAACGGATCGCATCATCCCCTTGATGCTACTTCGTTGCGTCGCGTGCCACGGAAACAGGCGTCACGAGGGAGACCTGGATTTGCGAACTAAGGCGACGATCTTGAAGGGCGGCAAGTCGGGGCCGGTCATCGTTGCTGGTCAGCCTGGCGAAAGTTTGCTCGTCAAACGAATTCACGCCGAAGAAATGCCGCCGCGTCGACAACTCGTTTCCGTCAGCGTCAAGCCGATGGAGGCGAATGAACTCGCACTGCTTGAGCGCTGGATCGCGGCCGGCTTGCCGGACTCCAAGACAAAGGAGCCACCAACGCAACCCCCCAGCGACTCTCTTGCTACCGAGCAGGAACAACCGTTTTGGTCATTCCAGCCGCCCCAAGCGATCTTGCCGCCAAGCGACTTACAAAGTGACATCTCATTCACCGAAATCGATTCGTTCGTTGCTGCACGACTCCGCAAGCATGAACTCACGCCGTCCGTCGAAGCCGATCGGATCACGTTGATCCGGCGACTGTCCTTGGATTTGCTGGGGCTGCCGCCGACGCCGGACGAGGTCAATGATTTCCTCTCCGACTCGCATCCTCTGGCGTATCAGCGGCTCGTGGACCGACTGCTGGCGTCGCCACAATACGGTGCGCGTTGGGGCCGGCATTGGTTAGACGCTGCCGGGTATGCCGATTCCGAAGGCGCGCAAAACGAAGATCGCGTGCGCCCGAATATGTGGCGGTATCGCGATTACGTCATCCGGGCCTTCGATGACGACAAACCGTATGATCGCTTCCTTCATGAACAGATCGCGGGCGATGAACTGGCGGATTATGAAAACGCGGAAGTCATTACGGACGAACTCTACGACAACCTGGTGGCCACCGGGTTCCTACGCACGGCTCCCGATCGAACGTTTGCCAACATCACGAACTTCGTGCCCGATCGTCTTGAAGTCATCGCCGACGAGATTCAAATCCTGGGTTCGGCGATCTTGGGCCTGACAGTCCATTGCGCCCGCTGTCACTCGCACAAGTTTGATCCCATTTCACAACGCGACTATTACCAGCTTGCCGCCTCGCTGAAGGATGCGTTGGACGAACACGATTGGCTTGGCCCGCAAGCACGGACACTGACGAAAGTCGCCACATCGGAGCGCACCGAATGGGAGCGTCACGAGCAGGCGATCGACCTCCAAGCGGCCGCACTTAAACAACAGATCGAAGCGGCGTCCACGACTGACGAGAAGAAGCCGTTTGAAGAGCAGCTTCAACAGCTCGAAGCATCACGCCGACCGGAGCCGCGGATTCGCGCTCTGTGGTCGCGCGGTGAGCCTTCGCCGACGTACTTGCTCAAGCGCGGCAATTACTTGACGCCGGGCGACGAGGTGTCCCCGAATGCGCCGGCATTTCTGATCGGCGCCACATCGGCGTTCGCGATCGAACCGCCGCCCAACTCCAGAACAACAGGCCGGCGGCTCGCGCTGGCAAAGTGGTTGACCCAGTCAGAGCATCCCCTGACGGCTCGCGTCATGGTGAATCGGATTTGGCAACATCATTTTGGCCGAGGCATCGTTTCGACGCCGGGTAACTTCGGACTGGCCGGCGACGCTCCGACACATCCCGAGCTGTTGGATTGGCTGGCCGTCGAGTTCGTGCGGCAGCAATGGAGCGTCAAAGCGATGCACCGCCTGATCGTTAACTCGGCCACGTATCGACGTTCCTCGCATGCGACTCCCGAGCAGTTGGCGTCCGATCCGGATAACCGCTGGCTCTCGCGAATGCCGCTCAAGCGAATGGAAGCGGAAGTGTTGCGGGACTCGTTGTTGTTCGTCGCCGGTCAACTGGATGAACGTCCGTTCGGACCACCGGACGATGTCGAAGTGCAAGCCGACGGGCTCGTCACGTCCAAGAAGACCGATCGCGGCTGGCGGCGCAGCGTCTACGTGCTGCATCGCCGGACGAAGCTGCCCACGCTGCTCGAGAACTTCGATTCGCCGCAGATGGGGCCGAATTGCCTGCGACGAGGGGAGTCGATTGTCGCGCCGCAAGCTCTGCATTTATTGAATGACGCGACGGTCTACGGTTGGTCGCGACAGTTCGCCGAACGGGCTTGGCAAGAAGCCGACAGCGATGCGTCCGCTCGAATCACGCACATTCATCGGCTGGCGTTTGGCCGGGAGCCGGACGAAGAGGAACTCGCCGTCGCCACGGACACGCTGCGTCAGCTCGAACAAACGTGGCTGACGAAACTGGATGGTACCTCGGACGCGGCGGACGAGGCCGGGGTTCGGGCGTTAACCAACTACTGCCACGCCATCATGAATTCCGCCGCCTTCAGCTACATTGATTGAACGCTCTATGAACTCTCGCCCAGCATCCATCGACCCGGCATCGCCGCCAACGCTGACGCGCCGCAATCTGTTTCGACAAGTCGGAACGGGGCTGTACGCGGCCGCGCTCATGCAATTGCTCGGAACCGACATATCGGCGAGCGAGTCGAGCGACCGGCGAGATGTCTTCGATACGAAGCCGCGAGCCCCGAGCCATCCGCCGACGGCAAAGTCCGTGGTCCACCTGTTCATGAATGGCGGTCCTAGTCAGATGGATCTATTTGATCCGAAAATCGAGCTGACGAAACGTCATGGTGAAGATTACTTCAAAGAGATCGCCGGCGAAGTGGAGTTTCCGGAAGCGGCCGGCGCGTTGATGAAATGCCCGTTCAAGTTTGCACAACACGGCGAGAGCGGCATGTGGGTCGCCGACGTCATGCCGCACTTCGCGGCTCAGGTCGACAAGGTCGCGATGATCCGTTCGATGTACTCGACGAATCTGACTCACGAACCGGCGTTGTACAAGATTCATTCGGGCAGCGAGTTTATCGGGCGGCCGTCGCTTGGTGCTTGGGTGTCGTACGGATTGGGCAGCGAGAATGAAAATCTGCCGGCGTATGTGGTACTCGACGATCCGCTCGGATTGCCCGTGAACGGAATCGACAATTGGACGTCCGGCTATCTGCCTCCCGTTTATCAAGGCACTCGTTTTCGCGCGACTGGCTCGCCGGTCTTGAATCTGAAACCGGGGTTTGACGAGCCGGAAACCGTCACGCATCTCGAACGCAATCTCATCGCGAAACTGGACCGCATTCATCAGCGGTCGCGGCCTGGCCACTCGCAACTCGGAGCCCGAATCTCGACGTATGAACTGGCGGCGCGGATGCAGATCGAGGCGAGCGACGCCCTGGATCTGACGCAAGAGACCGCGGCCACTTTGGCGATGTACGGCATCAACGAACCGGCGACAGAATCCTACGGGCGACGCTGCTTGATCGCGCGGCGGTTGATCGAACGGGGCGTGCGTTTCGTACAGTTATTCATCAACAGCCAGATCTGGGACAATCACAGCAACATCGGCACGTCGTTGCGGGACGCCTGCCAACGGACCGACAAGCCAGTCGCCGCCTTGCTGCAGGATCTGGCCCAGCGCGGCTTGCTCGACGAGACGCTCGTGCTGTGGGGTGGTGAGATGGGGCGGTTGCCGATCGCTCAATTGCCCGGCGACAAGGATCCGGCCACGGCGGGCCGCGATCACAACAAGAATGCGATCTGCACGTGGATGGCCGGCGGAGGCGTGAAGCGCGGCTTCACGCTCGGCCGCACCGACGAGTTGGGATTTGCCGCGGTCGAGGATCGCGTCAGCGTCGAAGACTGGCACGCCACGATCCTGCACCTGCTCGGCCTGCATCACGAGGAACTGTTTGTCGAGCGGAACGGGTTGAAAGAACGGCTGACCGGTGTCACGAAGCCGCGGATCGTGCGGGAAGTGATTGCCTAAAACTGAACGTACGATGGCCTCCCAAGACGGTCGCTGTAAGAATAATTCAGTGGCAGTCCGATTCCCGTTTACGGGGATTTGCCGCGTAGCGGTCTTCGGCCCGCCGTTTAGGGCGGGCAGCGACAGCCAACCGATTGCGCGAGCCTCGTTCACGAGGCTTCTCCCGTCATGGCTTGAGCCGATTGGCGGAATCGGCTGAAGCCCCAGCCCTGAAAAGTCCCGTAAACGGGACTGCGCCGTAGTGTTTGCTGCGTTTCAGCCCGACGTGAACGCCGGGCCTCAGACCGCTTCCCGGAAAGTCCCGGTGAACCGGGCTAATGTTGCCATAGATATTTGCAGCAGTGGCCTTCCAAGACCGTCGATCAAAGCAGCCGCAAGCACCCGACGGCCTTGGAAGGCCATCGTACAACGAGCTAACAGCTCACTCGCGCAAGCTTTCGACCTTCGAGAGTAGCGCCTGCTTTAGATCGCCGGTCGCTTTCGCGGCCGCCCGTTGATAGCGGATTCGCGCCGCCCCCAGCCGGCCGTTGGCTTCGGCCAAACGAGCCGTCTCGATCAGCTTGTTGATCTCGTCCGCGGGATCGGCGACGGGCTGCGCGGCTTGCTGATGACGAATCTCGGCCAGGCTGATGTCGCCGCGCTCCGCGGAACTGCGGCTCGGCGAAGTGACGGAAGGCGAAGAGCTGCCGTTCGATTTGTCTTGTCCCGCACCGGCACCGAGCAGCAACTCGGCGTCGGTTGGCTGCGAGTTTGGATTCACGAGTGCCGCTTCCTGCCGAAGACGTTCGAGTCGTTCCTCGACAGGGCTGACCGTACCATCACCGACAACCGGGATCAGACCCGTCACGAACGGCCGCACGGAGATATCCTGAACGAATCCGCTGGCCCCATTCTGAAGCATCAGGCTGGGGACCGAGGAGGTGATCGTTCGGTTGCTGCCTTGCCCCGCCCACGCATTAAAGTAAAAACTGCCATTGCGCCCGCGCGACCCAAATCCGAACCGCGCATCCGCATTAGGATTGTAGCCGCCGAACACCGGAATCCCGGTGTTGGCTCCACCGCGATTAAAGAAGAAATAGCCGTTGCGGCCGCGATGGCTGAACCCCCAGTCCGTCCCAAAGCTCTCATAGAAACTGTCGCTCGAACTGACGAGCGGGACGGTGGTGTAGACCTGCTGTGCGTTGGCTGATGATGCAGCTCCAAGTATCACCAAAATCGATGTCGTTGTCAGAAGTAGCAGCCGACTGAGCATCACAACCCTCCACTCCAGACGCCCCTGAAGCTCACGGCATTCTATCGGGACATCGAAAGCTACGTCAATCGATGCGGGGCCGTTCGTTGCCGTCGTCTTGAGACGCTGCTAGAATCGTGGCTACCCGGGATAAAATCGGGAGTAGTTGGTTTACCCTGGTGATTTGCCGGGTGAATTAATCAAGTTCGTCGCCAAATGAAGGCTTCACTACATGCCGCTCTTCTCAATCACGAATGGCACGCTGACACCGGTTCAGCAAACGAACTTTGACCGCGAGAAGGAACTTCAGGCACTGGTGGAATCGAGCCTCCAACCGATATTCAACTGCCGCCTCGTCGCCTCGGAATTCAGCACCGGCACACAACACGGCGGGCGCATCGACACGCTCGCCCTTTCTGAAGACAACAACCCCGTCATCGTTGAATACAAAAAGATCGAGTCCTCCGAACTCATCAACCAGAGTTTGTTCTACCTATCTTGGATTCATGACCACCGAGGCGATTTTCACATCGCTGCCCAACAAGCACTTGGTGCCGAAGTCGATGTTGACTGGTCGGATGTTCGTGTCATTTGCATCGCACCCAACTACCGAAAATACGACTTGCACGCAGTCCAAGTAATGGGTGCGAACCTTGAATTGTGGACGTATCGCCTATTCAAGAACGACTCGATCTACTTCGAGGAGGTTTTCCAGAAATCACTGTCGACCACACCCGATGCCGCGATGACAAAAGATCCTGTGATGGTCGCGGCCGGAAGGAAGGCGGCGATAACCAGACAAACCGGCTCTTACACCTATCAGGAACATATTGACGGCAAACCTGCCACTATGGTCGAACTTGCACAAGCGGTTCGCGAATTCGTGATGGGTCGCGATCCGGCCATGGAGGAAACACCAAAAAAGTTTTACGTCGCCTACAAGATCTCGCAGAACATCACATGCATGGAAATTCAAAAACAACGATTGTTGCTATACGTTAAACTTGATCCATCGAGCATTGGTGAATTGCCGCCCCTTGCTCGCGATGTGCGCGAAATCGGACATTATGGAACTGGCGATCTCGAATTGTCGGTTCGCAACCCGGCTGACTTCGAGACGGCCAAACAGTACATTGAACTTGCGTATCAAAACGTTGGTGGATGACACGAAGTCGACGAACAAAACGATGCACGAGCGGCCGTCGTCGTCGGTCTTGAATGGAAAGTCGATCGCGACTGGCCGGGTGGCACTGTTGATGAGTGAAGTGTGTGCCATCTGGCTCTGTCAGTGCTCTCCCGAATTCAAGACCGAGTAGGTCACGCTCCGCATGACGGAATAGATGGCGATTGAAGGTGGTCTTCAATTCAAGAGGCCGCGGCGGACCGGTCGTGCGGCGCGGCACGGAATACGCCATGCAGAGCATGCCCTACGAAACTTCGCTAGCCGGACGCACGCTTCTCTATCGCAAACACAAGCTCAGTCGATCAGCCAACTATAATAGCTAATACTCGATGACCGGAATCAACCATGTCTGACACTGCAACACAATTGCTCGCCACATTCGAGTCGTTGCCCGCAAACGAACAGCGCGAACTGCTGATCGCGATGATTCGTCGCAGCGGCGAACTGCCTGACACAATCGTTTCCGACGACCAACTCGTCGGGTTAGCGGACGAATTGTTCCAAACGCTGGATGCCGAGGAAGAACATGGCGACGACACCAATACGGGGTGATGTTTGGCTGGTGGATCTCGGCATGGCGGCCAAGGTGCGACCATGCCTGGTGTTGAGCATTCCGGCCGATGATGGAAGCGATCGGGTGCTGACGACGCTCGTACCGCACACCACCAGCACGCGCGGCTCTCGATTTGAAGTCCCGTCGAATGTTCCATTTCTCAAACCTGGCGCTTTTGATGCACAAAACATCATTACGATTCCGACCGTGAAGCTGATAAGGCAGCTCGGAAAGTTGCCCGCCGATCAAATGAACCAAGTCGAGGCGACGGTTAAACTCTGGCTTGGTTTCGCTGGCGGTTCTTAGTACGACAGTCAAGTAGAAGGTCATGCTCCGCATGACGGGATGTGTGTTCGCTGTGCCACGAATCTTCAATTCACCAAACCACGGACGGTTGTTCGCGAAGGTTCGTCGAGCGGCACAACGTCGATGATGGCATGCGAAGCGTGCCCTACGAATCTGATTCTTCGGAACCAAACTTCTCCAGCGCCAGTTGCTTGATCCCTTTCAGATCGAGTTTGCCGGTGCCCAGAACGGGCAACGACTCGACTTGATAGAAGCTGTCGGCGGAAGGGATGAAGAGGTTGGGGAGGCCGCGTTCGGATAAGGCCTTTCGCAGGTCGTCGACGGATTGATCGATCTTCGAGTGAAGCACGATTAGCCGTTCGCCTTTCTTGTCGTCGGGCACGGAGGTTACGGCGGCGATCAGTTCTCCCTCGGCGTTGAGCAATTCGTTTAGTATTTCTTCGATCAGGATGTGCGGCACCATCTCGCCGCCGATCTTCGAGAAGCGGCTCTCGCGGCCGGTGATCTTAATAAAACCTTCGTCATCGATCACGGCGACGTCGCCGGTCACATACCAGCCGTCCTTAATGACTTCGGCCGTCAAGTCTTCGCGGCCCAGGTAACCTTTCATGACGTTCGGGCCGGTGATCAGCAACATGCCGGGCGCGTTGGCTCCCAGCTCCGCGCCGCTGTCGAGATCGACGACTTTGGCGCTGACTCCGGGAACCGGTTGGCCGACCGTGCCTTCTTTGCAGTCGGTGACGATGCCCGCCGAGCGGCTGGGCGGAATGTTGACGGAGACCAACGGCGATAACTCGGTCGTGCCGTAGCCCTCGACCGGCCGTACGCCGAATCGTTCCTCGAACTTATCGGCGACGTCCTGCGGCAGCTTCTCGGCGCCGGTGACAATCACCTCCAGCGAGCTAAGCTCATCCGGTTCACATCGCCGCAGGTAGCCGCGCAGGAAGGTCGGTGTCGATAGCAGGAGCGTGCCGCCGTATTTCTTACAGAGCTTGCCGACCTGTTTGGCATCCAACGGGCTGAAGTGATACGCGGCCCGGAGATCCAACGTCATGACCGCCCACAGGGTTACCGTGAAGCCCAGTGAATGAAAGAACGGCAACGTCCCAATGAACACGTCATGCTTTGTCAATTTGACAACCTGCTCAATCGCGTCCACTTGCGAAGCGATGTTGGCGTGCGTCAGCATCACTCCCTTCGGCGTGCCCGTCGAACCGGAGGTGAAGATGACCGTGATCACATCGCTGCCTTGCGTCTTCTGGGCACCGAGCGATCTGGCCAACATGCCGGCTGGCACCAGGTAGGCGGCGAGCGCCGAGCAAAGCTTGTCGCCGGTCGTGGGTTTGTCTTTGAAGTCTTCGAGATAGACCAGTTCCGCATCGAGGTCAAAGTTCATTTTGTCCATGAACTTGCGGCTGGTGAGCACATGCTTGATGCCCGCGTGTGCGATGCAGGCATTCAAAACCTCGGACGAAACCGTGTAGTTAAGATTCACGGTCACGCGACGATCGACCGACAACGCCATATTGGCGACGACGCCTCCGAGCGACGGGGGCAGCAGGAGCCCGACGTATTGTTCGTCGTCTTGCAGGACATGCCGTCGCAGCAGCCGGCGCACGACAAGCGTCCGCGTCAACAGTTGCGCCCCGGTCAACTCGCCGCTCATCGAGTCGGCGACCTTGAGCTTACAGCAACGCTGCTTGCATTTGCGGATGAAGGTCTCGACTAACGACACAGGGCTTTCTAAACGCTCGCGCACGGCACTGGCTCCCAAGTCTTGAACGACCCGACGGATGTGATGGACATCGCCGGGGTCGGAGATTGCTTTGCCAAAATGAATGGAAACTGGATAGGGCCAGCGTCGCGGCCACTTCCAAAAGAATCTACCACGATCGAAGCTAAATACACTCCCCCACAACCCATCCAGATAAACCGGGATCACCGGCGCGTCGGTCCCTTTCAGGATCTTCATCATGCCGGGCTTAAACGCTTGGAGCTGGCCGGTGCGGGTGATCGCGCCTTCTGGAAAGATGCAGACCAGTTCGCCGTTGTTCAGCGCGTCGGTGGCGGTTCTTAATGCCCGAATAATCGCTTTGGGATTGTTCCCGAGCAGAATCGCGCCCCACATTCTAGCCCACCACCGCGACACTCGGCCGTCGAAGTTACCCGCGTAAGCGATGATCCGGATGGGACGCGACGTTGTCAACAGCAGCATGATCGCGTCGATCCAGGAAACGTGGTTTGGCACGAGCAACGCCCCGCCAGTTTCTGGCAAGTCATCGCGCCCCACGATCCGCACGCGATAGATCGTGCGGCTGAGTAACCAGACGATGAAGCGAATGGTCGCTTGTGGAAGCAGGCACACGATATACAGGAAGACGGGAACCGTCATGAGTCCGCCGACCAAGAAGATCTGCGGTGCCGAGAGAAGCGGCTCGCTACTGGCGAGCGGCGTTCGCATGCCCAAGTACAGAAACGACATCACCAACATGCCGCTGAACGTCAGGAAGTTGCTTGCCGCCAGGATCGATCCACGTTGTTCGGGGCGACTGCGGTGCTGCATGTAGGAGCTGAGCGGAATGTCGAATAACCCCGCGCTGAATCCCAGCCCCATCAAGAACAGACACGCCATGACAAACCCGAACGTCACCGTTTCGGTCGGTGTGATGATTGTGCCTTGAACGGTAAACAACAGCATCGAGCAGATTGCGATACCAGCCGCACCGAGCGGAACAATGCCTAGTTCGACCCGCCCGCCGGACCAAACGCCCGCCAAGACGCTGCCGAACCCGATGCCGAAGACCAGGCCAATCATGAGCGGTGCCTTGTCGGATTCCTGCAGCGCACCCCCTTCCATTGCGAACTGATCGATATTCAAGTTAGCAAGGAGTCCGAGCGACCAAAAGAATGTTAACCCCAACGCGACACGGAGCATCGGACGATCGGAGGCCAGCACACGCAAATCGCGGAACGTCTGTTGTGGTGCGTCCCAGGGAACGCGTCGAGTGGGATCGGCGGCCGGCAGCTTGGCGATCAGCAAACTGAACAGCCAGCCAACCAACGCGATCCCGATCAATACGATCGCCGAAATCCACCACCCCTCCTGGCCTTTGTCGCCAGTGACATCGCTCAGCATCAATCCCACAACCGTTCCCACCACGGTCGATATCACGGTCGTGAGTCCGACTGCGCCGTTCGCGGCCGAGATCTTCTCAGCCTTCAACATCTCTGGAATACAGCCGAGCTTGGAAGGCGAAAACAGCGCGCTCTGGCCTCCCATCAATGCCACGACGACGAACAACACCCACGGCACACCGAGTAGGATGGCCCCAATGCCCAATCCCATGATCACGATTTCAGCGACCTTACAGGCGACGATCACCGACCGTTTGCTGAAGCGGTCGGCGAGGTAACCAGCCGGGGCGGCAAGCAGCAAATAGGGAAGAAGAAAACAGGCCGAGCCAGCCGTCAGGACGCCGCTGACGTTGTCCGGATAGTAGTCCTTGCCGATGCCGATCACCAGCCAGCGAAATACGTTGTCGTTGGTCGCGGTCAGTAATTGCGTAAAGAGCAGCCCAATGAAACTCGCATTGCGCAAACTGCCTTGCTGGTATTGATCCGGCGAATCCTCTTGCCGAACCGCATTGTCTTCTGGAGCCATAATCCACCGGCTGCGAAGGAATGAGAGCCAATTAGTGAGTGAGTTGTCGCGAACCGGACGGCTGGCGTCAACGGGAACAAGCTCCACTCCCTCATTGTCGGATTTCAAGGAAACGGCTCACGAGCGACTTTCTAGTTGGACAACGCCACTTTTTGTAGTTGTAGTGGTGGCTTCCAGCCGCCATTTTCGTTGGCTTCTTCTGGCGGCTGGAAGCC
>JAQBZB010000476.1 GCA_027622275.1 Planctomycetota bacterium | reverse complement strand
CGCCCCACGTCGGCTGGGCGACGGCATCATGCTCAACAAGCCGACGGTGCTCTCCGATGGCGACTGGCTGCTGACCTCGTCGGTGTGGAAAACGGATAACAGTATTAAGGTCTACGCGTCGAACGATCAGGGTAAAAGCTTTACGCTTCGCGGCACCGCCAATGTCGCCGATCCAAGAAAACGCGGCCCGGACGAGCCGATGATCGTCGAGCGCAAAGACGGATCACTGTGGATGCTGGTACGGATGCAGGGTCTGGCCGAAACCATTTCCACCGACCGGGGCAAGACATGGGCCCCCGTGCAACGCAGCACGATCAAGCATTGCACTTCACGCTTTTTCGTTCGCCGTCTGATGTCAGGCAGTCTGCTCCTGGTAAAGCATGGCCCGCTCGACCGGCGTGTCGGCCGCGAGCAACTCACCGCCTACGTGTCGGATGACGACGGCAAGACCTGGAGTGGCGGCTTCATGATCGACGAACGTGATGATGTCACCTATCCCGACGGCGTGCAGGCCAAGGACGGCAGGATTCACATCATCTACGATCACCAGCGCACTCCCCTCGGCGAAGTGCTCATGGCGACTTTTACCGAGGAGGATGTTCGCGCCGGCGAGCCCGTGAGTGACAAAATCCGGCTGCGTGGAAAAGTGGCCCGCCTGCCCATCGAGCAAGCTGATGCCCAGGTGAAACCATGAACTTACTCAGCACAGGACGTCAATCAGAATTGAACAAGCATCAAACCAAGAGAAATGCCGCCTTTATGAAGATCCACCTATGTCTCTGGCTCATCGGCCTGTCCTTCGCCCCGGCAGCCGCTCATGCAGCCGACCCCTTCCTTGTCGAAAACGGCGAATCTCGCGCTGAGATCATCATCGCAGAATCTCCGGCGCGTTCGACTCGGTTGGCGGCGGATGAGCTGCAAACCTACGTGGCGAAAATCTCCGGCGCGCGGCTTCCAATCAGAGCCGAGCCTTCTGTTGATGTTTCGGTTCAGATCTACGTAGGCGAGAGCCCGCACGCGGCGAAACTCGGCGTCACCGCTGATCGTCTCGAACACGGCGCTTACCGCATCGCTTCCGGTGAGAAGTGGCTCGCGCTAATTGGCGACGACACCGATTTCACGCCGAAGGAGCCGTGGGCGAAGAACAACTCCGGACGCGGAGCAAAACTGCAGGGCGAGTGGGAGAAGGCGAGCGGGTTGCCGTTCGGCGTTCCCAATGGCGGGCTTTACAAGTATCGCGAACGGATGCCCGCAGCGCTGGCAAAGGATGATCGCGAGTATCTCTGGCAATTCGACGAGCGCGGTTCGTTTAATGCGGTCTGCGGCTATCTGCGTAGCCTCGGCGTGCGTTGGTACCTGCCCGGCGAACTCGGCGAGGTCGTCCCGAAGATGAAGTCGATACCGCTGCCGACAATCGACCAGACCGTGAAGCCGGATTTCGAGGTTCGGCAGTTCAGCGTGCGGTTCGCTACGGCGGATGAGGAGGTCATGCGCTGGGCCATGCGGCTGGGGATTCGGCATCCTTATGGGCTCATGATTGCTCATGGGATGCACACCATGACAGAGCCCGAAATTCTCAAGACTCAGCACCCGGACTGGTTCGCCCTTTATGGCGGCAAGCGCGATACGCAAACCGGCAAACGTCTGAATCACCTCTGCTATTCCAACGAGGAATTGTTTGACGCGACAGTGAAATGGGCTCGGGCGCAGTTCGATGTCTACGACTACGAATCGGTCTCGATCATGCCGCCGGACGCCTACATTGCGATCTGTCAGTGCGATCTCTGCGAGGGCAAACAGATCGACGAAATGGGCGCTCGTGGAAAGCTGTCGAATCACGTCTGGGACTTTGTGAACCGTGTCGCGAGGGAGGTCGGCAAGACGCACCCGAAGAAGAAGATCGTCTGCTGCGCTTATGGTGCGAACACCGATCCTCCGTCCAACATCAACAAGCTGGAGCCGAACGTTGAGGTCGTCATCGTCGGCGGGCGACGGCCACGAAACAGCCTGCCGGAACAACGCGAGCCGATCCAGCAGCTGCGGGCTGGCTGGATCGCGAAGACGGATCGCCCGATCCTGATTTTCGAAAACTACCCCTTCACCGGCCGCGGCACGTATCTGCCTGCCTTCGTCGCGAGGACGATCGGCGAAAGCATCAACGCGACCAAGGGCGTTTCGCGCGGTGAAGACATCTGGCTGAGCTTTCCGCGCACTCATGACGACCCGAACATCGGCTTCGATCACTTTCAGGTGTATTTCACAGCGAGGATGTGGTGGGGCGGCAAGGAAGCCGATGTCGAGGCGATGCTGGATGAATACTGCCGCCTGTTCTACGGATCGGCGGGACCGAAGATGAAGGCGTTCTTCGATTACTGCGAGGCCAACTATCAGGCGATGGAGAGCGACAAGGAGAAGATCGACAGCGTGCTGGAAATCTTCACCGCCGCCAGGGCGAGCGTGGCACCGGATTCGATCCACGGACGACGGATCGCGCTGATCGACGGGTTTCTCGACGCGCTGCGCAGCAAGGCCGGGCAACTCGGGCAGAAGCGAGGACTGGTCGCGAAGTTGAGGACGGTCCGCGAACCGAAAGAGCTGATCGTTATCGACGGCAAGTTGGACGAACCTTATTGGCGAGACTGTCTCAGCGCCTCGACCGGGCGTTTGCGCGAGTTACAGACTGGCGCTCAACCGATCTTCGGGACAACGATCAAGGTCGGCTGGGACCGAAGCGGGCAGCATCTCTATTTCGGGATTCGCTGCGAGGACCGCCTCGGCGAGCCGTTGAACATCGCGACGACGAAAAACGAGGATCAGTCGATCTGGTACGGCGACGCCATCGAGATCGAACTCGAGACCGACTCGCATAGCTACTACCAGATCGCCGTCAATCCAGCGGGTGCACTGGTCGATCTGGATCGTGGCGCTGACAAGAGCTCACGGTTCCGCTGGGAATCGCAGGCCGAAGTCGCGACTCACATCGCTGACGATCATTGGACCGTCGAAATCCGCATCCCCGTGACCGATGACGAGAACGATCCACTCAATCAGGTCATCGGCCGCAAGCCCTCGCAGAGCCTGCCGTGGCACTTCAACATCTGCCGTCAGCGAATTCGCGAAAACGGTTCGGAGCACTCCGCGTTCTCGCCGACAGGCACGGCCGGATTCCACGTGCCGATGAAGTTCGCGTACCTCTACGATGGCGGCTCGCACACGTTTGATTTTGACGAGACGGTGACCGACTTTCTGACCGAAGCTTCGGCCGCCGACAAGTTGATGAGCAGTCGGAAATACGACGAGTCGCTGGCTGCGTTCGTTGCTTTGTCACAGCGTGAGAAGACAACGGACGACCAGAAATCACACGCACTCTCGCAGGCAGCAGCATGTGCCCGGCTCGAAAAACACTTCGAACGAGCGGCCGAACTGGCCAGCCAGATCCCGCTCGAAGCCATCGCGAAGACCGTTCAGATGGAAAACCTTCTTGGTGAGCAGAAGTGGGACGCGGTCATCGAACAGTTCGGCAACGAGGACATCTCGACGTGGCCGTTCACACAGATCGGAGCGGCCGCGTTCGCACGTGGGCAGGCTTACTACGGCCAGAAAAGCGGTGATAAGGCGGATGCCGATTTCCGTCTGGCGCTGGAGTTCACATCCGACTCGCGAGTGCGAATGAGCATCCTTCGCACGATGGCCCACAACCGTGAAACCGTCCTCAAGAACGATGCTCTGGCGCTGGAAACGTACCGCACGATCGCCAGTTCGAAGACCAGTACCGGCAGCGCCGAGTACTTCACTGGTCTACAGGGAGCCGCCCGCCTCCTGACTCGACGCGGCGACTATGCCGAAGCGCTGAAAGTGCTGAATCTCGTCGATCTTGAAAAGCTCGGCGGAAGCTGGCGTGGCTCGATGCGACTGTCCCGCGGCCAGACGCTTGAGGCAGCAGGTCGCAAGGCTGACGCCCTGAAGGCATATCGCGATGTGGTGGCGGATGAATCCGCGTTGGAGCCACATCGGCGAGCGGCCGGGAAAGCGGCCGCGGCATTGGACCCCGGCAATTGAAATGGGCGTGATCCGCGACTGTCCTGGTTCAGCGTAACTGGACTGAGCGTGGGGTCGCGCGTTCACGTGCAGCCAACAACTGACAAGCCAGGATGGGTTGCCCATTGGGAAAACGGAGAAACAGGAAAGCCTGACCGTGCCCTGTTAAGTCGATTGTTCCTCGTCAGTCCCAAATGCCGGTCCGTTACGCCGACGTGGCTACGAAACTGACTCGCGAGGTCACCGATTCCACTCGCCGCGCGCAGTCAAATTGACGCACGGCGATTTCGTGCGTTCGGTCTGCGCGACCGGGTCAGGAAACGAACGTATCCGAATTCGCATCAATTTTGATGTCAGGATTTGATCGAAATCGAATGTTGAATTGGAGGGCGGATCAGCAACTTAGCAGTTTGACTCGATTGTCGTGGCGGACTCTCTGCAGGCGTCAAGGATCGAACGTGCGAGGCCAAA
>JAQBZB010000104.1 GCA_027622275.1 Planctomycetota bacterium | reverse complement strand
GGCACCGGTTTGCGGCCCCCTGACATGAAGACACCAGGAATTGGATTGCCGCGAAAGTCGTAGCGGCTGTTCATGTAGTCGTGAACTTCTTGCATGAGTTTGGGCTTTTGCTCGATACAGAACTCTACCCAGTCGTCCCACGCCATCCGCAAATTCGGCGAACCCCACGACGAATTGCCGCGTCCGCCGTAACGCCACAAGTCCAGCGGCGTTCTGTCTCCTTCACGGCATGGCTGAGGATAGGGGAGCAGCTTCGAGATATGCCCGTCCGCGAGTCCGAAGTCCAAATCGCCGCGATCAACACTCACGCCTGCGCTCTGGCGCAAATAGTCAGGGCCGGCGGATTCCTTGTCGTAATTGGCTCGCGTTTTGGTTCCGTCAACCGCTGCGTCGCGGTCATCTGCCGTATCGGCCTGGTTCTTGGTTGCGGCACTCGCGACGGGCGGGTCCGCACCTCTCACGACACGCTCCTCAAGGGCGATCGAGTAACCAAGAATCACCCCGATGCCAACAAATACAAACGCCAATAGCAGCACGCGCTTTGGAATCAACATGGCGATACTCCTGCACCGTATGAAGCAGAGGAAAGAAATGAATACGAACTTCGGCCAGTATGGACAGAGAACATGTGCCTCGTCTGTCGGCACAACGCTGATTCTCTTGTCGCCGAATTACGACACGGACGTCTACCCGTTCCAGCGCCGCAAAGCGGCAGAATCAGCCGACCACGTCCTGTTCCAAGGCGAAGCGGATCAGTTCCGCCGTGCTTGTGAAGTTGAGCTTTTCCATGATCCTGGCGCGATAAGTGGATGCTGTGCTGGTGCTGACTTTCATTTGCTTGGCACACTGTTGAAGAGTCTTTCCTGCGCCCAACATGCGGAGCAAGTCAAACTCGCGCTGCGAGAGCGATTCCAAACCGACGCGTTCGCGTTTTGGCTGGCGAAGGTGCCGCAGCACCTCCTGGGAAACTCGCGGCGAGACGTAGATGCGTCCCTGATGGACGGTGTCGATGCCCTCGACGAGTTCATCGACTGCCGCTGATTTGATGAGGTAGCCATGGGCACCGGCCTCAAGAACGCGAATTGCATAGTGTATGTTCTCGTGAACCGTCAAGACGAGAATCTTGATGTTGGGAGACAGTCGCAGGAGTTGCTCGATCACTGTCGGCGCATCCTGGCTCGGCATAGAGTAGTCCAGGACAATCACCTCCGGCCGAGAGCTGCGCACGGCATCCAATGCCTGCGCGCCATCGTTTGCCTGAGCCACAATGCTGATCTTCCCGCTTTCTTCGAGAATCCGCGCCAGCGCCTCGCGAACCATCTCATGGTCGTCGGCCAAGACTACGCGGATCGGAGCGTTTAGTGGGGACACAAGCGTCAAGGTTTACCCGCGACTGTTATTGTTCGTCTTCACCCAGCGGTATCGAAACGCGGATCTGCGTCCCCCCGCCAGGCGTCGATTGTAGATCAAATTGACCATGCAACAATTCGACACGTTCCCTCATCCCCAGGACTCCCAGCCTCTTGGAGCCGTTACGATCTTCTGGATCAAACCCAATTCCTGAATCTCGCACCATCATGCGAAGCGTTTCGTCGTCCGTCTCAATTGTAACTCTTGCCGCATCAACCTGGGAATGCGCCGCCACATTTGCCAGGGCTTCCTGCAGGATACGATAGACGTTCTCACCGACCGTGGCGGGGATGTTCTGTCGAAGAAAGTGTAATTGAAAACTTACGCATATCCCCGTTCGCTGTTGGTAGTCGGAAAGGTAGCTCTCGACGGCGTCCTGCAAGCCAAGATCGTCCAAGACACTGGGGCGCACTCGCGTTGCGATTTCGTGCAAGCTCTTCAACAGCTGATCGGTCTCGTCAATCGCTCGTCGCAGCAAAGCGTTGGAATGAGCCCCGCCGTCTTTCCTTTCCAGAGAACGCAAATCGAGACTGATGGCTGTCACTTGCTGTCCAAGTTCGTCATGCAGATCGCGAGAAAGATTGCGACGCTCCGTTTCTTGAGCGGCCAGCATCATGCTGGAGAGTTGCCGCAGGCGGGACTCCGATTCTGCGATGCGCTGTTCGTGGTATCTCCGAACTTCCCTGGATCGAGCCCAGTATAGCGACAGCATGGCGGCTACTGTCATCACTGCGACATGCATGAGCATCAGTTGCTTCAAGAGTGCTCTTGAATGTGCATTCGCGACCGAGGCAGAAACGTAGGACGCAAGAATCACGGAACTCGCATTTTGATCTTCAACTTCCGTCGTCGAATGCGGCAGTTTTGCAATTGAGCGGCCGCCCGGTGACACTCGCTGGAACGTAAATAGAGTTCGCCCTACACGAAGTTGCCCTGTGTCAAGACGCTTGACTTCCTCCCAGGCGATTGCAAACGTGCTGCGAAAACTGTGTTTGTGATTCAACAACCAACCCCATTCATGGTCCGGATCGGGAGCCTGCAGGTATTCTCCCGCCGGATTGACCAACATCGTCTCGCCCCGGAAACCGGAAGAAATCTGTTTCAACTGTGACAGCAAGTGCGCTCCGAGATAATTCAGAACCAGGAGCCCGCGCTTCTCGCCTGCGTCGTCAAAGACTGGTGTAAGAAATCGGATCACCGGTTTGATCGGTTGTTCGATCTGCCCATGCTCCTCATTCAGATCGAACGGCGAAACAAAACACTCGCCCTCGTCGAGCGACAAGGCTTGTTGGTAATAATAGCGTGTGGCTTTGCTCTGCAATGCGTCTTGCGGCACCGCGCCGGCGCTTCCGTCACGGTAGTTGACGCGAACGATCTCTTGACCAGTCGCGTCCAGACACCGAATCTGGTCGTAGACAGCCTTGTTGAGGGCGAAGCTTACATACTCACGTTCCAGTCCGTTTCGCGCGGCCATGTCACCCGAGAGGAATCGCGTCAACGTATCTTGCCTAGCGAGGTAAAGCAGGTCCGACTGGACTGTTCGGAACTCGAATAAGAGCAACTCCTGCTGCAGAGCCAGCACATGCTGTGACTCTTGCTCGAGCGTGACACGTTGATGAAGGACATCTTGACGGAATATCGCCGCAACAATGAATGAAAACACCACCACCGCGAAAACAAAAGCGAGCAGAAACCGCCACATAACCGCGGGAGCAAGAACAGAGACGTGTTCAGACCGTGGTTTGGGCATGTTGCAGCGCAGCCGAGAATTGCCTGAATGGCGACAAATCCTATGGATGCTCCATAGTGGCTGTTCCGTTACGCCGTGACAAGACACGCGACCCAGCGTTTTGGCAGGACAATATCACGTGGTTCGGAACGGTCGTTAGCGCGGTGAGAGCGCCAAACACATCGCAATCAGCCACCCCACGTTGACGCAAAGCAGCACGATGAATGAAACAACTTCGCTGATTCGGTCTTTCACGGAGGAGACTGCCGGAGCGAGGATCGAAACGGGAAAACTTGGCACCACGTATTCTGAACTCTCCGGGTTGGCATATCTGTCGTAAAATGATGAGTTTGCTTGTAGCTGGAATCCTACGAAAACTCTGCTAAGAAACCCCGCTACGAATCGCGGCTTGGCGAAACGAGATTCTCTCTCGCGTCCCGCTCGAGACGTCCGTGTGAGCATGACTGAATTCTCCGTGTGGCGAATGCCGTTCCAAGAAGTGGGGTGGCGGAACGGCCCACGTTTTACTCGTTGTCAGTCGGATCGATGGTGCCGAGATCGGTCTGCGGAGATGAACGGGCGCGGGTTCGGCCGAAGTAAGCTCCTGGAACGAAGTTGTGCATGGTGCTATCATCGGCTCTGACATTGGTTGTCTGGCTGTCGAGACGCAAGCGACCAAAACCTCCGGCACAAACACGCGAGGCATGTCGATCCACAACTGATAGAGGAATTCCCCACGATGCACAGAATCATGTTCTGGCTGGTCATCCCAGCTCTCTGCAGTGCCCACACAGGCACCGCCCACGCGGAGCAGAAAGCAGCCGCATCGGAGTACAAATGGGTCAACGTAACCCAAACAGCGGCGTATGCACCGCGTGATGGTGCCGGCGCGCTGGTGTTCAAAGGCAAAATGTGGCTGTTGGGTGGTTGGAATCCCAGCGACAAAGTTCATTTTCCTCGAATCTGCAACAACGAAGTCTGGAGTTCCACGGATGGCGCCGCATGGTCGCTAGTGAAGCCGAATACATTCCTCGACCAGAATTTCGATCCGACGAGCGACTGGGAAGGCCGGCACACGGCCGGCTATGTCGTGTACAAGGACAAGATGTGGATCGTCGGCGGCGATGCGAACCAGGGGCATATCCATAGCGACGTGTGGAATTCAGCAGACGGAAAAACTTGGAACTACGTCAACAAGAATCACGATGTTCCCTGGGGACCACGGGTGTTGCACTATACGCTGGTCTTCAACGATCTGATTTGGGTGATCGGCGGGCAAACCATGCCGGGCTTCGCACCTCCCCGGAAGGAAGTATTCTACCGCGATGCCTGGACCACGACGGACGGCGTTCACTGGAAGCAAGTGACTCCCCAAGAACCTTGTTGGTCCCCGCGCGGCATGATTGGCGGCAATGTGGTGTTCAAGGAACGGATGTGGGTTCTGGGCGGAGGCACTTACGATACTCCGACCACTCCCACACGAAATTACTACAACGACGTCTGGAGTTCCGCGGACGGCGTCCAGTGGGAACTGCACACCAAGGCTGCTCCGTGGCAGCCCCGACAATACCACGACGTCGCCGTCTTTGACGGAAACATGTGGGTGATGGAAGGCTATTACAACGAAGCGGGCGGAAACATGAAGGACGTCTGGTATTCAGCCGATGGCGTTAACTGGAGCGAAGTCCCCAACACTCCTTGGAATCCCCGGCACGCGGCCAGCCTGTTCGTCTACGACAACGCTCTCTGGATGGTCGCCGGCAACAACATGCAGAAGGATGTCTGGAAACTTGTTCGTACCACCGATGGACAATGAATCTCACCGGCCCCGCCTCCCGGATCATCGCCAAGATAGTTTCTAGACGAGTGGCAGACGTTCTTTTTGGTCAGCTTCAAACGTCCCGCCGTCCTTCCGCCCCCCTATTTCCGCGTCAGTGGCCCTTTCCGTCGGTTGCATAAAAGACAGCGAACCAAATGGTTGGTTCGTCTGGCGTTGTCCACTCGACGCGATGTTTGCGGTGAGCCGGAATGTTCACGAAGTCACCTGGCTTCAGCTCGACAATTTCGTCCTCAAATTGCAATCTCGCGGCCCCTTGCACGATCACGACCCATTCGTGTTCTTGTTGGTCGTACCAAAATCCCTCCGGCGAGGCTTGTCCCTGAGAAACGATCCGCTCGATTCGAATCGAGCCGGCGCTGACGAGAATCTCCGTCAGCTCGGCTCGCAACGGATCAGGGACGTGCGTCATGAGACGTTCTGCCTTTTCAAGATCGCGAAGCTCTTTCCAAGTCACTCGCTCGGTCCTCGTCACAGCGCTGCCGTCGCTTCCAGGCTATTCATCAATCATTCCCGCATCTCGGTAGATCTTGCCATCGCTCAGTTTTTTTCCGATGGCAAGCCGGCGCTGGAATTCTCGTTCTACCTGCTCCGCCGTGTAGTCTGGGAATTGCCCTCGAATCCCGTCTCGCATGATCCGGCAGCATTGATCGAACAACAACGGCCCGGCGGCAAGTCTTTCATTGATCGGAGTACGCCGAGCGCGCGCTACCTTCGACAGAAATATTGAATCTTGGAGTGCTTTGATTTCAGGATCTACTTGACTCATGGACGAAGCTCCTACGAACGCGTGAACTCCGGCAGCTTGACGACCTCGCCGCCTTTCAACGCCGACTCGTGAGCACAGATCCCGACACAAGTCCAGTTCGCACTGGTCTTCGCATTGGGCCGCGGATCGCGATCTTCGATCAGGGCGCTGACCATCTCGTGGACCAGGTGCGGATGCGAGCCGCCGTGGCCGCCGCCTTGAATGAACGACAGATGGTCGGCGTCTTCGATCGTCTGCGTGAACTTGCGGATCGGTTCGGGCAGCAGGTGGGCGTAGTCGGGCACCTCGACGTGCGACGCGATCTCGGGTTCCGGCTTCTTGGCCGTGTGCAGCACATGCGGTTCGCCTTCGACCAGCGTCCACTCGAAGCTCTTCTTCGTGCCGTACACATCAAAACTCTCGCGGTACTGCCGCGCCGTGTCGTACAAGAATCGCCAGATGTGAGCCGCGATGTCGCTGTCGGCGATCTTGATCTGGCACGACTCGATGGCGAACTTGTTGCCCGACTTTTTCGCAATGTCCTCGCGCACGGTTCCCGATCCATAGCACGAGACCTGCTCGGCCAGACCGTTCACCAGCCCGAGCACCGGGCTGACGACATGCGTCGCGTAATGCATCGGAATCATGCGTTCCCAATAATCGGGCCAGCCGTCCATGTCTTGCGGATGCGACGCCGCCATGTATTGAATCTTGCCGAGTTCACCTTTCTCGTACAGCTCCTTGATGAACAGGAATTCGCGGCTGTAGACGACCGTCTCGGCCATCATGTACTTCAAGCCAGTCGCTTTCACCTTCTCAACGATTTGGCGACATTCATCGATCGTCGTGGCCATCGGCACCGTACACATGACGTGCTTGCCCGCGTCCAAGGCTTGCAGCGACATGCGGGCATGGTCGGGAATGGGGCTGTTGATGTGAACGAAGTCGACGCCCGGGTCGCGGAGCACGTCTTCATACTTCGTATACCGTTTGCCGATGCCGAGCGCGTCGCCGACCTTGTTCAGCTCTGCTGCATTGCGGCGGCAAATGGCAACCACGTTCGCATTCGGGTGTCTCTGATAAATTGGAATGAACTCGGCACCGAACCCCAAACCGACCATGGCAACATTTACCGTCTTCGTCATTGGTTGTCCTTTCTGGTTTCAAGATACGAGCTTGAAGTATAAGCTACGTTGGGTTGTTTCCACAGTTGCGAAGCGGCTACGTGTCCTTACCGTTCAAGCCGCTCGCTTCCGCCGCCAATTGACGAACCGCAACAACACGGCTCCCACGGCAGCAACGATCACGAGTCCGGTTCGCACGACGGCCTGATCGGTCGACACGCTCGGGCCATTGACGTAGTACAGGATCGGAGCCAGCACCAGCGCCGTCCAGCAGCCGAACTCCAACCACGGCAGGAGTTCGTCAAGCGAGACATCGTCGTCGGTGGGTTCCGTGGGAGGCGTCATCGATTTTCCTTTCGGGCCAGTGCCGCAATTGCGTTTGCCATCGCCGTAATGTCCTGAAGCTGATTCTGACTTGTCCGCTGCCGCTCGTCACTACCGGGCGGCGGACGACTGTCGCATGTTCCCGGATTATCCACGATCAACGCACCACAGAGGCAAAGCCGACGTCACGCACCCTACATGAATAATCCGGGGTTCGTCAGGCATCCATGAGTGGGAGAATTCGCTTGACTGGGCGCACTTGCATTCATTGCTGTGAGGTCACTTCACAAACATTGGGGTGGACTTATGAAACATTCATGTGGCAGCCAGAGGCGCAACGCGGTCAGCGGTCAGCGGTCAGCGGTCAGCGGTCAGCGGGGAGGCGGGAACTCATGGCTGAGATCTTGGTCGTCGATTGTGGCAGCGACTCAGGGATTCAATCCGTTCTGCTGGATCTTTTGGCCGGACTGCGGGTCGAGGTCGTCCGTTCCGTCGGCGAACTACAACAGCGTTTACCGGACTTAACGACGGACGGGCCGTGTGCGGTACTTTGCGTTGCGTGTTCTGCGGACAACGAAAGTCGCGGTGTGGTGGATGAGACGCTACGAAGTGTCGGTTCGATGCCGGTCCTTGTGATCGACGAAAGTCTTGACCACGACTATGGTCACCGTTTGATTCGGCAGGGAGTCCAAGACTATTTGAGCGATGAGAACGTGAGCACCGAGGAGCTGCATCTTCGCATCGAATACGCGATTCTTCGGAACGGGCATCGAGCTCCGGCGCTGCCTCCGCCGCGGGTTCACACTGCCGATGTCGATCAGTCGGAGGTTCGGCGAATTTACAAAGGCCTGCCACCCCGCCAGCAAGAAGTCTTGGATCTGTATCTCGGAAGACAAACCGCCAAACAAATCGCTCGACGACTTGGGATCAGCGTGAAGACAGTTCACAGTCAACTTGCCAGGTTGCGGAGTAAGTTCAGCGCTGATTCGAGCCCGGAACTGATCATCGTGGTCCTCGGAGCGCTGCAGCAACAATAAAGCGGCGTGTAGGAAAAATACCCTATTGCGGACACGAGTTATTGGCTTAGATTGAGCGAGAGTTCCAGAAGTGGCCCCGCCGATCTGGCGAAGGTGATGCTTGGCGATCCCAAATTGAGTGGTCATCGAATTGAATCAGAGAACTACGAAGTGAATTGAGTAGCGATGAACGACACACATAGAGAAAGTACACGACGACAGATCGGTCATTGGTCATGGAAAGCGCGGGCGGGGTATCGGGCATTTCAGTATTGCTTTGCCATCATTTTGTTCGCGGCTGCGGCTCTCAAGGCCGGGTATCTGACAAGCGGCAACAGCAGTCTGACTGTGGTTGTGGCTGTTGGCTCACTTGCAGTTTTTGAGTTCGGATTGGCCTTGTTGCTTGTTCTGGATGTGCTCCCGGCGATGTCTTGGTTTGTCACGCTCGTGATGACTTTTGGGTTTGTCGGCGCATCAATGGCGAATGTTGCGCTAGGTCACGACTCCTGCGAGTGTCTTGGCGATGTAAAAATGCAAACGTGGCAAATGCTGGTGTTCGATGTCGGGATCGTCTTTTGCTTTCTGTTGACGGGCCGACCATACTTTCGCTGGCTGGGACTCTCGCTTCCACAAAGTGGTGCAATGATGCTGATCGCACTCTCGACCGGCGCACTGGTTGCCTGGTCTTGGCCGGTCGATGAATTAGGTCCAGGCGTGACCAGGTCTTGGTATAGCGTGGTGCTTGAACCGGATGCTTGGGTTGGCGAGCAGTTGCCGGTCGTGTCGAAAATCGCCAGTGGCGACGCACTCATGCACGGCGCGTGGCGGATTCTGATCTATAGCAGCCGATGTCCACATTGCACTGACGTCGTCACCAACGGACCACCGCGTTGGTCGCGGGAGGAGTCGGGCCTCCGAATCGCGGTAATCAATGTTCATCGCGACACGACGGATCGACCAGCCGGTCCTGCGCGTCAATTCCTTCTCTCCGGCGCGGATGCTTGGCGCGTGCGTGTGCCGGTGATTGTGGATTTGATTGATGGAACCGTCCAAAACGTCGCATATTCTGACTCTGACACGCCAAGAGCACCTTCAAGATTGGCCCAACGATGATGAAGTTTCGCATTTCGAGATGTGGATTCAAGGATCGTGTCGTCGAGCGGCTACTGCTGCTGAGCGCGGTTCTGTTGATTGCAGCGTTTGGTGCGTGGTTTATGAAGGCTCGGTCTCTCGATCGGAGCATCAACCTCGGTTTGAGCATCCCGAGCCACGCCTTGACATTTGACACGGCCATTGCCCAGAGTCACTTCGAATGGACGCTCCCAATTTCCAACAAGGGAGATGAGACGGTGCGCGTGCTGGAATTCGAAACGTCTTGCGGCTGCACGAAAGTGGAACCGACGTCGTGTGAACTACAACCGGGTGAAACTCGGAGTGTTAACGTCACCTTGGACCTGACGTTTGTAAAAATCGAGCAGGGCTCGTTGGCAGAAGTTCCCTTTGACGTCACGATCGTCCCTCGGATTCAAGTTAATCAACAAGAGGTTCGCGGCGTTGGTTGGCGGCTTGAGGGTCGCGTCCGTCCGCTCATCGTGACCACGCCGCGGGTAATGACTTTCGGGGGAAGTGACGCCGTTATCGGCTCGCGGGAACAAGAGATGGTTGCCACGGTGCGAACCGCGGACGACATCAGCGACGTTGAGATTGAAAGCTATAGCACGGAATTATTTTTCGCCTCGATCAACCCGACTTCGGAGAATGGTGAGCACGAGCTTCGAGTTAAGCCGATCGAGTCATTGCCGGTTGGTGGATTCGCGGGAACAATTCTTCTGCGTCCGAAGTTCCTTGATGGTATCGACGCGCCGGCGGTCAGCTACTTTGTGCAGGGCGACAAACTCTCGGAGATTGAAGCCGTCCCTCCGATCGTTAACTTCGGCCGACGGCACGTGGGTGATCATAGCTCGAAACGAGTCCTAGTTCGCTCGCGGCTCGGCAGAGCGTTACTTCGAGTTGATGTGGTATCCGCGGACGGATTACGTGTAACACCCGCCCCCGAACCTCATCGCTCCCACGGACAGGTGCTAGTATTCGATCAGGATTGCGTAGCGGCGCAAACCTTTCAGTCCAAGGTCAGCCTCGAAGTACGCACGATGGATGGCGAAACGGTTCGCGTCGAAGTCCCAGTCGTGTCCTATGTGGCGGAAAGATGAAACAGATGCGATCGATCTCAGTTAATTCGACCAAACGCTATTGGCACCTTCGCCTATCGAGATGGATGACGGGAGCGTTTTTCGCAACTGTGGCTGTTTGCGCAAGCCGATGTGCGATTGCCGAAGATATCGAGACGATTGTCCGGGCGTGGGGCGAGTTGCGGGCGGCATCGCCTTGCGTTTCATACGCTATGGAAGGAGTTTCGTTTACCGCCCAGGGAGCACTGGGCCGCGAGGAAGGGATCATTCCCCCGGAAGACACCACCAACCCCGTCCGAATCGAGTGGGTCATCGATTTCGAGCATGAGCGGTTTCGTCGCTACGAGTCGTTCCCGACTTACGATATTACGCAGAAAGGATACTTGCCACGAGAATCGACGTTCGTTTTCGCGGATGGAAAGGGTGTGGAACTCCTTCCAGACGTTCGCGACAAATCCGCACCCGAAAGCGCTTTGCCTAACGTGGAATTCATAGAGAATTCCCAGGTGGCGACGCTGCCAGAGTGGGATTACTTCGTCTTGTTGGCTCATGGCTACGCCCCGCTGCGGCCATCCATGGAGCGATTCTCGGGGAAAGAGGTCAAGGAGTTTGCGACTCCGCGCGACGCTAGTAATCTTTCCCTCGTCGGTGAAGCGGTACACGAGGACTATCCCGAAGGAGTATTGTTGCTTCGCACGCCGGCCGTGGAAGGTTTCGCGCAGTCGTACGACGAATACGGGGTGGCACCATCGGTCGGATATCGCGTGGTCCATGTGCTGCGATATGAACTCGGCAAAGTAGGACGGGAGATTACCATCCGATACGATCGCGACGCCAATGGTGACGTCTATATGTCCGACGCACAAGCGACATCACTGCGTGGTCCGGGTTCAACTGTGACAGAGGATTTGAGCCTGCGCACCGTTTCGTTTTCTTCAGACGCACTGAAGCAGGACGCGTTCCGCCTAACGCCCAAGGTGGGTATGTTGGTCATGGATGGTGCCAACCCATTTCACCAATACGAATACACCGGCGTGCCGAACTCTCGGAGGACCGCGTGGGTGGTGATGCTCCTTGTGGTTACGCTGATTGGAAGCATGGTTATTGTTTTGTTTCGTCGCGCGCGTGCGCGGCGTTCACGGTAGTTTTTGAAAGGAAGGTGAGATATGACATCGCAAAGACTAATTTCCGGATTCATGTTGTGTGCAGCGGCATGGATATTCCTGAGCACATTCGCCGGCATGCCTCCCGTGCCGCCGGTATGGGCAACTGCTTGTAATGGTCCAGGATGTAATGAAGGCTGTCACAATACGCAGAGCACTATGACTTATGGTCAGAGTACTGGTCAGGTTTGCACACGGACCCAATTGAAAGGATATGTTCCGGCTCAAGCAATCTACGGTCGTACGCCGGGTCCTGCAACGAACTGCCTGCCGCAACAGATTGGGGGCACGACCGTTACCGTCTATACCGGTTGCACCCAAGCTATGCCCGCGTGCGGCGGGAGCGTTCAGGGAAAACCTGTCGATGCTCAACTCAACGGGTGCAGCATGGCTTCGATCACAGTACCACAAACATTTTGTCCACCAAAGTGCTGATGGACGGTCGCGTTGTGCGTCCTTCGCCGACTCGCAACCGCTGGCATGGCGGCAAATCCGGAATGCGCGAGTCGTTGCGTCACTGCCCAACGTTGGCGGACGTTTAGTCGAATCCGAAATTGCGGGAGTTCACGAGCCATGACGAAAACCAAACTGATGACGATCAATCGTGTCGTGGTTCGTACGGTTGCTCTCATCTTCTTCATGATGTCCGACGCACACGCTCGCGATGGCCAACCGCTCGTCGGTCATACTGCCGGAATCACCTACGTCGACTCCTCGTCGGACGGAACGAGAATAGTTTCCGGTAGCCGAGACGGAACGGCTCGCATCTGGTCGCTGGAACGGGCTGAGTCGCTAGCCGTGCTCCGGCAGGAAACGCCGGTCACACATGTGCGATTCCTGGACAAAGATCGCGTCCTGGTGGTCAGCGAAGATCCGACTCGCAAGGTGTACTACAAGATCCGCACCACGAAACGTCCGCTGGGGCCGGCATCGCGGATCGTCGTCTGGGATGTTCTGCGGGACGAGTTCCAACCCGTGCAGAGTCTCGGCGAAGTCGGCCAGATTACGCATTGTATTGTCGCGCCGGACGGCAAGCAGTTCGCCGTGAGAATGATCGTGGATGGGCCTTCCGGCAGTAACGAACTTGTGTGTGTTGAAACGGCGACAGATCAGCTTCACTTCCGCCGCCCGTTTCGCGGGGGTATCCATGCTGGGTCGTTTAAGCCAGGCCCGCTTCCGCCGATGATCGGTTTTACGCACACCGGTAACTCGATCTTGTCCGTTGAAGCCGAGCGTCAACAAGACGTCTTGGTGATGTTGAACGCAATGACGGGCGTCGTCGAAGCAGAATTGAAAAGCGGTGGAGCGATTGGTCGGATCGACACCAGCTCCGACTCGCCATTGATTGCCGCCTCCGTCGATACAAGCCAAACTGGCATTACGGCCGTCCGTGTGTGGAATACGCAAACTAAACAACCCGTGGTCGGGACTCCGCCGTTATTTGGCACGGTCGCGATGCTTGGTTTCTATGACCCGTCTCGTGTCGGCTTCTTGTTGAGGAGAGACCCGATCCGGGATGGCCCCCTCGATAACAATTTGTTCAGCGGCTTTGCCTTGTTCGATCTCCCGGCACAGCGTTTGCTTCCGATGGCCTTGGATGAAACGACTGCGATTGGTCGCGGACGCGGGCCACAAGTGGGTTACGATGCTGCCGTTTCCCTCGCTGCACGGCGCGTTGCGGTGGGATTTCACTTGCATGATGCGGTTCATTTGTTTTCCATCGATAACGTACCGCCCATCACTTTGAAGTTCTCCGGAGTTCAACAGAGTTATTGTTCTCATCTGGGTTTTTCACCATCCGGGCGGTACTTGATCGCCGCCTGTAATCCGGCCGATGCGCACTCTCTTGGCCCGGAGGATTGGGAGACAAAGCTGTTGACCGTCTGGGATCTTGGCGACAGCTCGAATGCGAGCGATTCCCCCACGACAACCGCCAATGGACAACCGTGACATGGCGGTGATGACCACCTCGGCAAAGCGGCCTTGGCAGTTCGCCGGTTGGGTCGCACTTCTGCTGGTGATCCATACCTGCTTGCTGGCCTTCCAGGCATTTCGGGACAGCCCCACACTGGACGAAGTCGGCCATTTGCCCGCCGGCGTTTGCCATCTCACCACCGGCGACATGTCCTTGTATAGTGTTAATCCGCCGCTTGCCCGCTCGGTGGCGGCTACCCCCGTCGTGCTGATGAGGCCACGAACGGACTGGAAAGGATTTGTCAACAATCCGCTGAATCGATGGGAGCTCGAAGTCGGGCGACGGTTTTGTGAACTGAACGGCGAACGATCGCTAGAGTTGTTCGCTGCGGCAAGGCTGGCCTGCATTCCATTCAGCTTGCTCGGTGCGATCGTCGTGGCGATGTGGTCTCGCGAGTGGTTTGGAAACGCGGCGGGGCTCTTGTCGACCACACTGTGGTGTTTCTCGCCGAACGTCTTGGCACATGGGCATCTTGTGACACCTGATGTAGCCGCCACCGCATTGGGCGTAACGACGTGCTACCTGTTCACTCGCTGGCTTCGCACCCCGTCGTGGCAACGGACGTTTCTGTTGGGCACATCGCTGGCGATTGCGCTGCTCTGTAAGGCGACGTGGATTATCTTGTTCGGGGCGTTGGTGCTGCAGTGGATGTTACTGCGGCTCGTCACGCCTCGAATGTATCCTGGACTCGACGGGAAGCATGTTGCGAAGCTGTTCGTCATCGTGCCCGTTATGGCTCTCGTGGGACTCAATCATTTCTACGGTTGGGAGAAGAGCTTCACAAATCTTGGGGAGTATCAGTTCGTCTGTGATGCGTTGGGAGGTGACGGAGGGTGGGAGCCTGCGAATCGATTTGAACGCACTTGGATGGCGGAACTGCCAGTCCCCCTTCCAGTGAGCTTCTTACGCGGTATCGATTTTCAGAAGCGCGACTTTGAGCAAGGAGCCGAATCGTATCTGCGAGGCGAGGTTCGCCAAGGAGGATGGTGGTATTACTACTTGTACGGCTTAGCCGTGAAGACACCACTTGGCACACTGGCGCTGTTCCTCGTCGGCATCACGTCGTGCTTCTCTCTAGCGGGCCAGCGCATGACGCAGTCTCGAATGGTCTTGCTTTTCACATGTCCCGTCGTCGTGTTCCTATTTGTTAGCTCTCAAACTGGGTTAAACCACCTTCGATATGTGCTGCCGGTCTTGCCGTTTGCGTTCGTATGCGTGGGTGCCTCCACGCTCGGAGTGTCGAGCAGGTGGCAGCGTGGCTGCATCGCACTATTGCTGATGACGACCATCGTCGAATGTCTGGCAAGTTATCCGCACAGTCTTTCCTTCTTCAATGTGTTGGTTGGTGGCCCTGCGCATGGACGCTTTCATCTAGTTGACAGCAGCATTGATTGGGGACAAGACATGACTCGCCTTCGCCAGTGGAGTGAACAACACCCGGAGGCCCGGCCATTGTATGTTGCCGCCTTTGGCATGTTTGATCCGGCGATACTTGGTGTCGAGTACAAGTCGCCTCCCGGCTCTTCGGTGGTGACGGAACAGGCTGGCGTGTGGAACCTTGCAGACGGCTGGTACGTGGTCAGCGTCCATCGCGTCCAAGGCATGAGACGTTTGCTCATGCCAAGTCACGATCGCCCGGTCGCCGCGACGGGCGGGTACGCGTACTTCCAGCGGCTTGTTCCCTGTGATCGGATAGGCTATTCGCTGCTCGTCTACCAGATCCGTGACGGAAGGCCCGTTCCATGAAATTGTCGACAGCCGATGGACAGATTTTCCGACGGGCAAGATACCTCTCGCACGGCAGCGGCTTCACGCTCGTCGAATTGCTCGTCGTCATCGCGATCATTGGCATCTTGGTCGCGTTGATCTTGCCGGCGGTGCAAGCGGCACGCGAGGCGGCGCGGAAGATCGAATGCAAGAATCATCTGAAACAGATCGGACTGGCGTTTCACTTGCATCACGATACCTACAAGCACTTCCCGACGAACGGCTGGGGCTGGCGGTGGGTGGGGGACGCGAGTCGCGGGTTCGACCAGCGGCAGCCGGGTGGCTGGTGCTTCAACGTGCTGCCGTTTCTGGAACAAGAAGCAGCGCGGGACTTGGCGTCCGGCGGGGCGGCGACCGCGCAACTGCTGCAGACGCCGGTCAAAGTCTTCTACTGCCCGTCGCGGCGGGCCGCTCGCAATTATCCGGTCCCCAGCGGCGCGCCGTTGCCGATCAACAGCGATCCGGTGACGGACGGAGCGCGCACGGACTATGCCGTCTGCGCGGGAGACAGCATCATCAACACGCCGGGCGGGCCGCCGAGCATGAACCCGGCCGACGTGAACAGTTACGCTTGGCCCCCGTTCCCACAGGCCACCGGCGTGGCTTACGTGCGGACGCAGATTCGCATGGCGGATGTCACGGACGGAACCAGTTCGACAGCGATGGTGGGCGAAAAGTACTTGGCCCGCGCCTTCTATCACAGTGGGCAGTCGCTGGGGGACGATCAGGCCGCGTACTTGGGTGACGATGCCGACAACCGCCGCTGGACCGACGAGCCGCCGCAGAAGGACAGTGCGACAGACGACATCCAGCACTTCGGCAGCGCCCATCCCGGCGGTTGCCACTTCGTACTTGCCGACGGTTCGACGCGCTTCATCAGTTATACGATCGACGCCACGGTCTTCAAGAACTTCGGCAACCGCCACGACGGGAATCCGATCGATCTGGGGCAATGACGCGGGAAAGGCCAGGGCGATTCAGTTTTTCAATCTGCGATATTAGCCGGAACGCGCTAGCGTCCGGTTCCCTCGCGAACCGTGGGCTAGCGCCCAAGCGGCTGATTTATCCAACGTGAAAAACTGAATCGCCCTGCGGGAAAGGCGCTCCGCGTTGAATTCATGGTAGCGATCATCGATAATGGCCGTGGAGTTATTCTCATCGAGAAGAGAGTCCATGAACCGCTCGCTGCCCAAGCCGATACTATATGTCACGTTGGCCCTGCTGGGTAGCTTCGGACACTTGGCTCGTGCGGAGGAGCCGATCGGATTCAACCGCACCATCCGACCGCTGTTGGCCGCCAAATGTTTGGCCTGTCACGGGCCCGACGAGGAAGAGCGGAAAGCCGAACTGCGGCTCGACGTCCGCGAATCGGCTGTCGATGCGGGCGCGATCGTGCCGGATAAGCCAGACGATAGCGAATTGCTGCGCCGGATCTTCTCGGAAGATCCCGACGAACGAATGCCGCCGCCTGATTCCGGCGAATCGCTGACCGAAGAAGAGAAACAACAACTCCGCCGCTGGATCAACGACGGGGCGACTTACGAACAGCACTGGGCCTTCGTCCCGCCGCAGCGGCCGGAAGTTCCAGCGGTCAGTAATCCGCAGTGGGCGCGCAACGACATCGATCGCTTCGTGCTTGCTCGGCTCGAAGCGGAACAGTTATCGCCTTCCGTTGAAGCAGATCGCTATACGCTGGTCCGCCGGTTGTATCTTGATCTGATCGGCTTGCCGCCGAGTCCAGAGGAAGCTGATGCGTTTGCAAGCAGCGACGATCCGAAAGCGTACGACGAGTTGGTCGACCGGCTGCTGAAGTCGCAGCACTACGGCGAGCGGTGGGCGCGGGCGTGGCTCGACTTGGCTCGCTATTCCGACACGAACGGCTACGAGAAAGATCGCCCGCGAACGATGTGGTCCTATCGCGACTGGGTGATCAAGGCGCTGAATGTCGACATGCCGTTCGATCAGTTCACCATCGAACAGCTTGCGGGCGATATGTTGCCCAACGCGACGAACGACCAGCGTGTCGCCACGGGCTTTCATCGCAACACGATGTTGAACGAGGAAGGTGGCATCGATCCGCTGGAGTATCGGTTCTATGCGATGGTCGATCGCGTCGCGACGACCGGGGCGGTGTGGATGGGGCTGACGACCGGCTGTGCTCAATGCCACACGCACAAGTACGATCCCATTTCGCACACCGACTACTACAGCCTCATGGCGCTGTTGAACAATGCAGACGAACCCGACTTGCTGATTCCGGATGATGCGTCACGCAGTCGACGGCAGGAGATCGAAGCACAAATCGCGGAGTTGGAGTCGAAGCTGCCCACGCACTTTCCGCCGGCGGAAGGCGACGAGCCCGTCGAGGCACGTCGCGAGAAGAACCTCGACAAAGAATTCGGCCAGTGGCTCGCCACGAAGCAAGCCGCCACCGCGACTTGGTCCGTGCTGCGTCCAACCGAGATGAAGACGAACCTGCCGAGATTGGAAGTGTTGGAAGATGGCTCGATTCTTTCCAGCGGCGACATCACGAAGCGAGACGTGTTTACGTTAACATTCGATTTGACGTCGCTTGCGAGTCCGATCGCGGCTTTGCGGTTGGAAGCGTTGCCGGATGAACGCTTGCCATCCGGCGGCCCCGGACGTTGCTACTACGAAGGCCGCAAGGGCGACTTCTTTTTGAGCGAACTCGATGCCGCCGTTGGTGACAGCGCGGTAGAGATCGCATCCGCGTCGCACAGTTACGGCAAGATCAGTATCGGCAGCGGCAGTGCCGACGCGAAGAATGTTCTCGACGGCGACGGTTCTACGGGCTGGTCGACCTCGGGCCGTGAAGGCCAGACGAGCCAACTGGTACTGAACTTTGCGAGGCCGCTCGAACCCAGCGGCACGCTCACGATCGAAATGTTGTTCGAGCGACACTTTGCGGCCAGCCTGGGACGATTCCGCTTTTCCACGACCGTCGCGGAACAGGCACAAGCCACCGAGACGCCGATCGCAATCGAGTCCTTGCTGGTTCGTGACTCATCCACCTGGAACGCGCAGGAAGCCGAGTCCATCCGATCCTACTTCCTGAGCGTCACGCCGTTGCTCGCCGAAGCCCGCAAGCCGATCGACGAATTGCGCAACCAGTTGCCGGAAGCTCCTGCCGCGATGGTGATGTCGGAGCGAACGGCCGATCATCCCCGCGCGACTCACCGTCATCATCGGGGCGAGTACTTGAGCCCGCGCGAACCGGTCGGGCCCGCGATTCTTGACGTCTTTACATCGCTGACGAAAACGCCGCCCAAGGATCGCCTCGAATTCGCTCGCTGGTTGGTGAGCGACGCCAATCCGCTGGCCGCTCGCGTGACGGTGGATCGTGCCTGGCTGGCGCTGTTTGGCGCGGGGCTGATGCGTTCCAACGGCGACTTTGGCACGCAGGCCGATCCGCCGACACACCCGGAGTTGCTCGATTGGCTGGCCATCGAGTTCGTCGAGCGCGGCTGGTCGATGAAAGAGCTGCATCGGTCGATCGTCAGCAGTGCCACTTACCGCCAAGCCTCGCACGTATCGAAGGAACTACTGGCTCGCGATCCGGAGAATCGATTGCTCGCTCGCGGGCCGCGGTATCGTGTGGACGCCGAGATGGTGCGCGACATGATGCTGGCGGCGAGCGGCCGGTTGTCGCCCAAGATGTTCGGCCCGAGCGTCTATCCGCCGCAGCCCGCCAGCGTGACGGAACTGTCTTACGGCAACATGAAATGGGAGGTTTCGCCCGGCGAAGACCGCTATCGCCGCTCGTTGTACACGTTCAGCAAACGAACGGCTCCTTTCGCGGCTTACACCGTGTTCGATGGCCCGACCGGCGAGAACTGTGTGCCGAGACGCAATCGCAGTAACACGCCGCTGCAGGCGTTAACGCTGTTGAATGACGAGATGTACCTCGAACTCGCTCGCGCGGTCGCGGAATATCGAACATCGAACAAGGAACTTCCAACGTCGAAGGGAGAGAGGGCGACGGAGATCTTTCGCCGCTTCGTGACTCGCCCGCCGAGCGAGCCGGAGTTGGCAATGTTGCTGGAATTCCAGGCTGTGCAACAGAAGCGACTCGAAGCTGGCGAACTCGATCCGAAGACGATCCTCGCCATCGACTCGCACGAACAAACGCCGAATGCGGAATCAGCAGTCGAACGAGCATCCTGGGTGATGGTCGCCCGCGCTATCATGAACTTGGACGAAGCAATCACGAAACAATAAGGTGGCGGAGCCGCAACCAACGTAGCCATCGCGCTCCGCCGTGATGAGCCTGCAATGTAGCCATCACGCTCCGCCGTGATGAGCCTGCAGAGTTGAGCTGAAACGACCGGTGCGATTCCACTTCGGTGGATGTTACGAACAGGCTCATCACGGCGGAGCGTGATGCCTACTTTCCAACCGAGAATCAACATGTCTAACTCACACTTCGATGCGTCAACGACTCGCCGCCACTTCTTCCAAGATTGTGGAGTCGGCATCGGGCAAATCGCGTTGGCATCCTTGTTGGCCGGCGAATCGCAAGCGGCTTCGACCGACAGCACGAACCCGACTGCTCCCAAGCCAACGCACTTCCCCGCGAAGGCGAAACGAGTCATTTATTTATTCATGGCAGGCGCACCAAGTCAGCTCGAATTATTCGATAACAAACCGAAGCTGACCGAATTGGAAGGAAAGCCCATCCCGCCCGAGGTCATCAAGGGCCAGCGTTATGCCTTCATCCAGCCGGATGCCGCCGTCCTTGGTCCCCGGTTCAAATTCGCCAAGCACGGCGAATCTGGTGCAGAGATCTCCGAAGTATTGCCGCATCTGGCCACCGTTGTCGATGACATCGCGATCGTGCGGTCGGTGCATACGGACTTGTTCAACCACTCGCCGGCTCAACTGTTTATGAACACCGGCAGCGGCATTCCGGGGCGGCCGAGCATGGGTTCGTGGTTGAGTTACGGCATCGGCAGTGAAGCGAACGATCTGCCTTCGTTCGTGGTGCTTGAGAGCGGCGGGAATCTGAGCGGTGGCGCGGCGATGTGGAGCAGCGGCTTCTTGCCGGGCACGCATCAAGGCGTCCCGTTTCGCGGCCAAGGCGATCCGATCTTGCACGTCTCGAATCCGCCTGGTTTCGACAAGCAAGTGCAACGTGATTCGCTGGATCTCATCCGAAAGATCAACGAGCAACGGTTGGACGTCGTTGGCGATCCCGAAATCGCGACGCGCATCAACGCTTATGAGATGGCGTTCCGAATGCAATCGCGGGCTCCCGAGTTGATGGACTTCTCGCAAGAGACTCAAGAGACGCTCGATTTGTACGGAGCCAAGCCGGGCGATGCGAAAGCGGCGTTTGCCAACAACTGCTTGCTGGCGCGGCGGATGGCCGAACGAGGCGTGCGGTTCATTCAGGTCTATCATTCCGGCTGGGACCATCACAGCAACGTCGAAGGCGGCGTCCGTGGGCAGGCGAAACAAACGGATCAAGCCTGTGCGGCATTGATTCAAGACTTGAAGCAGCAAGGCTTGCTGGACGACACGCTGGTCGTGTGGGGCGGCGAGTTCGGACGGACGCCGATGGTCGAGTCGAGCGCAGCGTTAGGCCGCAGCTTGGGCCGCGATCACCATCCGCAAGCCTTCACGATGTGGTTCGCCGGCGGCGGAATCCGCGCGGGTGTTTCGGTCGGAGCGACCGACGAACTCGGCTTTGATGTTGTCGAGCGGCCCGTGCATGTCGCCGACGTCCAGGCCACCATTCTGCATTGCCTGGGCATCGATCATCGCCGGCTCACATTCCGCTTCCGAGGCCTGAACTTCCGGCTGACCGGTGTTGAAGAACACCATCCGGTGATGGAATTGCTCGCTTAGAAAGTGTGTAACAGCAACTTCCTTGTTTAACGGCAAGCCTAAGGCGACTGCTCGGAGCGTGGCGTAAACCGTCGCCTTCGGCTTGCCGTTAAACGAGGGAAACCAAATCGGGAAATAGAAAGTACTCGCTTTCTTAGTCGTGGGCAGGAAAATAAGAGCTTCGCGCTGACGTTCTCGCTGAGAACTCCACGCGTCTCGCGCATCTATCTTTGCGGATCACCAACTTGGATACCGCTCATGAAGATGCCGCCCGAACTCCTAATGCGCATCGTGTGGGAAGCCGCTGCAGTGAAGCAGCGGTTTCCCGGATGTCTAACGCTCGTTGAAGATGGAACTGGTCTTCCGCGTTGGTGTGGCAACATCCCTGTCGAAGGCACCGCGTATCCCGTGACTTGCTCGTATCCGTTGGCCTACCCAGCCGTGCCACCAACATTGGCAACAGAAATCGACTTGCCTCCTGGCTGCCCTCATGTGTTTGGGACAAGTGACGCGGGGCACATCCTGTGTTGGATCAATCCTCGCGCCACCGGCAAGCGTCGCCGCTGGGATCCGCTGCGGCATACCGCCGCCACGGCGTTCGGATCAGCTCAACGATGGTTTCTCGCCTTGTTGGTCTTTCACGCAAAAGGCGTCTGGCCCGTGGATGATGCATTTCAGCAAGGAGTCCGGCGATGAAGATCGTTCACGATCCCAACGTGTTGATCGTCGGTTGCGGATCGGTGGGAAGTATGGCGGCACTGCATTTGGCGAGCGCGGGCGTCCGCCATTTGACGTTGGTGGACAAGGACAATGTTGAGTCGCGTAACTTGCGGCGGCATCTGGCAACTTTGCATGACGTAGGGCAGACAAAAGATTCGGCCGTCGCCGAGCAACTCACGTCCCGATTCGCGAGCCTGAGCGTTGCGACCGAACACTTCTGTGTATTGCGAGATCCAGCCCGGCTGCGGCAGTTGGTCGTCGATGCCGACGTATGTCTTGTCGCGGTAGACGCCGAGGGTCCCAAGTATCTGATCGATCGAACGGCCTTCTACCTGGCCAAACCGGTGGTCTATGCCGGAGTGTACGGCGGAGGAAGTGGAGTCGAAATCATTTTGCAGTGGCGAGCCCAAGACACGCCTTGTTACGGATGCAGCGCAAATGCCGTGGGAAGATCGGGGGTCGAGATTGAGCCTGCGCCGGAATCCGGTTCGTACGCGGTCCCAGTTGACGATGGTTCCCACCTCGCCTGGCGTGATGTCGACCTGACAGGAATCATGCCGGCCGCCACATTAGCTGCTTCGCTGACTCGCTCGATCCTCGAACATCAGGGCGGTAATCCCGAGCCCGTGCGAGCGTTCACTCGCGATGGTGCCAACATGTGGCAACTGTTCACGCAGCCCATTGGTAATCTGCCGACTTGGCGTCTCGAATCGCGTTTGGTTGTCCCTCTGGCTGATTGTCCTCAATGTGGAAACGATGCACACCAAAGTCAATCCCGCATCCCCCTTCGTTAGTCGGCTTTCGTTTGTCGAGCCATCGGCCGACCGCTTCGCACTCATCACGATGGCCAACGACGAGGATGAGGTGTGGCTCGCGGCGAGTGTGATGGCGACGCGGCGAGTTCGGTTGTCCGCTCACGACATTGCGATCGAATTGCATCGTGGCGAGTACTTTCGGGATCGCGTCGTCTATCGAGCGATACTTGGAGTCGAGCAGTCGTGGCGTCGCGTCTTTCGTGTTCAGCATAGCCGCAATCGCAGTGTGAGTTCTCGCTTGATCGCAAGCTTGCGAGTGGATGGCCATGAGATCGCGTCGGCGCGGTTGCTGTTGGCAACCGCGTGCTTCGATGCACAAGGCCGTCTGGTGTCCGTACCGGTGGCGACACAAGCCACGCGGCTCGCCTATGCCAACGAATTCGAGCAGTTGTTGGTTCGTGATGAGAACGGAGGGCACGCCGCGCATCCTTTTTGATGAGGGCCGATTGCCGAACCGATCGGAAAGACTCGGCTGGCATCGCCGTAAACTTCAACCCAGGAGGTATCCACCATGTCCACGACCTATCTAGAACCGCTGACCGCAGCTCGCGCCGACGAATTGTTCCGCATGATGCGCGAGGTTCAATCCGACGACTCGAAGGCCCTGGCGCTCGACGAGAGCGGTTTCGTCACCGGCGTCGTGCCGGTCGATAGTGCCGCTGAAACGCAACTTCTCGGTGATTTCGACGTGCATTCCTAACTTCGAGTTTTGCGTTTTTTTTGGACTGCGGTGACATGTCACCGCTTTGGCCCAAAGTGCGAAGCACTTTTTTACGGCATCACCGCACCGCCGCTGGGGCGCGACGAATTGCTTCCAACGCGACAATTCCAAAGCGGCGATGAATCCCCGCACTCCATATAGTGCTTCCGTGAAGGGCGAATCGGTCCGTCGGGAAAAATGTTTCCATTTTTCGGAATCTTGTGAGAAACTCGCGGGCGCGGCGCATCCATAGAACAGATGCCACACGTTATCAAACCACGCGAGCCACCTGATGGACCAGCTTTCAGACGAATCGCCGATTGACACCCTGATCGAACAAGCGAAACGGAAAGATCATGCCGCCTGGAGCGAGCTAGTGGAGCGGTTCGAGGGCCCACTGTCCCGAAGCATTCGCCCACATTGTCGATGCGACGCGGATGCAGACGATTTCGTGCAAGACGCGTTCCTGGTGGCGTACGAGAGGCTCGATACGCTGACGAGTCCTGCGGCACTCTGGGGCTGGCTCTTTCGAATCGCGTGGCGCAAGTTACTCGTTTTCTATCGCCGGGAGCGAGGTCGCAACTTTGCTGACGGCGAGGAAGCCGAGGTGGTTGGACGCGAGCTTTCGTCATTTTCTTCGTTTCAACAAGAACAACTCATCAAAGACGTCAGAGATTGCATTCAGGGCCTCGACCCAGACAAGGCAGCCGCAATCAGCTTGATCAAACTCTCGGAGATGACATACGCGGAGGCTGCGGCCATACTGCGGGTGCCTCCTGGAACAGTCTCGTCACGAATCACTCACGCGATGCCACAGCTACGCAGGTGCCTCGAATCGAAAGGGAATGGTAACGTACAATGAAACGTCAGATTGATCTTGAAGCGGCGTTACTCGACTTCAAATCCGCTTACGAGTCGGATCACGACAAAGCGCTCAACGAGTTGCTCTGCCTGTTGCTTGATCCTGCGGCCTGCGAAACGCGGTTGATCGTGCTCGACGAGTTGCGTTCGCGTGCCGAACGACAGCCTGGTTTCACGGCCGCCGGAAAAACGTCACCGGAGCGATTGCAACAACTGATCGACATCATCGCCACCGACGGCCCGGTCCCCGCTCTCGAAGCCAGCAAGATCACCATTGACGAGTTGGACGCGATTACTTGGAATGTAGCGGCTCTGCGAGAAGTTCATGACAAATTGTTGCGCGTACCGGAGCAACCGGATTCGCCTGTGGATGAAACGTCCGTTGAAGGCAATACGGCCTACGACATCTCACGACTTTGGCGGCTTGGAAGTGTGGAATTGATCCGTCCCAGGCTGGAGAGTTGCATGCCTGGGCTGTTGTCTTGTCTCGACGCGCCGGAATCGTTGGCTCCGCAGGCAACGGATTACATTCTCAGCCAGCCTTATGATCCGAATGTTAAATCCTTTCGTGCGTTCGTCAGCGCCGCGCTGTTGCAGTTCGTCCAACAGCACACTGGCGAAGTATCGCCTTTAGACGACGGCGACTGGCGGCGAGTCCTCGTTCGATCTGCGGCGACCGCCGTACTTAGACCTTTCCGTGAACCAGACGGGGTAAAGAATCATCCGCAATGGGTTGTGGAGTTCTGTCAGACGGTGAGCACCGAGCGGATGAATTCGGCCGAGGACGTGTTGGCGTGGGAGCCGCCGTTGTCCGCGTCTGTTGAACAGGTGGCGGCGTTCCGATACAGTCTTTATGAACACATCTGCGGGACGGAACGTGAATTGCTCGCCGCCTGGCAATTGTCGTCTTAGGTCGAAACATGGGTCGCATCCCAGAAGAACCGCCGAGTACCGAGTCGTTTCCAACTCGCCTGCCGAGCGACGATGATCCTCCCCTTGAGGCGTTGCTGCCGAGCGACGATGTCGCTCCGCCGGGGTCAATGCTGCTACCCGACGGTGACTATCTTCGTCTACAGCAACTTGGCAAGGGCGGCATGGGGAGCGTCTATCTCGCCAAGTCTCTCAAGTACCAGACCACGCAGAGCGGTATCGTCGCGATCAAGTTTCTGACGTACGACGATACGGATTCCAGCCTCTTCGAGCTGTTTCGACACGAGGCATTTTTTCGCGAAGATCTGCAACACGACAACCTGGCCGTCACGTATCGGTTCATCGACTTACGGGCGCATGACGGATGGCCCGACGCCGCGATGGTACAGAAACGATACAACGACTCGCTGCATGGCCTCCTTGGTCAGCTTCGGAACAACCCGATCGCACCTGAGCGAGCACTAGACTTGCTGAAGCAGATCGCCGCTGGCGTGGCTTATCTGCACGAGAAGGGCTTCGTGCATCGCGACCTCAAGACTCCGAACATTCTGGTTGATTACGGCCAGAAGTACTTCGACGTTGCCAGATTCGACCAGCTCCACTTTGTCGTGGGTGACTTTGGTGTGATATGGCAAGCGGGACGCGAGCAAACGATTGTGTTGCATCAAGAAGGCTATGGCAGCGGGACGCTGGCAAAGTGGAAGGCACCCGAGACCGTGGATGCAAACGGCCGAGGCATCCTGGGTCGGCCCGCCGATCCGAAGCAAGACATTTGGTCGTTCGGCGAGATCATTCGCTGTGTGGTCGAGGTCACCGACGGCAAGCCGGATTTCTTATTGCGGCTGGCCGATGAATGCCAGCAGCGTGATGAGCCGCAATTGCGTCCCTCGGCGACCGAACTGGAACGCCGCCTGTCAGTTCACTGGGCCGTTCAGCAAGATCTGATCGATGGCGGGATGCGGCTGCTGAATCACCCGCACTTTGTTCCACGGCAGCATGTCGTCGATGCGATTTCAGATTACAAGGAACGCTGCCGTGCCGAGAATCGGGGTGGCGTCGTGATTCTCGAAACGCCTCCTGGCTGGGGCAAGACCGCGTTCTTAACTCACGAAGCCAATCAGCCCGGCTCGAAGGTGGCGTTCTATTTCGTCCGCGGACAGCGTGACGATCCGCAAACGATGACGCGACACTTGGTGCAGAGCCTATCGCATCTGGCCAAGAACGCGTCACCGACAACAGACTCGCCGGCGGACCAAATCGAGAATCTGCTCGCCACCGCCGTGGAGCTTCATCGATTCTCAGCCGACGAGTGGCTGATCGTCTATGTCGATGGGATCGACGAATCACGCTCGCCGCGCGACGTTCTGAACCGGCTTCCGCAGCGCCCGCCGCCACACACGCTGCTGGTGCTGGGCACGCGGCCACTGCCGGACGAAGGGACGCTGCTCAATACCTTCGTTCAACATGGCGCGCTGCGGCTGACACAGAATCCGGCGTCGTCCGAGAATCTTGAGAACGTGGCCAGCTACTTTCGGCAACGCCTGGATCACGAAGGGTTGACGTCCGACCAGGCTGCGACGCTTGCTGCGAATGTGGAAGGAAGCTTTCAGTTGGCCCGCCCGCTTGCCGAGGATGTGCTGGCCAAAACACTTTCGCTCGACGAGCTATTGCGGAACGCCTCGCGGCTCAGCGACCTGGGGGTCATCCAGCGATACTACGCTTATTACCAACAGTCTTGGGACCGCTCGATCCTGCCGCTGGCTTCGGAAGACGACGTGCTTTTCGAACAAGTGCTGGACCTGTTGCGGCTCGTGTGCGTCGCCCAAACCGCGTTGAGCAAGGATCAAGCCAAGCGTCTGTTGGGATGGAACGCCATTTCCAATTTGAAGTTTGACCGCATCATCCGACAGGTCGCCTGGTTCATCCGCTCGACTTGGGAGAGCCGCGAGGGCTTTCAAAGCTTGTATCTTGACCGTCCCCACGAAACTGTGCTCGCCTTTCTGACGCAATCCCGCGACGGGCATCTCGCGCCGTTCGACGGAGAGTTGTCGGACATGCATCGTCGAGTCGGTGCGTATTTCGCAGAAAAAGCTAGCAGAGAAGGTTGGAAGAATGTCGAACCCTACGGCCGCGCGTTCGCCGTCCGCCACATGATCCGATCCTTGGATCCGGAACTGCTACGCGAGGCCGAGCGATGTTTGACCGATCCGATGTACCTCGTGGCAACGATGGGAGACAGTTCGCGTGAACCAGAGGCCAGGCCGTAGCGTTTTCGACGTGATCGACGACTACCGTGAATTGTTCGAGACCGCACGCGGTCGTAACGAGTTACAGGCCCCCGAAACGCTCGCTGCTTATCAACGGTTTGTCGAACGCGAGGCGGACCTGCTCTCGCACGCTCCGGACTCGTTCCTGCTGCTGGCTTATAGCACGCCGCAAGACAACCCGGTGCGGAAGCGAGTGGTGCGAGACGCTTTCGTTCCCTCCGGCCAGTGGCTTCGCTGGTTGAACCCACCCGAGTCGGACCCGACACCCGCGCTGTTGCGTCAGC
This sequence comes from Planctomycetota bacterium, assembly GCA_027622275.1. Classification (GTDB taxonomy): domain Bacteria; phylum Planctomycetota; class Planctomycetia; order Pirellulales; family Pirellulaceae. The sequence continues at coordinate 384 of JAQBZB010000104.1, read as the reverse complement.
ATCGGCTGCACGAGGGCGTCGTCAATCAGGTGGCGGTGACTCCCGACGGGCGTCGCGCGGTTTCTGGCGGCAGAGACGGGAAGGTGATTTGTTGGGACTTAGAGAGCGGACGGCCACAGATACTCGAAGCACATACGAAGTCTGTTAGCAGGGTGGCAGTGACTCCCGACGGGCGGCGCGCGGTTTCTGGCGGCAGAGACGGGAAGGTGATTTGTTGGGACTTAGAGAGCGGACGGCCACTGATACTCGAAGCGCATACGAAGTCTGTTAGCAGCGTGGCAGTGACTCCCAACGGGCGTCGCGCAGTTTCTGGCGGCCCCGACGGCAGCGATTTTCAAAGAGGTATTGCTTGGACTCTCTGATTTTTCCCGCCATTAGAGGGTT
>JAQBZB010000475.1 GCA_027622275.1 Planctomycetota bacterium | reverse complement strand
AGGAGCCTCGCCCTCCCGTTCGCCAGGCAGTCATTTCGTCGTTGTCTCAAGCGACAACCCGAACAACCGGAGCGCATTGCCCCGAAGGATCTGCTGCTTGGCGTCGTCGGATAGATCCGCATGTTCGATGCGGGCCCGTTGCATCGCCGCGTGGTACAGCGGCGTGTCGGTGCCGAACAGCACGCGGTCGACGCCGACTTCGCGCACCGCCCATTCGATCAGACCGGGCGTGATCGACCGGGCGCTCGACGTGTCGGCGAACACGTTGCCGTGGCGGCTCTGCTGGATCGCTCGCACCTGATGTGTCAGGTCGCCGTCCCAGCCGCAGCCGATGTGGGCGAGGATCAAGCGCACCTCGGGGAACTCATTCGCCCACGGCATGAAATCGGCGGCCAGACTGTTTTGCTCGCTGCTGTGTGTGAGCATGATGGCAGTGTGTCGCGCGGCGAACTCGAAGATCGGTCGAGCGTGATCGCGGATCAGGTAGCCGTGCTCTTCCGGGTGCAGCTTGATGCCGACACATTGTGGCTGGGCGAGCATTTCCTCAGCTTGGGAATACGTCTGCGGACGCAGCGGATCGATCACGACGTATTGCTTCAATCCGGAAGTTTCCACGACGACACGAGCCGCTTCGATGTTGCCCGCCACCGAGTCCGCTTGAAACCTCGGCTTCAAGGCGGTCAGCGGCGACACGATCGTCAGCACGATGTTAACGGCGCTGGCTCGACGCACCACTTCGGCCGCATCGCCGGAGTAGAGCGTGTCGCCAAAGAGATTGCTCCCATCGCCAACGTATTGGCCATAGTGACCGTGAACGTCGATGGCGGGAATCGAGTGCAGCGTATTCATGAAGTTCCCTCAGCAACGGGCACCCATTCGGGAAGCCGTTCACGGAGCAGACGGACGAAGGCTTGATACTCCTCGTCGCTCGAACCAACATACGGCGGCAGCAGCCGGAGCGGGAATTCCGCGTCGTACATTTTCTCGAACAGTTTGTCGTACGAGCCATCGATGCGACCGTCCGGGACCGTTTCGAACAGCGTTTGAATGACGATGTCGACTTCACGCTGGATCGACACCATCGTGTCGATATCGCGGCGGCGGCCGGCTTCCCACAGGGCCTTCAACTTGGGCCAGTTCATAATGAACGACGCCAGTATCCCGCACTCGCCGAACAACGAACCGTAGACGTATCCGGCCTCGGACAAGAAGTGCTGCAATTGCGGCGCGTCCTCGATGAGACTGCGCAGGTGCGACTGCGAATCGCCGCAGTTCTTGGTTGCAACCAGATTCGGGTGGGCCTCGGCGAGCCGTCCGTATTCCTTGCCCGTCACCAGCCGCTTGGTCCGCGGCAGGTTGTAGTGAATGAACTGGCAATCGGGAAACCGGCTGCAGACTGTGTCGAAGAAGTTGAACAGTTCGTGGTCGGCCAGCGCACCCCAACTTGGCAACGAGATCTGAAACTGCCGCATGCCGATATCACGGCAGCGTTCGATCCGTTCGCAAATCGTTCCAAGCGAGAGGCTGATCACCCCGACCATTGGCTCGGCATTTCCCTGCCGCATCTCGTCGGCGAAGGCGGCCACGATCTGGTCGAACTGCCGGTCCGTGACGGCGTAGCCTTCGCCAGCGGTGCCGAAGACGTACAGGTGCTTCGTCCCGTGCGTCAATGTCGTCCGCACTCCGCGGCGAAAGATCGCTTCGGCGAACTGCCCTGCGGCGTCCCAAGGGATGCAGCAGGTCGCCATGATACAACTGGGATAACGCTTCATTGGTAGATTCTCACTTTTTTCAATCAACCGTTTTCGGCACGGGCCGCCAAGGGAGCAACGCCCACACCATCGAGGTTGCCACGAACAGGATTGCTAGCGCCACGACAAAGCTGGCGCGTAAGCCGTAGTGGTCCGAAATCCCTCCGTAAATCAGCGGCATGAAACTGACAACGATCATGATGACGTTCGTGTACGCGGTGTTCTCGCGGATGCGTTCGGGGGCCGAGCAGCCAACAATATAGTTCAGATAATAAACATAAAACAGTTCGCCGGCACCCAGGAGACCGAAGCTGAACAGGTACCACTGGCCCGGCACGACCAGCGCCCAGACGACTCCGGCCAGGCAGATCAGCGTCGTGGCCAAGGCGGGCGTCTTGGCTTGATAGCGGGCCAGCATCCACCCCAATACGAAGCCGAACAGGCTCTTGCAGCCGAAGCGAAGCGCCAATTGCAAACCAGTGTATTGCTCCGGCAGTTCGCCGGTGGCGTCACGAACGAACAAGGCCAGATTGTTCAGGATCATGTTGCCGCCGGCGCTGGTCAGCAGGAATCCGCAGACCGCGATCAGGATCAACCGGTATGTGAAATACTGCCGCAACCCCTGCATCACTCTCGCGACACTCATGCCGGGTTCGGCGGAACTTTTCTGCGGCAGATGCGCCAGAAACACGCAGGCCGCCGAAACGCCCATCGCCGGGCCGGTGACGCCGAACAGCGCGACATAGCACCACGGCTTCTGCAGCGGAGTGATATGAATCAGATTCAGGAAATTGCCGCTCAGGATCAGTTGCGACGCGCACGATCCCAGCACCGCGAACACCGGCCCCACGCCAAACGTAATGCCCAGCGTCCAGCCGCGCCGGGCCGAAGTCATTCCTCGACCGATCAGTTCCCACAGGCACATGGTGGCGACGCCGTTGGTGATGCCGATCACCGCCGCATGCACGACGATGCCAACCGCCAGCCACGCCGGTGCCATGAAGAACAACACCGCCGCCACAACACCGGCCGAGCCCTTGATCGCATAGTTGATGACGAGCATTCTCCGCAGGTGACGCGTCGACGGCCAGAACCAGGCGATCAACACCGGCAGCGGTGCCATCCACATGTAAACCGATTCCGGCAGATTGGCAATCGTGTCGCTGAAGCCCAGCGAAGACAGAATCGCCGCGTGCAGCACACCGACATAAAAGACCGGCGCGACGAAATAGCCGATCGAATTATTCAGAATGAACACCAGACTATTCCGCCGCTGCGCGTGCTCGGGAAGTTCGATGCACTCCGCGACCGGGCTGTCTGGGTTGGGCTGTGCCGCCGAATGGTCGATGTTGCGTTCCAAATAATTGCTCTCTGGCAAGGCTGAGCCGCGTACGAAGGGAGGGCGAAGCTCCTGCTGAGCCGTACTGCCGTGGATCACGGCTCGGCTGGATCAGGACGCGCCTGGTTCACGGCTCGGCGGGAGCCTCACCCTCCCAGTTCAGAACTCGTTCGTAGTTATCGCGTTTGCTTCCTACTTTTGCGACGGGTCGGATTCCAAATCAGGCTGCGGAGCATGCGGATAGTCGACTGGCTGATATCGAATCGCCAGTTCGGGAGTCATCAGCCTCTCATGTTTCTGAAATCGCGATGTGAGCGCGCGGTCCAGAATACCGCTGCTCAGCAACGTGCGTTCGACGGGATAGCTCGGGCGGCCCGTGTGAATCATCCGCTCGATTCCCTTCAACAGCCAGGCAAAGTGTGGATGTCGCGGCTCGGTTCGTTCATCAAATCGAGTGGCCAGCACGCGGCTTTGTCCTTTGAGTTTCAAGGCGACGGACGTTCCGCCGACAAACTCCGGGAGCATGAAGACGGCACCCGTCAGCCCATCCGCATACTGGAACAGAAACAAGGCCGATTGGTTGCTTTGACGCATATCGCCTTGTCCATGCGGAACGACGGCGAATGCGGCGTCGAATACTTCTTTCGAAATCACACCATCGTCCAGGCCTTGCCACATCGCTTCGCCCTGCAGACATTGCACCCACTTGACTCCGGTCTCCGCGCCACGTCGCCGTTCGACGTGGCATTGAAAGAACTCCAAGGCGTGGCTGCCGTAGATGTCGAGACCCGAGTAACCGATCCCCACGGCCGCTTCGATCTCGCAGCCCAGCGGGACTGACATCTCCGGTTCGCGATAGCCGACCGTCATCGACGAACCGGCCATGAACGGGATCTTCATGTCCCTCGCCCGATCGTACATCCACTTCGCGTCCGGCCACTGCGGCCCGAGGTGTTTGTCGTTGAACACCGGCACGACGCGTCCATACTTTTTGAACGTGTCCGTGATCGCTTCGAAGAAGCGTCGGCGCGGATAGAGATGTTGTTCCTTTTCGTTCCACGGATAGTCACCGTGCTCGCCGATGCTGATCACGCCATCCACCGGAATGCGATCGCCGCCGACGGTCACCGCCTGTTCGATCGTGTCGAAGAGCGGCACGCCGTACTGCTTCGCCATCGAACGGGCCATGTCCTTGTCCGTGAACTGTTCGACATACAGCGACGCGAGCTTCAAATCAGGCCCGGCACCACCATCCTGCTGCCAGCCTTCCAGGATTTTTCCGATCAGCACATCCGCATGGAGGCCTCTTTCGTAGGCCGTCACCACGCCCGCGACCGACTTCGGTTTCGTTGGCTTCGCGGCCTCCGCGGCTGTGGGCCAAACCGAGCCAGCCCACACGGCTGTTGCCGCTGCATCTGCCAGCCAGTCGCGCCGAGTGATGTCAGCAGTTTCGTGTATCATTATCTCCGTTTCCAAAC
>JAQBZB010000103.1 GCA_027622275.1 Planctomycetota bacterium | reverse complement strand
TCGCAGCGCCTTCGAGTTTCTTTCCACCTCGGTTGCGAACCTGCTTCTCGGCACTGCGGCTCCCAGCTTACTCCCCGCGCCCGACACGTCCTAGCCAGCCGCGCCGGCCCCTCACATCCGCTCCGCAGCCACGCTCCAGCTCAACCTCCGTGGACGGTTACCGACGAGACGTGCTTCCGCTTCGCTGAGGGCGGGTGCGTCGTTAATGCCGTCGCCAGCCATCGCGACATGTTTACCTGACTTCATTGTTTAGTTTCTTGAGGTGGTTTGAAGGGTCCGATGGGTTCCGTCCGAAGAACTGACGGCCCAGCTTCACCAATTCTATCACGGTGACCGGGATAAGCGCTAACGCGAAGACCACGCCCCAGGCCAGCGGCGTATGCGTCGTCACGTCGAAGATCGTGCGAGTAAAAGGCAGGGCGATGATGCCGATTTGCAGCAGTACCGATACGGCGACCGCGGCCAATACATACAGGTTCGTCGTGAGACCGAGTTGCCAGAAGGTCCAGACTTGGCTGCGAGCGGCCAGTGCCAGGAACAACTGTCCGTAAACCATGATGCAAAAAGCCATTGTTCGAGCCGTGGCAACGTTATCGCCGTCCGGCCCCAGCAGTAGGCCAAACGCCACCAGTCCGACGGCGGCCAGCAGCAGTCCGCGGAGCAGGATCGCAGAACCAAGCTGCCAGGACAGAATCGACGCGCGTGGCGAACGCGGTGGACGCGACATCAGTCCCGGTTCAGGCGGTTCCATCGCCAAGGCCAGCGCCGGAAATCCGTCCGTGACCAAATTCATCCACAGCAATTGAACTGGCAGCAGCGGAGTCGGCCATCCAAGCAGCGAAGCGAACAGCATCAGCATCAATTCTCCGGCGTTGCACGACAGCAGGAAGATCAGAAACTTTTGAATGTTGTCATAGATCGAGCGGCCCTCTTCGACCGCATTCACGATCGAGGCGAAGTTGTCGTCCATCAGCACCATGGACGAAGCCTCGCGCGTGACATCGGTTCCGCTGATCCCCATCGCGATGCCGATGTCGGCCGCCTTCACGGCGGGTGCGTCATTCACGCCGTCGCCGGTCATCGCGACGATCTCGCCGCGATCCTTCCACGCCCGCACGACGCGCAGCTTGTGTTCGGGCGCGACTCGCGCGTAAACGGCAATGTGTTCGACTTCCGCCGACAACTCATCGTCGGACATCGCGTCTAAATCCTGGCCACTGACGACGCGGTCGGTCTCGGACGCGATGCCGAGTTCCCTCGCGATCGAGGTCGCCGTGGCGGGGTGATCTCCCGTGATCATCACCGGCCGTATTCCCGCCTCGCGACAACGCACCACGGCCTGTTTCACCTCTTCGCGCGGCGGGTCGATCATCCCGACCAGGCCGGCGAACGTCAGGCCATTCTCGTCAATCGTGGGCTCTGCTCCGTCGTCGTCTCGATAGGCCAATGCCAAGGCACGCAATGCGCGGGACGCCATTTCGCCGTTGGCCTCGATGATTTCCCGTCGCCGTTCATCGGTAAGCGGGACTACCCTGTTGTCACGGCGCTCGGAGACACACTTTTCCAGAATGCCTTCGGGAGCGCCCTTGGTGTATTGGACTCGGTGACCCGATTCGTCTTTGAGCAAGACCGACATCGCTTTGCGTTCGGCGTCGAAGGGAAGTTCCTGCACGACCTCCGGCTTGTTGTCGTCCGAGGACACGCCTCCCTTCGTCGCCAGCACGATCAATGCTCCTTCGGTCGGATCACCGATGACATTCCAAGTCCCTTCGGTCTCGCCAGGCTGAACTTGAGCGTGATTGCAATAAGCCGCGATGCGCAGTGCCACTTGTGCATCCTCGTCGGTCAGCTTGACGGGTTGCTCACTGTCGGATGAGACTTGGAAGAATTCTCCTTGCGGGGCGTAGCCGGAACCCGTTACTCGGTATTGAACGCCGCCTGCCAGCAGTTCACGGACCGTCATCTCGTTATGAGTCAGCGTTCCGGTCTTGTCCGAGCAGATGACGGACACGCACCCCAGCGTCTCGACACTCGGCAGCTTGCGGACCAGCGCGTTGCGTCGCGCCATTCTTTGCAGGCCCAGCGCCAACGCCGTCGTCACCACGGCGGGCAATCCCTCCGGCACGGCGGCCACTGCCAGACTGACCGACGACAACAGCGTGTCTAACCACGATTTGCCGTGCAGCAGCCCCAGCAGAAAGATGATGCCAACCAATGCCAGGCAGATGATAACCAGTGTACGGCCGAGTTTCGCAAGCTGAAGTTGCAGCGGCGTGGGTGTCCGATCATACGTCTGCAACAGGCCGGCAATCCGACCGATTTCCGTCTCCATTCCCGTCGCCACGACGACGCCCCGTCCCTGTCCGTTGGCCAACACCGTGCTCGTGTAGGCCATGTTTCGCCGATCCGCGAGCGGCGTGGACTCTGGCAGTTCGAGTTCCGCGTCTTTCTCGACGGGCAAACTCTCGCCGGTGAGCGCGGCTTCCTCGACGCGCATCGCAAACGCTGTCAGCAATCGCAGGTCTGCCGGGACATTGTCTCCCGCTTCGATTTCGACGAGATCTCCCGGCACGAGTTCGCGCGCGGGAATCGAGGCGAGTTTCTCATCACGAATGACTTTGGCTGTCGGAGCGGCCAGACTCTGCAACGCCGCGAGCGACTTTTCGGCCTTTGCTTCCTGGAAGAACCCCAACAGCGCATTGAGCAGCACGATGGCCAGGATGGCCACCGTGTTGGTCCACTCGCCCATGGCTCCCGATATCACCGCCGCCGCAATCAGAATCCACACCACAACATCACTGAACTGAGCCAGAAACTTTTTCCACGCCGGTTCCGGAGCGACGGTGGCAAGTTCGTTCCAGCCAAACTGCTCACGGGCCGCAGTCACCTGAGCCGCTGACAGGCCGGACTGTTCGCTGCTGGACAGCGTTTGCAGGACCAGCTCTCTTTCTGTGGCATGCGATGGCGTCGTCAAGGTGGTCGTTTCCCATGAGATAAGTGACCGTCAAACGCGGCCGACATCAACGTCCCCGCATTCGTCACATCGTTTTTACCTCGACATACGCCTTTGGCTCGCGAGCGAATCTCTCCTGGCACTCGCTCGAACAAAAGAAATATGGATGTCCACGATAGCTGTCGCTGGCCACGGCAGACGAGCGGCTGATCCGCATGCCGCACACGGGATCGGTCGCCGCTTCTTCATCGAACTCCTCACCGCCACGATCGATGCGCTGATACGCGTCGAGGAATTCCAGCAGTCGTTCTTCGACCCAATCCGCAACTGCGTCGTTCTGCAAATCGTCGAGCGGCGACGTCAGCTTGTCGTGCTCGTCGAGCTTGATGAACACCGGCATCATCGACGCTTCGTAGCAGACTGCTACTTTCTCGAAACGAACGTCGTGCTGGACTGCCAACGCAACTTTCGTGCTCGCCGGAAATCGCTCGCAGTAGCCGAACCAGCACGTGCAATGGCCCAGCGGCTCGTTCTCGGTGAGGTAGGCGTTCGCGAAATAGCCGGCCAACGTTTCGAGTCGCGGTTGAATCACGGTCTCGGTGAGCCGCCTTGCCAGCTTCTCGAATCGTTCACGTCGCGTCGTGACTTCCGCCATGTAGCGTTGTGCTTCGTCCGATGCCCAATGCGGCACAAGATTGGCTGCGGTGAGTCGCGACTCCAATCGTCTTGCGAACTGAACGAGGTCGCTCATCACGAATCACTCTTTCTTTAGCTTCGCCAGATACTCATCAGGGTTGGCCAGGAGCGTGTCTTTACAGCCGTCACAGCAGATCCAAACCGTCTGGCCGTGTACGTCGATTTTCACCGGAGCACCCATTGTGCCGAGCATCTCGCCACCGACCGGACAAACGTGCTGAGCTTCCGCCGACGCGGCGTCTTCCGGCGAGAGTTTGGCCAGTTCCAACTTCATTTTGTCCATGTCGGATTGGCCGCTATCGCCGGGCGCTTCAGCCGCGCCGCTTGTGGGAGCAGGGGATTCTGGAGCGTTGGAACCACAACCGGACAAGCCGAAGGCGAGTACAGCGGCCAATGTTAACATCGTCGAAGCGGCGATTCGCATCATGGGTTCATTCTTTCGTTCGAGAACTAGGTGTGAACAGATCGTCAACGCCGACTTTACGCTCGGAACGCCCGCCAGACAACCTCCGCGGTTGTCTGGCTCCGCTCGTTTACTGTTTGTCGAGCGCGGGATCGACGTCGGAAGTCGCGTTAGCGCACGATTTCCAACTCAACGGTCTTGCCGCAGCACGGCGACTTGATCGAGCAGCAATAGGAGTGTTTGATGCAGCAGCTCGGCAATGCCGTGTCGCCGAGTGTCGTAGCCGCGAGCAGATCCGCTTTATCGACGGCCTTGGCTACGAAGTCGGCTTTTGATTCCTTGCCGCAGCAAGTCGCCTTAACGCTACAGCAGTACGCTCGCTTTGCACAGCAAGTCGGCTTCGCTGCATCATCTCGGCTGTTCGCTTCAGTGGCACTGCCTTCGTCCGTTGCCAGTGCCGCGATTTCAACGACGAGCGTCTTTCCGCAGCAGGGTGCCTTCACCGTGCAACAGTAGGCCCGTTTGTCGCAGCAGGTCGGCTTCGCCGCTTCGGTACTGACGAAGGTCAGCGGGATGATTTCCGTCTCCACGGTCTTGCCACAACAGCTCGCTTTGATGGAGCAGCAGTAAGCGTGTTTGGCACAACAAGTCGGACTCGTTGCCGACTCTTCGGCGGCGAGAGCCACCGTGGGCAAAAACGCGACGAACACAAACAGGGCGAGTCTTTTGGCAATCATGGCGATACTCCTTGTGAAGTGAGTGGTGGAACAGAATCTGTCGCTTCACATTTAGGCAAATAATGCGCCAATCTCGCACAGCCGCGACGGCAATCGCTCAATTCGTTCACGGCAGGTACGCCACCGGGTTCTTCACCGAGAAAATGCGAGGCTCAAGCATGCACGGATATGCGAGACCGCACACCCGGTCATCATTGGATGTGCGAGACCGCACACCCGATCATCACTAATACAGCCAACAAAGCCGCGAGGCACAATTCCCCACCGGTTCGCGCCGCATTTCACGATCATTGCGGCAACTAGCCTGGACCCTAATCATGACCAAGTGTTCGCCCATTCCGATGGCGAGAGAACTGCGGGACAGCTGCCAGAATCAGGCCCAGCTCGCCTTGAGGCTCCTGCCCCCGCTGTCGTCAGGTGATGACGTCGCGATGTTGAAGTTCTCGGCCTCCACCGACGCTCATTGATGCGAGCGCCGGTCGACAAAATCGACGGCAGATGCTCCGACGCCGATGCGCGCTCCTGACTAACCGTCCGCGAACAGAAGCTGGCTGCCGCTTGCGCGCTCATGACAAAACGACCTTTGTACTTTTAGCGCAATCAAAAACTTCACCGGTGACCGCGACCGAGAGTTCGAACCGCAATCGCTAACCTGCGGCGGTCGTCCCCAGGTCCTCCGCAACGAAACGCGCTTTGCCTATCTGCGGCGTTCTCATCGAGGGACGCACCTCTCGGTTTGACGGTTTCGCCCTGACTTCACACCGCTGCGGTGATCAAAACAGCTCGTGCTGCCTTGTTGGCGGGCTTCGCACTTTGACGAAAACTCGACTGACCGCTGGTCGACAACGTTCAGTTCGTCACGCGTACCAGATGCGTAACTCGCGTGAGGCGAAATGAGCGGCATCGTGAAGACACACCACTTTCGTCAGGCACCAATCGGCAAAGCGTCTCCAATACTCCAGCGGCTGGGATCCGTCGGATCGCGTTCGACGCGACGATAGACAGTGTCGCGTTCGACCGGCTCGCGGCCGGCTTCTTCGATCAAGCGGCGGATGTCTTCGACCGACAGCATCTCGGGCGTCGTGGCTCCGGCATCGTGATAGATCAACTCGTGACGAACCGTGCCGTCTAAATCGTCGGCACCGTACGATAGCGCAGTCTGCGCCGTGCCGATGCCGAGCATGATCCAATAGGCTTTCATGTGCGGGATGTTGTCCAGCAGCAGGCGGCTGATCGCCATCGTCCGTAGGTCCATGATCGCTGAGGGCTTCTTGATGTGAGACAGCCCCGTGTTCTCGGGATGGAACGCCAGCGGGATGAAGGTTTGAAAGCCGCCCGTCTCATCCTGCAGCTCGCGGAGGCGAATGAGATGGTCGATGCGATGATACGCGTTTTCGACGTGACCATAGAGCATCGTGCAATTTGTCTTCAGACCCAGCTCATGGGCCGTGCGATGAATGTTCAGCCACTTCGTCGGGTCGGCTTTGTGTTCGCAGATCTGGTCGCGGACTTCTGGATGAAAGATCTCGGCTCCTCCGCCCGGCATGCTGCCGAGGCCCGCATCGAGCAGGTCTTGCAGGATCTCGCGTACCGTTTTCTTCGTCTGATACTCGAACCAGTTAATCTCGACGCCGGTCCAGGCCTTCAGATGCAGGTCCGGATAGGCGTCGTGCAGAATGCGGACGATATGCACGTACCAATCATAAGGCTTCTGATGATGCAAGCCGCCGACGATGTGCAGCTCGGTGCAGCCGTTGTCGACCGCTTCCCGGCCGCGCTCGAGAATCTGCTCGTCGCTCATCGTGTATCCCTTCGGATCGCGCAGGTCCGAGCGAAAGGCACAGAAGGTACAACGATAGACGCAGACGTTCGTCGGGTTCAGATGCGTGTTAATGTTGTAATAGCCGACGTTGCCGTTGATCCGTTCGCGGACGCGATTGGCCAATTCGCCGAGTTCGTGCAGCGGCGTCGTCGGCTCGTACAGGAACAGGCCGTCGTCGAACGACAGCCGCTCGCCGGTCTCGACTTTTGCGCGGATAGCTTGGAGAGTGGGCATCATCGGTGGGAGGATGTCATGAAAATGGTCGTCAAGAAGATGAAGATGAAGATCGTGTGGGGAGGTTGGGCATTGATCCAACCGTCGAGTCTAGGTGGGAGTTAACCGGCTGTCCAGGAGATGCGGATCTGAACAGAAGTTAACAAAGCTAACGAAGATATACCTCGCCCGGCAAGGATTGACCGTTTGTAGAACAGTTGTCCCAACTGTTCCGGGAGCAATGGAGGACAATTGCTCGACTCTCTCCGTCAATCCTCGCCGGTCGAAGTATAACAACTCCTTTGTTGCCTTCGTTTCCTTCTGTTCATGTTCATCCAAGTCAGAACGAAGTCAGGAGATCAATCGAAGTAACAATGAACAGGCCCATGCTGACGATCGCATTGACGTTGAAAAATGCCATGTTCACGCGTGTCAAATCATCGGGGCGAACCAGCCGATGTTCGTAGATTAGCAGAAAGCCAAGCGCTGCGATCGCTGTCCAATAAATCCAACCCAGGCTCAAGGCTGGCCCACCGACCAGATTCGTAAAAGGCAGCACGAGCAACACAAGAATCATCGCAGAGTGACAGATTGCAGCCAGCCGCAACGCACCAGCAACCCCCAACGCCGTCGGGATGCTGCGGAGCTTTGCCGCCACATCAAACTCGTAGTCCTGACAGGCATAAATCATGTCGAACCCGGCGACCCAGAGCAGCACGCCACATCCCAGACATACGGCGGGCAGAATATCGGCAGGATGCTCGAGCAGGATCTCGCCGCGAAGTGCGATCCATGCACAAACCGGTGCCAACATCAACGCAGCACCCAGCCAAAACTGAGCCAGCGAAGTGATTCGCTTCGTGTAGCTGTAGGCCATCAGGAAGGCGAGTACCGGGACCGAAAGCACTAGCGGCAGCGAGTTCGGGAGAAAGATGGCGGTCGATGCGACAAAGCCAGCCGAAGAAATCAGCGTGAACACGGCGACACTCGCGACCGAAAGAAGTCCCGCCGGGATATGGCGTTTCGCCGTACGCGGGTTCTCGGCATCGACCTTGCGATCGGCGATCCGATTGAACGCCATCGCGGCACTGCGGGCAAAGACCATGCAGAGGAGAATTCCGAGCAAGTGTAGCCCGTTGAACGAAGGTGGGGAGAGAGGGAGATGGGGAGAGGGGGAGAGGGGGAGAGAGGAAGAGGGAGTTGTCCAGGCCATCACGGTCGCCAGCAACGCGAAGGGCAGCGCGAAGATCGTGTGGCTGAAGCGGATCATCTCCAGGATGTGACGAAGATGGCGAAACATTTCCGATTTCCGATTTCCGATTTCCGATTTGATCGCCAACCGATCGGCAATCAAAAATCGAAAATCATAAATTCCCCGGTTCTCCCCAACGTCGCATCAAGTCGGTCTTCACGCCGAGTTGATCCAAGATCCGGCAGACGACGAAGTCGACGAGGTCGTTGACGGCTTTCACGCCGTGATACCAACCGGGGCTGGCGGGCAGGATTATCGCGCCGGCTTCGGCGGCGAGCTTCATGTTGTTGATCTGCGGCAGCGAGAGCGGCGTCTCGCGCGGCACGAGGATCAACTTGCGGCGTTCCTTCAAATGGACTTCGGCGGCGCGCTGAATCAAGTTGCTGCCGGCGGCGTGGGCGACGGCGCTGAGCGTGCTGCCCGAACAAGGACAGATCACCATCCCGCCCGTCACAAACGAGCCGCTGGCAATTGGTGCCATAAAATCGGTGAAGTGATGATAGTGCAGCGCGCGTGTCGTTGTCGTAGCATCCAGCAAAGCGGCGGGGGAGAAACGGTTCAGATCCACGTTGATGTCCAGCTCTTGAGCGATGACGGCTGCGCCGGACGAGCTGATCGCGAGGTGAACTTCACAACCTTCACGAAGCAAAACCTCGATCAGACGCACGGCATACACAGCTCCGCTGGCACCGGTGATTCCCACGACAATGGGCCCGCTCATGATCCAGCCTCAGCGCTCGATAGTTCTGCTTTCTGAGGCTTCGTTCCTACGTAGAGCGTCGCGATCCCGAGCGTCATTGGATGGAAACGCACTTCCGTTAACCCGGCTGCTCGCAGGCGTTCCGCCAAAGCCTCGCCGGATGGAAACTGGCCGACGCTTTCCGGCAAGTAGCTGTATGCGTCCTGCTTATTGCGCATCATCCATTGGCCGACCTTCGGCAGTACCTTCAAAAAGTAAAAGCCGTAGATCGCCTTGAAGGGTTGCCAGCCGGGCATCGAGAACTCCAATACCGCCACACGTCCGCCGGGCTGGCAAACGCGAGTCATCTCGCATAGCCCTTGATCGGTGTCGGCGACGTTCCGCAGTCCGAAGGCGACGGTCACGAGTTGGAATCGATCGTTCTCGAACGGCAGATTCTGCGAGTCGGCTTCGACAAACGTGACCCGCCCGTTGCAACCGAGTTTTTCTTTCTTCCGGTCGCTGATCGCTAACATCTCGCGGCAGAAGTCGGACCCGACGATTTCGACCTCGCCGCGAGTCCGTTTGTAATAGGCAAACGCCAGGTCTCCCGTTCCAGTACACACATCCAGAATCGGAGCGTCACCTGCTGGCGGCGCGAGTCGCACGGTTCGCCACCGCCAATACTTATCCGCATTCATCGACAGCAGATGGTTGAGCAGATCGTACCGAGGCGCAATCTCGCCAAACATCTTTTGCACACGTTCGTTCGATTTATCGACAGCGGCTGGCATTGAATATCTCGGAGATGTAAAACTGTCGAGCGGAGTTGGTACCGACCATGGGTCAACCGAAACCCCAAGGATAACTTAACGGCTCCCGTTACTGTAGGCGTCGAAGTTTCGCCGAGTTAGAAAAAGACACCATGCTCACCACCATCAAGGAACTGCTCGCGAATCAATACGAAGCCGCACTTTGCACTCTGAACCAATGCATCGAGCATTGCCCTGACGCAATTTGGAACGCTCCAGTCGCCCGGCATCCATTTTGCCAAGTGGCCTTTCATACGTTGTTCTTTGCTGATTACTACCTTGGCAAACACGAAGAAGCTTTTCGAGACGAGGCATATCACCGCGAGAACGCCGAGTTGTTTGGCGACTACGAGCAGCTACAGACCCGAGAGCCGACCTCGTTGTACGAACGTCAGGCAATCAAGGCCTACCTCAACTACTGCCGGACCAGAGCGGTCGCGGTGCTCGATGCAGAAACTTCCACATTCCTCGAGGTCCCGTGCAACTTTCCGCGAAAGTCGTTCACGCGTGCTGAGCTACACGTCTACAACATCCGGCACGTCCAGCATCATGCGGCCCAGTTGATACTCCGGTTGCGGCTCGATTCCCAAGTCGACATTCCCTGGGTTGGCTCGGCGTGGCGAGAGTTCTAGCCGTGGGCTGTTCAGCAATTCAAAGGCTGACACATGCGCAAAGCAGCGCATGGCGACCACTTTCGCTCTCCCTGATCAAGCGCCCGTTGTTTTGCTACGATGTCTGCCTTCGCGTTCGCCATGGGATCATCGGCACATGCAGACAATCAACGCTCATTTTCTCCCCGAGTTGGTCGAGGACGGCCAATTGACAGGCAAGCCTGTGGTCGTCATTGATGTCCTGCGGGCGACGACGACGATTGTTTACGCATTGGCAGCAGGTGCCCACTGCGTCGTCCCATGCGTTGACGTCGACGAAGCGCGGCAGATGCGAAAGGAGTTCGGCGACGAAGCTCGGCTCGGCGGAGAACGAGGTGGAAAGCGAATCGATGGTTTTGACTTCGGCAACTCACCTATTGAATACACCGAGGCGACGATCAAAGACAAGACGTTAATCTTCACCACCACGAACGGCACCCAAGCGATGAAGACGGCCGCCAGGGCTCGTCGAGTCTTACTCGCCGCGTTCGTCAATCTTTCCGCCGTTTGCGATCAACTCGCCCTTGAGGAGTCCGTCGAAATCGTCTGTGCGGGGACGAACCGGCAGATCACTCGCGAAGACGTCTTGCTGGCAGGCGCGATCACCGAACAGTTGACTCGCGACGGAGGTTGCCCACAACTGAACGATCAAGCCACGATCGCGTTGGATTCATGGTCTCGTTTCTCGCGAGAACTGGCCGAGAATAAGGTTCCCCTCCATGAAACGCTGCGGAACAGCGGCGGGGCACGCAATCTCATCGAAATCGGGCTCGAGCGGGATATCGAGATCGCCGCTCAGCTCGACAAGCTGGAGGTGGTGCCCGAGTTAGATGTTGCCAGATGGCGGATTACATCCGCAGCATGAGCGGATACACTATGAACTCGTGACTCTCACCCCAAAACGGCTCCCGTGGGCTGATTCGTCCGTCGAATTGACTCCAAGTAAACAACATGATTCCTCCGTGGTTAACGGATAGCCTCAAGATCCTACTTGCGATCTTTCTCGTCCTATTAAACGGCTTTTTCGTCGCAGCTGAGTTTGCGCTGGTCAAAGTTCGTTTGAGCCAGATCGAGCAACTTGTCGTTGATCGTCGTACATTCGCCAAAACCGCACAGTGGCTTGCGGCGCGGCTCGACGCGTCTCTATCGGCCTGTCAGCTCGGGATCACCATGGCTTCGCTGGCGTTAGGTTGGGTCGGCGAGCCGGCGTTCGCTCACCTGATCGAGCCACTGCTAAGAGCTGTCGGAGTCACCAGCGACGCGATAATCCACGGAATCGCGTTTGTCATCGCTTTCTCGATGATCACGGCGTTGCACTTAGTGATCGGCGAACAAGCCCCGAAGATCTTCGCCATCCGCCGCCCCGAGACGATGATTCTGTGGTGCGCCGCACCGCTGCGGTTCTTCTACGTCATCCTCTATCCGTTCCTCGCCGTGTTGAACGTGACGACGTCGTTCCTGTTGCGGTTGGTTGGTCTGACCGGTGCCACCGAACACGAAACGCCTCATACCGAAGACGAGATCCGGGCACTGCTGGCCTACGCACACACGCATGGTCACTTGTCGCGTTCGGAGCATCGCTTGCTGAACGCGGTGTTTGAGTTTGACGACATGATCTGTCGCCGCGTGATGGTGCCACGTGGCGAGGTCGAGTTTTTCGATGTCAACACGACCTTCGCGGAGTGCCTCGAACAGGCGAAACGGACCAAGCACACACGCTATCCGCTCTGCGACGGTTCGCTCGACAAGGTGCTTGGTGTAATCCACCTGAAGGATCTGCTTGGATTCGCAGCCGAGGCTGATGACGTTAACTTGAGACAGTTCATCCGGCCGGCGCGCAAGGTTCCCGAGTCGATGCCGATCAGCAAGGTTCTGCGGCACTTTCAAGCCACACATCAACTGCTGGCTTTCGTCGTTGACGAGTACGGCACGACCATCGGTATCGTGACGCTGGAGAACGTATTGGAGAAGATCGTCGGGCCGGTCGAAGATGAATTCGACGCCGAGGAACCAAGTATTTCAGAAGAGGCACCAGGGCGTTTCATCGTCGCCGGCAGCACCTTGGTCGAGGAAGTTGAACGGGCCTTGAAACTGGAGCTTGGCGACGAGGACATGGACACGGTCGCCGGAGTACTCATGGCTCTGGCCCAACGTATGCCCGTGGTCGGCGACAAAATCCGCTTGAATGGTGCCGTCGCCGAGATCCTCGACGTGCAGGATGACAGAGCCACGCGGATTCAGTTCACGCTAGAATCCGCCAGCGGCACGGATCTACCAGCCGAAAGCCCATTGGCGGATAGTTCGGACGCAGACCAGTAAGCGGCATGGACGCTACCAGTTGGTAACGAGTAGATTGGTCGAACGACCCATCCTGTACGCTAGCAACAAAGCTCTCGATTCTCAGAAGGATACGAATGACCGATGGAGATGGACAAACTTGTCTCGCTGTGCAAACGCCGTGGTTTTCTCTTTCAATCCAGCGAGATCTACGGCGGACTGAATGGCTTCTGGGATTACGGCCCGCTGGGAGTCGAGCTGAAGCGAAATGTGAAGGAAGCCTGGTGGCGCGACATGGTCACCGGCCATGATGACCTCTCGGTGCCAGTCGGCGCACCGGAATCCTACGAGATGACGGGCCTCGACTGCACCATCATCATGCACCCGCAAGTCTGGAAAGTCTCGGGGCATTACGATCTGTTCTGCGATATGATGTCGAGTTGCGAAGCGACGAAGAAACTTTATCGGTTTGATCACCTCAAAGGTCGTTTCGCGGAATACCGTGAGAATCGAGCATTCATTAGTACTGATAAAGATGGCGAGGAAGGACTAGCACATATTGAAGAGCGAGCGTTAAAGTTCTTTGGCGTCCGGCGTAAGAACGCAGGTGAAATCAGATGGGGTGAGGGGCAACATGGCGGACTGGATATCCGAACCGGGCCTGGTGCCATTGACAGTTTCACTTCGGCGACTCCACTTCCAGGACTCCAGCCAATTACTTCTGCGAACAACTGGGAACACATTCTCGCTCCGGATGCGGAGAAGTTGGGCACGCTAACGCCTCCACGCGAGTTTAACTTGATGTTCAAAACGACGGTCGGAGCCTTGGCGGACCCGGAAAAGGACTTTGCGTTCCTTCGCCCCGAGACGGCGCAAGGCATCTTTGTCAACTTCAAAAACGTCGTCGATAGCACGCGTGTGCGAATTCCCTTCGGTATCGCGCAAGTCGGTAAAAGCTTTCGCAATGAGATCACGCCGCGGAACTTCACGTTCCGCTCGCGCGAGTTTGAACAGATGGAGATCGAGTTCTTCTGTCATCCAAATTCGTCGCAGGACTGGTATCGCTACTGGCGCGACCGCCGCATGAAGTGGTATCAGGACCTCGGTCTCGCCGGCGACCGGTTGCAGCTGCGCGAACACGATCCCGACGAACTGAGTCACTATTCGACCGGGACGGCGGATATCGAGTACGCCTTCCCGTTCCTACCGCCCGGCGAGTTCGGCGAATTGGAGGGGATTGCCCATCGCGGCGATTTCGACTTGCGCAGCCACATGGAAGGCAAACTCGACGAGAAGAGTTGCCCGCTCGAAGTGCAACTCGGCCCCGATGGCAAGCCGAAGTGGCGCGGCAGCGGCAAGGATCTGTCTTACCGCGACGACCTCACCAACGAGCGATTCACACCGCATGTGATCGAACCGTCCGCCGGTGCCGACCGAGCGACGTTGGCGTTCCTTTGCGAAGCCTACACGGAAGACGAAGCGCCCGACGAGAACGGCAAGATGCAGACTCGTGTCGTGATGAAATTCCATCCCCGGATCGCTCCGATCAAGGCCGCGGTATTCCCGCTCGTCAAGAAGGACGGCATGCCGGAAGTGGCGAAAGACATCTATCGCGCGCTCAAGCCGCACTTCAACGTCTTCTATGACGAGAAAGGCGCGGTCGGCCGTCGGTATCGCCGCCAAGACGAAGCTGGCACACCCTACTGCATCACCGTCGACGGCCAATCGATGCAAGACAAGACGGTCACGATCCGCGATCGCGATTCGCTGGAGCAATGGCGCGTGAAAGTGGAAGATTGCGTCGCCGAGATTCGCCGGCGGATCGGTTAGCTTTCGGTGTCGAACGATACCTTCGTGTAGACATCGGCCACATTCAGAATGCAGTTGCTCGTCTCAAAGGCCAGCGTTCGCTCGGGCGAATCGAACTCTTCGAGAATCCAGCGACCGTCCGGTTGCCGTTGAAAATGCTCGACGTGCATTTTGTCCTGCGAGACCAGGACATAATCTTGCAGCGACGGTAGTCGTCGATACATTTCGAACTTCGTGCCTCGGTCGTAGCCTTCGGTCGACTTGGAGAGAACCTCGACGATCACACGCGGATTGATCAGCGTGTCCAATTCATCGTCTTCGAACCCGGGGGCACAAGCTGTGACGACGTCGGGATAGGTATACAGCCCTTTTCTGTCGACTTTGACTCGCATGTCCGCCATATAGGCTTCACAGTCGCGATTCTCAAACTGATCGAGGAACCGTCGGAAAATGTTCCCGGCGATGACGTTGTGCGCCCGCGTCGCTCCCGACATCGCGAACATTTCACCGTTGTAATACTCGTGGCGAAACTCCGAGGCCCGCTCGATCGTGAGATATTCATCGGACGAAATGAATCGCTTCTCAGCAGTTGACATGACGGCCTCCGAGTTAGATGGTGATCGTCACATTATAGCCAATTCGCGTTCAAGCTGGCGCGCTGACAACCAAGAAAGCCAATCGGATGTCGCGTCGTCCCGTCAGCCACCAGATCCGCCAGCACTTCACCCAGCACGCTCGTGAACTTGAATCCGTGGCCCGATAAGCCAGCGGCAAAGGCGACGTTGTCGTGATCCGGATGGCGATCAACAATGAAATGTTCGTCGGGTGACATCGTGTAATAACAGACCGCGTGGCGTTGCGACTTTGTGGAAACGCCCGGCAGATACTCGCGAAGGAAATGCTCGACCCGTTCGACATCTCTCGGCTCTGTCGACTTGTCGTCTGTCAGCGGATCACCGACCCACGTGCCGCCGGAGTGATCAGCAACCTTGACCCCGTACTCGTCAATCTGCGGAAACCCGTAAAGGTATCCAGCGGGCGTCTCGTAGAAGAACGCGGGACAACCGTGGTCAGCGCGATAGCGAGCATCATCGCAGGCGTACCAGTGAAGATGCTTACGGAGAACACGCAACTTGATGCCAAGCTCGTTGAGCAAGTCTCCGGCCCAAGCACCTGCCGCAATCACCAACTTCCGTGCGGAGTACATGTCCGTGTCGGTTCGAACCGTCACGCCCGTCGCGTTCGCCTGCCAATCGCGAATCGTCTCACCGGTTCGCAGTTCGGCACCGCACTTCGTCGCCTCGGCCAGGTGTGCGAGCACGCATCGCTCGACCAACAAGAAGCCCGCTCGCCGCTCGAAGACCGCGACGCTCCCTGCTGGAACAACGAACCCCGGGAACCGCTCTGCCACTTCGCGATCAGTCAATTCATCTAATCGCAGTTGATGCTGACGGGCACTAGCAAGCACGCCCGGAACCACAACACCGTCAGGCGGTCCAACCTCAATCAAGCCTACCTCGTGATACAGCTTACCGCTCGATCGTTGTTCCAGTTCGGCCCACAACTCGTACGTTCGGTTCAACAACGGAACGTAATCAGGATGCTCGAAATACGCCTTGCGGATAATCCGAGTCTCGCCGTGCGAACTGCCGTTGGCATGTCCCCCGGGAAAGCGATCAAGACCGAGAACGCTGGCTCCCCGTCGAGCCAAGTGAAATGCGGCTGCGCTGCCTACGCCGCCGGTGCCAAGGACGATGACGTCGTAAGTGCTCATTGAATTCGGAAATCGACGGCGGCGTGATTCGACTTCTTCCCGATGACGTCTTCTACCGTCAAGTTCAAACGATACGAACCGGGTGCAATTTGAGTTGGCATGGTCAGTAGGTAGGCGATAAAGTAGTCGCGACGGCGGTTGTTCGAGACTTGCTTGTCGACTGGCAACACGACGTTTGCGACACGCCGCCCGGCGTCGTCGACGATCTCATACGAACTGTGCAGCTCCGTCTCGAAGCTGTCGCCCCGCGGGTGGGCTGCGAAGTTATCGACCTCGACGTACAGCACGACCTCTTCCTTGGCCCGGAAGCTGTACGAGTCGAACACACGGTACTCGCCGTAACTGAGCACTTCTTTGCAGAACGTCAGCTGGCGCACGTCGAGCGTGCTGACATTTGCCAGATGATCCGCCGCCGTGCGCAAGGGCCGTAACGCCAACGCAGCTCGACGGGTTGTCGGATGCTTTCCGTCGGCGTCGGTCGAAACAAGTAAGCTGTGCATCTGATGCTTCCAGTACTCTCGTTCATCTTCGTCAAGCTGGTCGATCGGCGACACGGCTTCGTCCCGCTGGTTCGTGGCGACGTATAGCAAACGGCGCATAATCTCCAGTCGAGCCCTTTCGTCTCGATCCAGATTCGGTCGAGCCAATTCTGCGCTTAGCGAAGCTAGGGCATGCTCGATCTCGCGGCTCCACTGGCCGGGTTCGACTTGTTCGTCTTTAACGACGTCCGTTGCATTGACTGTCTCCAGGTTTGCCGAAGCCACGCCAATGGGCTGCGCGGTGACGGCAGGTTGCGGCGATTGCGAGTCGCTGACGTGCGCCGCGACAACGGTGTCTGGCGGTGCGGTTTCAGACGATCTCAATGGTGCTGGAGCAGCGTCGGGAGAAGGGAGTGACGACGATTGCGTTCCAGGCATTGGAACGATCGACACTTGCCTTGGCTGCAAAGCCGAAGTGCCCGACTGTTCCTGCTGCTTGAGGGCAACTCCGAGCATCTGGTCCTTAAATGTTTGTTGGTGCTGAGGAGGAAAGAAATTCGATGTATCCTCGATCGCACTTTGAATCACGGCGAAGTCCGATGGGTTTCGGTACTTGATGCGTTCCAGGTCATCTAGCATCTGCGACACTGATGGATCGCCACTCAACGATGTCGCGGCCGCATTACTCGTATGCACCGTCTCTGCGATCGTTTTGTCGCTCTCTGTCATGGACCGACGCTTCCCGAGCGCAGAGAACTCACCCTGAGCGAACCACGCTGGTCCTGCGCAGCCGGAAACGATGAGGGTTGCGGTGGCAACGCCGATGGATATCAATCGCGTTTGAGACATGAGCAATTACATCGAGATGAGCGAGAAGAGCGGCGGATGGTAAGTGAACGCCGGTCTCACTGCAAGATCGGCGTTCCCGCTACCGCACGCTAGCAACGCTGACCCCCTTCGCCATGCGAAGAAATAGCTGTTCGAGTGCGAAACGGGCTCGGTGCGGATTCGAGTGACTTCCCTTCAAAGCGAGATCCGTTTCCAACAGCCATTGGTAGATCCTGCCCGCTCGGCCACGGCCGAGTTGCTTGAGCTGCGATTCAGCACGCTCCAAGCCCTTCCGATTCCAATGCGGAATGCCAGCCTGGATCAAGGCATCGCGCAACGGCATGCGTTGCTTGGTCCGTTCGGCCTCTTGATAGATCCGCGTCGCCGCCGCAAACCGCCGGAGCGACCAAGAGATCTGGCCGAATAATGCGACAGGATGCTCGCCGGCTTGCAACAATCGCTCGAGCTGCTTCAGAGCCTCGCCAGCGTCGCCGTCCGCCGCGGCGTCGATTAGCTCCCAGATCGTTTGCGTACGCCAACCGCCAACGACATCGCGGACCATTTGCACGTCGATCTTGCCGCCTTCTCCGGCAAACAATGCCAGCTTCGCCAGCTCTTGATCCAGCAGGCCGAACTCCGGGCCAATTATTTCCAGCAGTTGCTCGGCGGCGATCGCTTCGAGCTTCGCGTCGTGCTGCTTCTGGCTCCAAGCCATCAGCCATTTGCAGAGCCGAGCCTCGTCGAGAACCTTCCGTTTGCCAACCGACTTTTCCGGCGCGCGGCAATCCACTTGCAGCCCAACCTTGTCGACCGCTTTGTAGAGTTTTGTGTTGCTGGCCCACGTACCAACGTCCAGAATCAGCACACCCGACGAACGGGGCTTCTCGACGTACGTCTCCAAACGCCCACGCTCGTTAGTCACGAACTTATCCGCCGCTTCGACGATCACCAACCGGCGATCACCTCCGAACAGCGACATCGTCGACAACTCATCGATCACGTCTCGCCATTGGGTCGCAGTTCCCTCAAGCGTTGCAAATGGGGCATCGTTATCGCCGACAACCGCCTGACGCAGCGAACGCGTTGCCAATCGCTTGAGGAAGCTTTCGCTGCCGAACAACACCACGACCGGTGGCACCGCCTCAGACGGCTGGGCGAGGAAGTCGAAAGCGTGGATCGTGTTGGACATGGGCAGCGTCTTCGCGGTACGTGAACACACGATTATCAGCACGCGTGGCGTCAACAGCAAGCGGGCGAAGGGACACTACTGTTTTCAAAGCCGCCGGCACTCAGCGACCACGAATACCACGCCAGCCAAACCAGGTTTGCCGAGGTCGGCCGAGGCACTGGACGGCTGCAAGGGCTCTCTGAAAATCTTCGTGCCGGACGAGGACGGCCATATCCGTCGTACGGCCGAGCAGACGAGCTTCGATCCCGCACGCGACAAGCCTTCGGTGAACAGCACGTGCGGATTTAGGTCTCTTCCGGGCGGCAACAACAATCCAAGTGTCATCCTCAACGCCCACCATCGTTCCTGGGGTCGCGATTCCAGGATTGCTGCCATGAATCGATTCGAGAGCGGCTCGAATTCGTTCCGGCGACTTCGGGAGCAGACCGTTGCTCGTGGGAACACACTCCACAAACGGCATGCGGCTGGCAGTTGACCGCAATTCGCCGTTCAGACTCGGATCATCATCCGCCCCGCGCCACTCCCCTTCGCCATAGCACGAGACCAGGAACCGGTAGATCCGCGCATAGATTTGTCGGACCCAGGCGAACCGCTCCCCATTCTCGGCCGGCGGTTGCGAACTTGCCTCGAGCTTGGCTTTCCACTCTTCAACGAGATGCTGGCGGGTGTCCATTGGTGGTCGCAGAACGAGTGACATTTTGTTCATCGAGCCGCGCCATCCTCGCACTTACAGGCCAAAACGGCAAGCGATATCGCGAATCAGACTTCGCGTTTGGCCAACTCGTCGCGAAGCCGGGCGGCCAGTTCGTATTGCTCGGTGGCGACGGCATCGGCGAGTTGCTCGTGGAGCGTCTTGCCGACTTCGTATTCTTTACGCAGCGTTTCACGCAGGTCGAGCAGCCGGGCAACGAGTTCGTCGTCGTCGAAAT
This sequence comes from Planctomycetota bacterium, assembly GCA_027622275.1. Classification (GTDB taxonomy): domain Bacteria; phylum Planctomycetota; class Planctomycetia; order Pirellulales; family Pirellulaceae. The sequence goes on along the minus strand of JAQBZB010000103.1, from coordinate 8,696 downwards.
GGTCTTCGGCTTCATACTCCTCGAACACTTCGCGCAAGCTGTCGAGGCCGCCGTTGATCGCTTGAATGGATTCTTCGGGACCACCTTCGTTCAACGACGCGAGAGCCGCGGCTTGCGTGCGATGAAAGAGGACGAACGGGCGGTACTGCTCATGCGAGAGCGTCCAATGATCATCGTCCGAGTGCTTCTTGCAGAAATCCATCAAGGCCAGCGTGTGATCCGCGTCGCGAATGGCACGCTCGTAGTCTTGTAACCGCAACCAGCAAATGCGCCGATGATAGAACTGTACAAACTCGCGATCGACTTCATTCGCCTGGTCGTCATCGATCACAAACTCGTCGCCAAATCGAATCGACTCGGAAGTGAGATAGTCGTAGAAAGATGCAAACCCTTTGGGACGGGCACCGTCCGGACGCCCCTCCATCTCAAGCTGCAATATTCCCATGTCGATCCGCATTTGCAGAGCACCACGCCCGTCGCTGCCCGTAACAATTCGAACGCCGAGCGTCTGCGGCTCGTAAGACCAATCGCGGAGCAGGTCGTCTAGGTGTTCTGGCTGAGACATCACATCGATCCCTGCTGGAAACAGCGAAAAGAAGTGTCTGAATAACTGAAGTATAGCAGACAGTCTGGGATCAAGGAATTGCGTGGCTCGTTCGCCCGTGATACGCTCGCACACCGAACACAACTTCGACGCATCAAGCAACTTAAGTCCTGAGCGTCCTCGGGAAAGCCGAGGTATCTCGTCCACATTCGGCAGACAAGACGCGCCCCATGGAGTTTGCCGTTACCCGCGCAGCCGGAAATCGAAATTGCGTGTCGCGAACTGTTCGGAAACAGTTTCCGTTTCGCCGATATAGAGAACGTCTTCGTCCGCCGGGCGCATTGCGGTCAGAATCTGACGCACGTCCCAGACGAGGGCTCCCATCGCGGCACCAAGCCAAACAAGCGACTCAAGCACCAAATGCTCGCCGATCAGAAGCAGAAACGGCAGGACTAACACCCCCACCCAGATTGCCGAGTAACTCCAACCTTGCCAACAAATCGGCGTGATTCCCCAGCCCAAACGCTTCTTCTTGAACCAATCTGGCTTTCCGAACATGGGGGAGGACTCCTGGTTATCGGGGCTCAAATACGAGTTGCGACAGAATAGGCACGGGCGTGCCAACGGTGCCGACATCTCTTATTCGAGGCGAGAACGTCGTCCTTGGAAGTCGAGTAAAAACTTTTTCGGAAACGCATTGCGCTGACGAGGTCACGCTCGGCGAGCGAGACCTACCAGAGTCGAGCAAGAGCTTTTTCAGAATTTGTCGCGCGGCAAGCCACCAGTCGTTCAATCGATTAACAGCATCGGCAGCTCTTCATCATCGCGCCGCTCCCATTCGCGACGGATCTCGCGAAGTCCATAAGCGCACAGCTCGAACTGTTGGCTGAGGCGTTCCAGGATTGGGGCTGGAGCTTCATTCTCGGATTCGGCTTCGGCTTCGATCGTGCTCGCAATGAAGTATGCCCGCTTGCCTTGTGAACAGTAGTCGATGAAGTGGTCCTTCTTCGTGGGACTTTGCATTTCGCGCAGCGCTTCCGGATAAACACCCGCCCAAAACAAGGTGAAATCGCCGATGTGCCGATGCACGGAGCGCCGTGCTGTGCCAACACGCGCGTTCGCTTCGACGAGCATTTCCGCAACTTCTGTCAGTGGACGGCCCGTCAGACTGCGAACTTTGTGAATCGACTCTGATCGCACAAAACGCATCAATAGCCCGCTGACGTAGTCAACCAGGGGCGGGTCCGCCACACCCAGATGCGACTGGAAGACATACTCCGCCACTCCGGCGAAATAACGATTCAGTGTCGATGAATGAGTTGCCTTCACTGACGACGTCCTCCACGTAAGACCAATCGGGTCATGGCGAGGACACGGCCGGCGCACGCAATCTATTTGAAGGATCACGAGACACCACAATCGCCGTGCTACGCCGGACGATTCGCTACTCTTAGAAGTCGAATGACCTCTACCTTCAACTTTACTTCCGATTTTCTTCGCGAGTCAAGTTTAATGTTTGTCTGCGGCCTAAGTCTTAATACCCGCACGGATTAACAAAACGTCACGGGAGACCGAACATCCGCCAAATGCCAAGCCAGCTGAGTGTTTGGCGGATCAGTCCGGCCGCGCTTCCAACGCGGCGAGCAAATTGGCGGCGTACTCGCCGACCTCTTTAAGCACTGCGGCGCGCGGGCGATCGGCGGCTTCGGCAATGCGACGGACGATCGCTGAACCAACGATCAAACCGTCGCAGACGGGAGCCAGCAGCTTCACGTGCTCTGGCTGGCTCACGCCAAAACCGATGCAGATCGGCAGGTCAGTCTGTTGACGCAGCCAACCGACATTCTCGATCAGCGATGGCGGAAGCTTCGTGCGTTCGCCCGTGATCCCGGTCACCGAAACGTAATACAGGAAGCCCGTGGAGCTTTCCGCAATTCGAACGGCTCGGTCTCGCGGAGTCGTCGGTGTGACAAGTTGAATCAGGCTGAAGTCTTCCCGGCGACAAATCTCCGCCAGCTCGTCCGCTTCTTCCACGAGCAAGTCTGGCACGATGGCACCCGCGACACCGGCAGCCTTGGTGCCAGCAACGTAGCGTTCAAGACCATGCCGATAGATGATGGCGTAGCTGACCATTGTGACGCGCGGCATCGACACATCTTTCAAACCAGCGAGCATCTCGAGGATTTGCGCCAGCTTGATCTTTTTGTCGAGAGCACGTGTGTACGAAGCTTGAATCACGGGTCCGTCGGCGATCGGGTCGCTGTAGGGGATGCCCACCTCGCACATGCTACAACCACGAGCTGCGAGTTCGCGAATTACACTCGCCGAGAATTCCAAGTCAGGATCGCCAGCCGTGATGAACGGCATGAACGCCTTGCGATTCTCGGCACGAAGTTGCGTAAATAGTCGATCGATGTCGGACATGAATTACGAACTCGCCTTCACTTTCAAGCGTGCAATCTCATTGGCATCCTTATCGCCGCGTCCGGACAGACAAACGACGACCATCTCGGCTTTGGATCGCTGAGCCGCCAACTCCATCGCCTTCGAAATCGCATGAGAACTTTCGAGAGCCGGTAGGATTCCCTCGCAGCGCGCTAAGGCATCAAAACCCTTCATCGCCTCGTCATCGCGACAGTTCGTGTATTGCACGCGGCCAGTCGCTTTCCAGTAGCTGTGCTCCGGGCCAACACCAGGATAGTCCAGTCCCGCGGAAATCGAATGCACATCGCAGGTTTGTCCGTCTTCGTCCTGCATGACGTAGCTGTAACTGCCGTGCAAGATGCCCGGCTCGCCAAAGCTGAGCGGCGACGCATGATCGCCGGGCTGGGAACTTCGCCCGCCCGCTTCGATCCCGATCAACTCGACTTCTCGGTCTTCGATGAACGGATAGAACATCCCCGCGGCGTTGCTCCCACCACCGACGCAGGCCACGACAAGGTCAGGCAAACGGCCAATGCGCTCAAGCGACTGCTCGCGCGTTTCGCGACCAATTACCGATTGAAAGTCGCGCACAATCATCGGGAATGGATGTGGCCCCACGACCGAACCGATGATGTAGTGCGTATCTTCAACACTCGACATCCAGTCGCGCATCGCTTCATTGATCGCATCGCGGAGCGTCCGCGATCCGCTCTCGACCGGACGGACTTCCGCACCGAGCAATTTCATGCTGAAGACATTCGGTGCCTGCCGCCGCACGTCCTCCGATCCCATGTAGACAACGCATGGCAAACCGAATCTCGCACAAGCGGTTGCCGTCGCGACCCCGTGTTGCCCAGCGCCCGTCTCTGCGATCACTCGCTTCTTGCCCATCCGCAAGGTCAACAGCGCTTGGCCCAATGTGTTATTGATCTTGTGCGCGCCTGTGTGATTCAAATCTTCTCGCTTCAACCAGATCTGCGCCCCGCCGCACTCCTCGCTCAATCGCCGCGCGTGATACAGCGGCGAGGGACGACCGACGTAATTGTGCAGCAACTCGTCGAGTTCGGCCTGAAACGCTGGGTCGTGCTTCGCCTTCTCGTATTCGACGGTTAGCTCGTCGAGAGCCCGCGTCAGCGTTTCTGGAACATAACGGCCACCAAAGTCGCCGAAGCGGCCAGCCGCGTCCGGGACATTCGCGGAAGCTTCGCCAGCCTTGGTGGGTGATGTACTCATGTGGACTTCAAATAGTGCGAGGAAACAGTTCGTTGGATTCTCGGTCGGCTTCAGCACGTGGTCAAGGTGGTGCTTTCCGAGCGTGCCGATCCAACGACTTCCGAAGTCTTCTGAGACTTCGGAAGTTTGAGGCGGACCCCTGTCAAACCGTGGGGATTATGTAAGGCCTGAGCCAAGTGCCGCTTGAACGCATTCGGGAAGGCGTAGGGGGAAACGTCAGACGTTTGATGATAGGTGCGGGAATGGCCGATCTCTTGTTTAGGAGGTTGGATCGTTGTCGTTCCGCCTCGATCGTCCGTGATCAGCCGTGAAGCCGAGACTCGCGATGCGAATTCATGCCAGCCCGCCGAAGGTGCGGGCAACGCTTTACTTGCCCGAGGACTTGCTCGACGAAGCACGTAACGCCGTCGTGCATCTGGCTGGCAATCCGGTCCGTCTGACGCTCACGAAACTCGCCGAATCGGCTCTTCGCAGCACGTTGCAAGAGTTGAAAGATCGTTACAACAATGGCGCGGACTTCCCGCCCCGTTCCGAAGACCTGAAAGGTGGCCGGCCCATCGCCGCCTAAACACGACAGATGACGCAAATAACTTGCCCGCCACGATCGGTCACTTCCGTCAATACAACCGCCGGCGAATCCAAGAAAATCGAACTTCGCGAGAAGCTGCTCGACATGATCCGCCGCAATGAATCCATGAGGCGCGGGGCGCAAAAGTAGTGTCGCGCGATTTCCCATGACGATTCGCCCAGGCCCCATGTCGTCGAACAGCGTCCGCCGACCGTTGGCGACATTTGCGATTGCAGCCGTGTTATCGTTGGCGACTTACGACTCATCCGCTATAGCTCGCCCGCGCACTTGGGCCGATCAAGACGTGGGCACGGTTCGGCAACCGGGTTGGATGCCGTTCGCCATGGGCGACCGGACACCCAACCCGGCTGTCGTGCGGATCACGGCTGTCGAGGGAAACTCGCTCGCCCAAGGTTCCGGGACACTTGTCGACGTTCGCGGTTCGCAAGGCTTAGTCGTCACGAACTGGCATGTGATCCGCGATGCCAGAGGCCCCATCGTCGCGACGTTCCCCGACGGCTTCCGCTCGGCGGCAACCGTTTTGAAGGTCGACCAAGATTGGGATCTCGCCGCGCTCTTGATCTGGCGGCCCGACACAACGCCAATCGCGATCTCGACAACCGCCCCGCGACCGGGCGACGCGTTGACAATCGCGGGCTATGGATCGGGAGACTACCGCGCAGTCACAGGCCGCTGCACGCAATATGTTGCGCCGGGCGCTCACATGCCGTATGAGATGATCGAACTCTCGGCCGAAGCGCGCCAAGGCGATTCCGGCGGCCCGATCTTGAACGAACGCGGCGAGTTGGCCGGCGTGTTGTTTGGTGCGGGAGGCGGCACCACTTCCGGAAGCTTCTGCGGTCGCGTGCGTTGGTTCCTCGAATCCGCGTGGCCAGCGGAGCAGCCGCAAGACGCCGACGTCTTCGTCTCCGTTCCTGCCCGCCAGCCGAACACGCACTGGCCAGCCAACGGATTAGTCGCCATCCCACAAGTCCCCACGCCACCGAAACGCACCATTATCGAGCCAACGCCCAACTATGCCATCGGCTCGCCTCTCGGACCGGCGACGATCTCCGCGGATCAGCCCCACGGTTCCGACGCGACGATGAACTTCGATAAGCTGGTCGGTGCCAGTCCTCTCGAAAAAGCAAAGACCGTTCTCGCCGCGATCGGCATCCTGGCTCTCTTCTTGCAGGCGACACGAGCCGTTCGCGAAGGCACAAAGAAGTGAAGTAACGCCCGGCCGGAACGCGAGCTCAACGAACACGATGCGAAGCGCCCGAGGATTACGCAGCGCTCCAGCGCACGATTGATTCCGCCCCGCCTCGACGCACGATACAACCTCCTATCTTGCAACCTGTCATTCACTTCCAACCGCTGGTGTGTCACAATGGTCTTTGCTTGCTTGACGTTTTCCGCTTCGTCAGGGACGGCGTCCGGCATGGCTCTCCATAGTGCAAACAGGCCAGCGACCGATGAAATGTTTCCAATGCGAAGATGATGCCCGTGCCGTGTGTCAGTTTTGTGGCAGAGCTGTTTGTGCGGCCCACCATCAGACAAAAGAGTTTTCGACGGGCTACGGGCGAAAGGTCAAAGAAAACTTATGGACAAGTGGATCGCAAACCGGAATCAAAGTCGCGGATGCATGTTGGTGCGGCCAATGTCACGTCGAATATGAGAGAACTTACTGACAGTTCATCCTACCATTGCACCAAAACGGTGTAGGACAGGAATCTTATTCAGCTGCTGCTTGCCCGCCGTCAGACGCGATACGAAGGACTCGCCGAGCGATCAGCGTTCGCCCATTCATGTCGGTTTCGCGGACCTCGATCGAGTGCGTGCCAACGGTCGCGTCAGTTGGAATCGCCGCTTTCCACAAATGCGTCGAAGCTTTAGGCTTGGACATCTTCCGCCAATTGGCCGGTTCGCCGATCACCTTCTCTTCGGCGTCGAAAACTCGTTGCAACAGCGGATCGATCTCGCGCGTGTGCTGCATCGCGGTCCAGGTGCCGTCTTGGCCGACTCGCATCTCGACTTTCGATCGTTCGGAGCCGTTAAAGACATTCACGTAGACTACGGTTTCACTCAGCTTGTCGATCGCAACGACTTCCGGAGCGTGGATCTGCATCTGATAGTCGGCCGATCGTCCGGCGGCTTTGTAGTCGAGTTTGTAGTTCGTGCCGTCGAACGAAATGATCGAATAGCCGTTGGGTGCCCCATCGGCCATCGCCGTGTGCGGAATCCCGCGTTCGTCCGGAGCGCCGGACCACCAACTGCCGCTGACAGTCACGTTAATGATGTGGTGATGAGGCTCAGGGCCGAGCCAGCCGTCTGCCTTCTTGATGAAGCGATGTTCGTGATGGTGCGTGTGGCCCGAAATCGAAATGCAGAACGGACGCTTCTCGATCAAGCGGTACAACTCCGCGCGATCGTGAACGTCGACCAGCGGAATGTGCATCATGAGCACGACGAGTTGCTCGTCGGGGAGCATCGCCAGGTCGTTGCGGACGAAGGTCATCTGTTCCTCGCCCAACCCGCCGCGGTACTGTCCCTTTCCGCCTGGTGTCGGATGAAACCATTGGATATCGTCCAGCACCACGAAGTGGACCTGTCCGTAATCAAACGAGTAATACGCCGGACCGTAGAACCTCTCGAAGGTCTCGTCGCTCTGCTGATCGCCTTGGGCGTCGAGGTTGATATCGTGATTGCCGATCACGTTGTACCAAGGAATTCCGATCAGCGCGACGGTCTTGTTGAGCGGTACGAAGACATCGAGATCATCGAAGACAATGTCACCCAGCGTCACGCCGAACGACGCATCCGTCCCGATCAGCTCTTCGACAACATCGTGTGCAATATAGTCGACCTCCTTTTGGTCTCGCGGTTGCGGATCACCGAACAAGATCGCGCGAAACTGTTCCGGCTCCGTTTGTTCGTACAGCGGGAAGTCGACAGACGCCGGTAGCTCGCCGGTCGGTGCGACTCCCTTGAACTTCAGATCCGGCGAGCCTGCCGGTTTGTGGATGTAATAGAACCGCGGCAGTTGGTCTTCGGACAGCGGTGTGCGGTAGCCTTTCGGCTTTACGACAAAGAGGATGTCATCGCTGTCGACGGTCAACTCGTACCGGCCCTCCGCATTGGTTCGGACGATGTCTCGACCGTTCGACACTCGCACATCCGACAGCGGTCGGTCGCCTTCGTCGAACTTGAGGTTCGTGTTTGCATCGAGATAGACAACGCCAGTCGCAACGAGCGACTTCGCTGGTTCTTGGCCGGAACTGACGTCGGCAACGGTCAAGGGCGCACAGAACAAACCGACGACAACAACAACGCTGTAAGGCGTCCGATGCATAGGAAACTCCCAGAAGCGAGGATAGGCAAAATATCAAGCGGAGCCTTATTGTCAGCCGACGCAACCGCGTTGTAAAGCGACTTCAAGCTGTGGTAGTGTCCTAATTGCGTATTGCCAAGCCGCTTCAATCGTATGGAATACAAGCTCGACGCGCCAGCGAGTGGGTTTTCTACAGCATGGAACACACTCGCTGGCGCGTCGAGCTTGTATTGGCAACACACTGTTAGGACACTACCCAAGCTGTCGGGCGCTAGATTGCCGTCGCCGCGACACTCACGCCCGATTTAAGTTGCGATCCTGCCACAATCCGCTATCTTCATTAGTCGGACAGACACAGGAGGCAAGCAAGATGAAGCGATTTCGGATGTCGACTTCAGGTCGGAGAGCACAACGCTCGGCGTTCACGATTGTCGAGCTATTGGTCGTGATTGCGATCATCGGGATTCTCGTCGCGTTGTTGCTGCCCGCCGTTCAAGCTGCCCGCGAAGCCGCTCGGCGGATGAGTTGCACGGCAAACGCACACTAAGTCTTTTGTAGTCCAAGGACTCGGGCAAGATAATCGGTATTCCAACCTG
>JAQBZB010000102.1 GCA_027622275.1 Planctomycetota bacterium | reverse complement strand
CGGGGAAAGGCTCGGCGGGAGCCTCGCCCTCCCGGAATTAGCTTGTCCACAGCTTCTAAGGAGCGTGTCAAATGTCGGTAAGAACCATGAGTCGAATCGCATTCACCCTCGGCATGTCGATCATGGTGTTCCCGTTTCCAGCACCGGGCGATGAGCCGGATGCAACCGAATCGCGCGCTCCGTCGACCAACGTCGAGGGACCGACGTTTGGCGGCAAGCAGCTTTGGACCGACGAGCTGATCTTTCACGAGTGGCGAATTCAACGCCATGCCTGGACCGGGCACTACCGGCTGTTGGATGACAAGGATTATCGTCGCGATTGGGGAAGCTTCGAGCATTGTCGTGAACGGCTTGACGCTCTGAAGCAGGAGTTAGCGTTGCCGCCGATGCGTGGCAAAGTCGTCGTCGTGCTGCATGGTCTCGTCCGTTCGCGCCAATCGATGCAGGGGCTCTGCGATTACCTGCACGAGCACGGCGACTACACCGTCGTGAACTTTTCGTACGCCAGCACACGCAACGAGCTTGGCCAGCACGCGCGTTCATTCGCTCGAGTGATGGAAAGCCTCGGTCCCGAAGTAACCGAGATCAATCTCGTCGCTCACAGTCTCGGCAATCTCGTCGTCCGGCACTACCTCGGCGATCAGACGAATCCCGATCAAGGCCAGCTCCCGGACCCCAGGATCAATCGCATCGTCATGCTCGCTCCGCCGAACAACGGTGCTGAGTTTGCACGAAAGTTTGCCGACAATAAGATTTTTCAAACGATTTGGGGGAAGAGCGGTTTGGAGTTGGGAAAGGAGTGGGAGACGCTGGAAAAACGGCTCGCCGTGCCCACCGGCGAATTTGCCATCATTGCCGGCGGAAAAGGCGCATCGTCAGGTAACAATCCACTGCTAACCGGCGATGACGATTTCGTCGTCAGCGTCGAAGAGACGCGGCTGGCTGGTGCCAGTGACTTCACAATGCTGCCCGTGCTGCACAGCTTGATCATGGATGATCCGAAGGTGCGCGAGTACACGTTGCGATTCTTTTGGCACGGCTATCTCATCGCGGCGGATCAGCGGCAGCCGATTCCTCGCGATCCAGCAAACGATCAGCAGCGCGAATGAGTACCTCACTCCCGCGAGAAGGTCGCCTTGCTGGCATCGACTTTGGCACGGTTCGCATCGGCATCGCCGTATCTGATGCCCGACAAACGCTTGCCAGCCCGCTCGACAACTACACTCGCCTATCAAAGGACCAAGACGCCGGATATTTCCGGCGACTTGTGAAAGAAGAGGAGATCGTCGGACTCGTGGTCGGACTGCCGGTTCACATGTCGGGCGACGAAAGCCAAATGTCGCGGGAAGCTCGTGAGTTTAGCAAGTGGTTGGCGGAGGCAACCGGATTGCCGGTCGAGTTCTACGACGAACGTTTCTCGTCAGCGCTCGCGGATGACTATTTAGCCGCCGGACAGCTCACCAAGAAGCAGCGACAAAGGCGACGGGACATGCTGGCGGCACAAGTGATTTTAGCCAGCTATTTAGAGTCGGATCGCTGATCCCGAAGGGAACTAGGCAAATAGCCCCAGACTTCAGTCTGGGGAAACGTCGGTGAAATTGAGTCTTTGAGTCCCGAAGGGACGACGGAAACGGGTTTGACATCACTTCGCCATCGTCCCTTCGGGACTCATCGGGGGTATGGGTAATCGATCCCCAGGTTGAAACCTGGGGCTGTCCGCCCGAGTCCCTTCGGGACAAGATCTGGGAATAATTGCTACGCAATTCCTAAGCGAAATGCGGTGGTAGTGCTCACTTCTTGGCTTTCCGTTTGGGCTTCGTCTTCTTCGCACCGTTCGTCTCTCGTTCGCGGCGGATGCGTTCCAGCAACACCGAGGCGGGCTCGTCGTTGGGATCTTGCGGGACCAGTTCGCCACGGAAGGCTTTAGCGAGGATGGATTGGTCGAGTTGAGCGAGATCGGCGACCGCCATCCGTGTTTCTGTCGTGATTCGCTCCCAGGATAACATTGCTGCGTCGATCTGCCTGACGATTTCCGTCTGTTCTTCATGCGGTGCGATCGGGACAGGGACGGCACGAGCATCCGCAACGTTGATTCGCGGCATTGCGAGACCAAAGTGCCGTCGCTTCATCCACTCTTGGCCGAGTGGCCCCCCGAGATACTGCGTGAGGAATGAACCGTCGATGATTGACGAAGGTCGCATTCGGACGGTTCCTTGCGTTAGGTTGACGCCATCAATCCCATCGGGAACCAGCGCAACCTTCAAGTGTCGAATAACGCAAAGAAGCACGTCGCCGCTCGCGACAGATGATCGAGAGTGCTTAGCATCGATCTCCGATGTGGTGCGGAGCAATTGGTCGATGAGAATTCGACCGTTCTCAATGTCCTGTCCTCGGATGTAGGGAACGCCGTCGTCAATGTGAGGACCGGGCAAAACTATCCCGTACGTAATTATGGTTCCGGGCTCGACGATTTCATCGGCTCTCGCGTACTGCCAACCTTCAGGCAATTGGGGAAGCCCCGTCAAATCGAGTTCGGTCTCGACCTTGCACTTGTCTTGCCAGCCTTTTGGCGGCTGTTTGCCGTTAGCTTCGTATTTGGCCAGTTCGGACTGTTCCCAGCGGTGTCGGCGTTCGCTGCGGATGCGTTCGAGCAGCTTGGTCGCCGGTTCGACATCAGGATGAGCCTCCCGCCAGTCGGCTGTGAGGTCTCCTCGGAAGGCGGCGGCCAGCACCGATTGACGAAACTGCTCCAACAGCGGACCCACTTCCGAAAGCGCACGCCTCGCTCGCGAACTCCGCTCCTGAAGCGACTCGATCTTCGACACGATCCGACGCTGCTCGGCTTCGGGCGGAAGGAGGAAGGGAGTCGACTCACCCAGGAATGCGCGGTTTATGCTTGCTTGCTTGATTGACATGCTTTTTACGTTGGTGCCGGAAGTAGCCCGACGAGCATAGGAAGTGTAGCTGTTTAGCGACGAACGCTGGTTCGACACCGGTTGTAATCCGAAGCCGCGTCATGTGGTTTGAAAATGCGAGTTCGTCGTCGATTTCGATCATGGCAGTCTTTCCAACCCAGGCGGGGCTGTTCGTGTTGTTGAACAAGACGTCGCCATGTCGAAGCCTGTGCAAGCTGTCACCGTTCACAAATCTTCCGTCGGTTAGGTCGATTTCACCTCGCGGGCTGATGTTCATTGGCCGAAGATGCGGAATACCGATGCCATCACTGTTGTGCTCCCCGGATGCAAAGCCCGTCTGGATGTCGTCCACGAAGTCTTCAATAGAAACCAGCTCCCATCCGCCGGGAACGCTGTGAGTTCCAAGCGGGCAGTGCAAGACGACAAGTTGCCTCATAACTCGACCTCCTCGCCGTTAAGCAAGGCGAACCGTTCCGCCAGCTCCTCCATCGCCGTGGACAACCGCTCGCGGATCAAAAACGCGATCTCACTGGACTCGGCGCACAGGTGCTGCCATGTCATGAACCGGCTCCGTAAAGCTGGTCGGCCAGTTCATCCCGCGTCATGCCGAAGTGCGCGGCAACGTCTGTGAGTATCGAACGCAGCGTGCCGAGCCGCAGCGGATTGTGCGCCGGAATCGTGACGTGATGCTCTCCCTGCTGGGTCGTGGTCAGACGCATGTGAGAACCCTTTTGGCGAGTGGTCGCGTATCCCAGCCCTTCCAGCCGCTTCGCAAGCTGTTGTCCTGATTCATCACGCGGCAGCCTCATACCGTCAGCACCTCGTCACGTACGATGTGCAGACGGATCAATTTCGGGGCGGCAACGTCGTCAAAGTGGCACTCGACCGCCTGACGCACGTTCTGACGCAGTTCTTCCAGCGTGTCGGCTTCCGTGAAAATGGAATGGCCGACGCAGCGGGCTGTGAAGCCACCCTCGGGTGCCTCGTCGACGGTAAAGAGAATCTCGATGTCGGTCATCCGTTGTTCTCCTGTTCGTTGTCTTCGCCTTCCAGTATACCGACCAGCGCGTCCATTTCTTCCATCGCCGTCGACAACCGCGCGCGGATCAGCACTGCGATTTCGTCCGGTTCGGCCAACGCCAGATTGCCCTTTCCATCGTCGTCCTTCAGCCAGCTGATGTCGAGGTTGTCGCCCCGCCGGGCAATGAACTCGCGGTCGAAGCAGCGGAAGCGGCGTTCCTCGCCTTGATCGGTGCGTTTGCTGGTGCCGTCGCTCTTCTTGCCGTAGCACTTCATAAACTCGGCAAAATGCTCCAGCGTCAGCGGCGTGCGCTTGCCGAAGCTGGGCATGTTGGCTCGCAGGTCGTAGTACCAGACCGCTTCGGTGTTTCCCTTCTCGGTCTTCCCGCGTGTAAAGAACAAGACGTTGGTTTTGACGCCCTGGGCGTAGAAAATGCCGGTCGGCAGACGCAATACCGTGTGCAGGTTGCACTTGTTCATCAGGTCGGCCCGAATCTGCTGGCCGACGCCTTCTTCAAACAGCACATTGTCCGGCAACACGACGGCGGCTCGGCCACCCGGTAGCAGATCGCGATAAATGTGCTGGAGGAAGTTGAGCTGCTTGTTGCTGGTCAGATAAGTAAAATCGTCTCGTGTCGGTCGGCCGCCGCCCTTCTTGGTGCCGAACGGCGGATTGGTCAAAATCACGTTGGCCTTGGGCAGTGACTGACCAGCGGGTGACAGCGTGTCGTCAAGCAGCAGCAGATCGCTCTCGATCCCGTGCAACATGGCATTCATGAGCAGCAGTCGGTGGGCATCCGGCACCAGCTCGACGCCGTAGAACGCCTCACGTTTCTGGAAGATCTGTTCGTGCTCCTTCAACTCGAACAAGTCGTCCGTCTGGTCTTTGATATAGCGATCGGCGATGATCACGAAGCCGCCCGTGCCGGCCGCCGGGTCTTGCACTCGCTCGCCCGGTTGCGGCTTGATCAATCGGACCATGCACTCGATCAACGGACGCGGCGTGAAGTATTGGCCCGCACCGCTCTTCTTCTCGGCGGCGTTGCGTTCGAGGAGCCCCTCGTAGAGATCTCCCAGCCCTTCCTGCCGAGCACTGTACCAGTCGAGGGCGTCGATGTCCTGCACCAGCTTCTTGAGGTTCTTGGGCTGACGCAGTGCCGTTTTGGCGTTGTTGAAGATGGCTTGCACACGCGGCGAACTGGCCGTGCCTAAGTCAACCAGCATTCTTCGATACAGGTTCAGCTGCTCGATTCCGTCCGCGTTTTCCAGGTCGTCCCAGCGGTTCCCCTTGGGCAGCAAGCTCTGCTGTCCCGTCTCCTTCATCATCTTGAGAAACAACAGGAACGTCAGCTCGGTCACGTACTCGTGATACGTGATGCCGTCGTCACGCAGGACGTGGCAGAGGCTCCAGAGCTTGGCGACGATGTCTTGGGTGGAGGTCATTGCGCCATTAATCCGGTGATAGAGGTACGTGAGCGGCACGGCGCCAGCCGCCGGTTCTTCGGAGTTGACGTGCATTGGAACGACAACTGGTAGGGCTGGTGGCTAGCGCCATTCCGCTCACTATAAGTGGTGTTGCCGTTGGGGATGAATGTTACGAACTGCATTCCGTTTACTCTCACGCCGCTACCTGCCACACCGCGTCGCTGATTTCCTTCAGGATCTCGGCGAGCTTTCCGTCGAACACTTTATTGAGCCGGGGAAAGCCGCCGTGGTCTTTGAATTGACCGCGATCTAACGCTTCCTTGTCGACAATGACTTCCTTCTCTAGCTGCTTTCCGATCCGCTCCAACCACTTTCGCTGCGGCTGCGTCCAAGGACGACTCGCCAGGATCTTGGTCATCGCCCGCTTCACGCGATCCTCGTAAGCGATCAACGGATCGTTCAGAGCGACATGACGAATATAGCCGATGATCGTGGCCGCGATGTCTTGGTTCGTGGTTTCCCGGACGGCTGTTCGCAAGTTCGTCTCGCTGAAGTGACACTGGTCAAGCTGCAGCTTCAGTTCCTTCAGTTGCTGACGCGTCAGATCACGCGGTCGCTGGCAGACGATCTGCAAGGCTTCGACCGCGTCCATGTTCTCATGAATGTACTTGCGAAACGACTCCAGGTAGTCGTCGGGCTTGGCCGCGTCGCCGTAGCCTCGCTCGAGGCGCCGCAGCTCGTCGTCATGCTCCGAAATGACCACCGTCGTCTCGCCATCGACTACCCGATCCAGAAAGTCGACGACGTTTGCGTTGGAATTGAACCAGTCAGAGACCTGCTGTGGCGTCGATTCCCTGAGCTGCTTGATAAACGCCTCGGGCGATTGTCCCGTCAGCGTTTCAAGTTCTTCCCTGCGTGAACCGTTGAGTGTTCTCTTTTTCCGCTGCAGCTTGGCGACGATCTGCTCCTTGATGTCCTGCCGGATTTCCTCGTCTTCGACTTCATTCAGCTCTCTCACGGGTTGTCTAAATCAGCCGCTACGCGATAGCGTGCGGTTCTCGCGAGAAAACCGGTGGCTATCGCCAAGCGGCTAATCCCAAAATCAAGCTTTGACAAAGCACTAGCCTGTCACCATGGCGACATGGATCGCCAGCGACGAATGAGACTCACCTTCGGGCCGAGTGCTTGCCGAAGTATCAGATATCTCCTCCTGTGATGCGTCGGAAGATATGAGTCCCTTCTTCGAGCCGATGCGGTGTCTTGGCACTTCAAGAAGAATCTCCTTTGCGTGCTAGCAATTCATCTGGTCGTCATCGCCGGATTGAATGCGGAGTCTGTTGCGCAGGATTGGATACGGGCTACGCCGACTCGCTTGCAGATCGATGAAGACAGTCAGCTAGCACCTTTGGAGCGGTTCGGCACCATCGAGCCACCTGCTGAGTTTGCTCCGCAGCCGCCAGCGCCGAGCAGCTCGTTGTTTCTTCGCTTAAGCGACATCGCCGCTCCGAATGCGACCGAAATCATCGTCGCCGAACAAGCTCCACAAATTGAGACGCTGATGCTGACTCAGAATGCCCGACAGGCCACGAGCAGCTCGCGAGTCCGTCGATCCCAGGTGGCGATGCAGCCGAATATCCGTGGCCTTCAACAGCAGTCCATCTTCGCACAATATCAAGGGGCGCAGTTCGTTCCCGTGCGCTACGACTTGGACAGCATCTTGACCAGCATCGATCCAGGGATCATTGAGAATCTGGTTATCATTCCTGGGCCGTATGGAGTGAAGTACGGTCCGGGGCTTGCTTTCATTGATCTCGTGGCCGCGCCTCTGCCACGGAGCGATGTGTTCGAGTGGGATGCGCGCACGAGCCTGCTGTATCGAAGCAATGGTGGTCAGTTCTATGGTCGCGAAACGGTTACCGGGAGCGGAGCGGACTATGGCACGCGTGTTAGTTATGGACAAAAGACCGGCAGCGATTACTTGTCCGGCGATAGCACGCAGATTCCCGCCAGTTACAACGTGCTGGATGTGAATGTGGCCGTTAACTTCGACCTGACGCCAGAGTCGACGATCCAGTTCGAGTATCTCTTACAGAATATGTCAGACACCGAATTCGCCGGCTTGGCGTTTGATGCCCTGCTCCGGCAGACGGACGCTTTCTTTCTCCGCTACGAACACCACGACGACGCCTCGGAAACGAAGTGGCTTGCCGAGGCCTGGTACAATCGGACTTTCTTCGAGGGCGATAACCTGAATGCGAGCAAGCAGAGCTTCTATCAGCCCAATCCGGTCTTCGTTCCGATCGACTCGTTCGTTGGAGTAACTGACGCCGACGTTACCAGTTCTGGTTTTCGAGTCGCTCCTTCGATCGGAAACACCGAATCCGGACAGCTCACGGCCGGCGTCGACTTTCATTTCACGGCAGGCGAGTTGAACGAGTTCGATGATTTTGATGATATCGGGATCTTCGATTCGTTCCCGATTCCACGTGCTCAAACGGCGGACGTCGGCCTATTCACGGAGTTGTTCGTTCCCGTACTCGCTGATTCGTCGCTCAAGTTCGGCGGACGTCTGGATTGGGTCCGCACCGAGCAAGCCGCCGTTTACTCCTCGTTTGATCCGACGGGCGTGGAACATATCTTTGATTTTGGTGACGACTTTGCCGCGGACGATCAGCTCTATCACGCATTCGTTACCGCCGATCATCCGCTCAGCGATACGCTGTTGCTGAAAGCCGGTTTTGGGCACGGCCAACGACCCCCGAACCTAACCGAACGATTCGCGTTGGATCCGTTTCTGACGTTGGTCCAGAACGCGACCTCTGCCGTGATCGGCGATGAAACGCTCAAGCCTGAACGGGCATCGCAGTTCGATTTGGCGCTGCACGGCACCTTCGACGCGTTTCGCTTCCAGTTGAATGGATACTGGAGCCATATCGATGAACACATCACGTTAGCGCCGGCAACCGGGATTCCGCCCGACCCGGATCTGCGGCTACTAGATTTCGTCAACAACGATTCGGTGTTGGCTGGCGCGGAAGCAAGCGGCGAGATCGATTTGTCCGATTCGTGGATGGCGTTTGGAAGAATGAGTTATGTCGACGGGCGCAATCTCGATCGCCACGAACCACTCGCGAGCATCTATCCTTTGCAGAGTCGGTTAGGACTTCTTTGGTACGATCCGGTCGACAATCGATATGGCGTCGAGTTCGCGGCAATGGTCGTCGACAACCAAAATCGCGTCGCCACATCGCTGCTCGAAGCCACAACACCGGGCTTCGCGAAATTCGACCTCCGTGGCTATTATCAAGCGACGGATGCGATCCATGTGACGATCGGATTCGAAAACATCGGGAATCGGAACTATCTCGAGCACTTAAGCGTCCACAATCCTCAGGTATTGGAACCGGGCTTCAGCTTCTACATGGCAACACAAATCGATTTGTGAACAACGGTGAATCGATGACCGCCCCAGTCGCACTCGCCGGCGTCAGCGATCTGGCGACTCAAGATCGTTGAACGCAGCGCTCAGGCGGCTCGCCCGTGACTGGAGGTCCTGAGCCGCCCACGTCCGCTTCATCGCATGATCGAAGTAGTCTCTGACAAGAGGCACATATTCGACCGACGCTTGTCCTGCGGCGAGCAACGCTTCTAAGGCATCGACCAAGGGCAACTCTTGCTGGGTATCGACAAAGCGTCTGACCAGGGCCAAGCCGCGCACGTAGTGCGCCTTTGCTTGATCCGCCCGACTCGCAGCCAGTGTTAACGCTCGCGTCGCATCTGCCAGCAGCTGTTGATTCTGCTCTTCGTCGATTGGTCGATCTTGCCTCTCGAGCAATAGCTGACAGCGTCCCAATATCGCTCCGGCGTGCTCTTCGTCCTGTGCGAGCGCTGTCTCGAAGGCGGCAACGGCTTGATCCAGTTGCCGCGCTTGCTCGCTAACATTCTCGGTCAGATTCGCCAAACTCCACAGCGCTAAACCTCGGTAGTAGAAAGCATCCGAGGCATCATCTGGGCGCAACTTGACCGCTAACTCAGCAGCCCCCAACGCCTGACGGAGATTCTCGACAGTCGTCGGAATTCGCCAGTAGGCATTTGCTTGGTTGCAGTAATACCGATAGCGGTTCACCGCCGAATCGAGGAGATCGCCAAAGCGAACTGCCAGATCGAATTGTCTGCGAGCTTCTTCCAGGTTGTTTAGCGCTAAGTGCGTTTCACCGAGTTCGTTATGGAGTCGCGCGTTCTCGGCGTCGAGCTGACCGGCTTGCTCCAGCACGTTCACGACCGATTTCAAAACCGCTTGTTGCTTTGCCGGCGGCATCTGCATCGACGTTTTGCGACGGACCCTCGCGAGCGCTATCGCGTAACGAATCTCCGACGGATTCAATGCGGCCGCGGCTTGATGGTGTGACAGGGCCTCGTCCAGTAACGCAGCGGCGGAAGACGGGCTCGCATCGGCTTGAAGTTCGGCGATGTTGCCCAAACCGTTCTGAATCAAGGCGAGATCGCGGTGTGCGTCAGTGATGCCGGCGTTGTCGGTAGGTGGCTCGACGCGTGTGGGGTACTGAGTCATCGCGGACTTCAAATCGGCCTGTACGAGATCGAGTTGATTCCCGTCCTGCATGAACCTCGCCACAGCTCGCCCTACAAAGAAGTGCGGCCGCGAGTTGTCCAACTCAATCGCGCGGTCGTAAATCTGTACGACGCGGCCAAGTCGATCTTCGTTCTCGGTGTCGAGGTCTGGCTGCTGGAATAAGAGCCGGGCCTGGGAATCGTACAAGCTCGCCAACAGCGACTCGCTCTCACGACTCGCTCGTTGCTTCTGCTCTTGTTCACCTAACGCAATGCCCGGCTCGAGTACCTTATTGACGATATCGATCGGCTTCACTTGGATCCGCGTTGCCAAGACGCCGACGTCGAGATCAAGCTGCTGGAGCTGCTGGGGATCGATGCGAACGAGTTCGCGCGTCCAGAATCCTTCGTCGTCCGACAACGCGAGATCGCAGAACTCCGCATACGTCTTGAGCGCATCCGTCGGCTGGCCGGCTTCGATTTGTGATTGGGCGTAAGCTGCCACGGCTTCCGCCGAGTAGGCCTGCAACCATTGCGGAAATGCCAAGAACAACTTGCCCCGTTCCTCGACCGAACGCCGCTCGGCCGTTAGTTGTTGGTAGGCAAGTTGCATCTTGCGATAGTTCTCGACAGCTACTTTGTAATTCTCCTCGGCGGTCCTGCGACGCGACTCGGCGAGATCCCGAAGTTGCTCTGCTTCGCGTTCCCTTTGCTGAGCCTCCTGACGCAACCTAGTTGCTTCGAGCTCTCGGTCTTCAGCCAGCACGCGTTGTTGTTGCTCACGAACAAATGCCTCGCGCATCGCTTGATTGGCGTCGGTTGCCTTTTCGTGCTCGCGATGCGCAATTAGTTCGCTCACTTGTGCCATTCGAAGTGCTTCGCCGACGCTCAGCCATTGATAAAAGGCAAATGCGCACGCGCCGCCGAGCAGTAACACAATCACAGCGGCGATCGATGCTGCTCGCATCAGTCCGTGATAAAAGGCAGCTCGCTGCCGACGCAGCTCCGCATCCGGCATGTTGGCGCGAATCCACGCGACGTCGAACGCAGCTTCATAGATTCGGTTCCGCGCGTGGAGTTGGCCCGCTCGGGAGCGGACAATTCCCGACAGCTTCAGCGTCTCGACGACGGAGCTATTGTTGTCACTTACCACCTGTCCGCGGCGAACCTCGCGATACAGATCCAAGACGGCGGCGGCGTCCGTCTCGCTGCGCAGGATACGCTCACGGACAAAGATCAGATTATCATCTTGATCGCGAGCACCTGGTGCCAGGAATGCCGCTCGACAGATCCGATCGACCTCTTGTTCGCTGTCGACGGTGTCGTCGCCTGCGACGATGCTGCACAAACGCTGCGTGAGATACGGATGCCCGGCAGTCCAATGGAGCACGCGCGCGAGCAGGCGTGCGGCGTGTTCCGGCTTCTTGCCAAGCCCCGCGGTCAACACGGTGGCTTCGTCGGAACGGAAATCGCGAAGCTCGATCCGAGTGCCGACGTTAAACGGCGTGATGTGATGATCGGAAATCAAATCGGACGGCGTTGCGACTCCCAACAGACAGAACGAGATGCGGTGCCAACGCTCGTCTTCGCTGCGGCGGTTGTAGCATTGCCGCAACGCCGCAAAGAACTCGTCGGCGGAAAATGGCAAGCTGCGAACAAGATCGATCTCGTCGATGAAGACGACGACTCGATGCTGGGAGCGGCCGAGTACAATCGACTCGATCGCCAACAGCCAGCGTTGCAGGGGATTCAAATGACGATGCTCGTCCGCAAATGCTTCCAGTTCTTCTTCGCTGCCCAACTGCCGTCCCAATCGCAGCAGCAACCCTTCGTACCACTGTTCTGCCGTCACGTTCACGCCGATGGCCGTAAGATCGATGACGGCAACTCGCGTATCGGCATCGCGCAATCGAGCAGCGGCGCGCACCATCAATGATGACTTGCCCATCTGCCGCGACGTGAGGACGTAGCAAAACTCGCCTTCCGCCAGGGCTTGATAGAGTTGCTCGTCCGCGTCGCGGGGAACGTACGAAGGTGTGTCGATCCCGAGCGTGCCGCCCGTGACGTAAAAACCAGGAGTCACTACAGGCTCCTTTCCAAGTAGGTCTTGTACAGCCCGCACCGCGGCTTGCAGTCCGCCGCGGAATCACCGGCCAGCACACCCGCGCTCCGCAGTCGATAGAACTGTTCCATCGCCAGCGATCCGCTTCCCTGGATGAAACCGCGCAGGGCGTCGCACAGCGGATTGTCTTGCGCAAGTAAGACGATGATCCGTCGCAGATGATCGCCGAAAACTCCTTCGTCGCCGACCGCACGAGCGGCGAACTCCGTCACGCTCCAGTTCCGCTGAGTCATTTCGTACAAGCCGCGATTGACCAGATACGGCTGGCCACCGACAAGCTCCACAAATCGTTCGATCTCGTCATCGCTGGCAAGTGGCGATCGATAGCGGCGGTTCAATTCCGATACCTGCGAGAACGAAAGATCGTTCAAGCTGATCCGAGTTCCGACGTTAAAAGGCGACTGATTGATGTCAGTGATGAACAGATGTGCTTCTGTCGCGTAGGCAATCGCCAAAGTCAGACGCGACCAAGGTCCCGCGGGATCGAGCGCACGCTCATTGTGCCAAGAGCGAAACAGCCCGAAGACTTCGCTGCTGAAGTCACACGTGAATAGGCGGTCGATCTCGTCGAGGCCCCAGACGAGCGGCGCATCGAGCTTGGCGAGTACCTCACGACGGAGGAATCGCTCGAAGTTAACACTGGCCCCTCGACGCGCGTTCCAAGTGTCATGCGGCGACGCGTCGAGATCAAGTTTTTCGGCCAGCCAATCACCAATCGCGAGAAACAGGCTTTCCGCGGAAGCAAGATCCGAAGCGTTCAGCTTCTGAAAGTCAGTCAGTACGACGTGCGTGCCCGCGTCACGAGCTTGTTTCAGGCCGCGCGCCATCAGCGAAGTCTTGCCCATTTGCCGAGCGCCACGGACCAGGACGATGCTATCGTGCCGTGACAAGGCCGCTTGATACAAGGCATCAGCTTCGCGAACCAGATAAAACTCCGAATCCAAAGGAACGGCACCCATCGGCGGTTCCATTCGCGAGAGGCTGGTGGCGGGCGGTGCCGCGGCGGACGAAGCGAGCCCTCGCCGCAGCGAGCTAACAAGCCGCGTGTCGTCAGCGGGGCTCGCCCAACGATACTGAGGAAGCACGGCGACGATACGCCCGAGTTCGTTTGGCAATTCCCCGTCGAAATTGATTCGTACGGGGAGGATCTGAGGCTTGCCAGCGTGCTCGTTCGCAGCCTGCCACGCCAGCTGAACCTCGTACGCCAGCATCTCGCTCGCGGCGCTGGCCTCGGACAGCAAGGGAATCACTGCGTCGGCTTCATAAATCTGTCGTTCGATTTCGTGTGCCCAATGGATGTCGATCGAAACTTCACGATCGACAAACACCGTGTGTCCCGCGGCCGACAACTCGCGTTCAAGCGTTTGCAGGGCGCATGCGTCTGGCTCGGCATTCCGCTTGTGCAAGAGAGCGATCCGCAGCGCCGAGGTTTGCCTGGGTGCAAGAGTCGTATCGAGCGAGCGAAGCGCCCTCGCGAGTTCCTTCGCCGAGCTGAATCGATCGCCGGGTCGTTTCTGCAAACACTTCAGACAGATCTCTTCGAGCGCCAAAGAGACATCGGGATTAACGTCGCGAGGCCGTATCGGTGGGTCATTCGACAAGACTTGGGCCAGGACGGCGACTTCGTTCCCGTCACCTCGCAAGTAGGGATGTTGGCCCGTGAGTAAGAAGTAAAGAATGCCACCTAAACCGTAAACGTCGGTGGCTGGCGTCGTGGGGCTACGTCGCGGATCAGCCTGCTCCGGTGCCATATAGCTGGGTGTGCCAATGGGTTGACCGTACGCCGACAGCGTGCTCGCGTCCGGGCCGAGCAACTTTGCCACGCCAAAGTCGGTGACGAATATGTCGCCGCTGTTCGACAACAGGACGTTGCTCGGTTTCAAGTCACGGTGAATGATGCCGTGTTGATGGGCATGGTGAATGGCGTCGGCAACGTAGGCAACGATCTCGGCGGGATCCAGTTCGAGGGTTTCTCCGGCCAGGGCTAACTGCTGGAGATCGGCACCCTCCACCAAGTCCATGACAAGGAAATAGCCTCCCTCAGGAGTCCGCCCGATGCCATGAACGTCAACGATGTTCGGATGACGCAGGCTCGCCGCGGCGCAAGCTTCCTTGAGGAATCGCTCGACAAGCTGCCGGTCCACTGTTCCCGCGTCGTCCAGCAGTTTGACGGCAACCAACTTGTTCAGGCTAATCTGTACGGCGCGATAGACTGACCCCATCCCTCCTTTGCCAATTCGATCTTCGAGGCGAAAGTCGGCGAAGGATAATGGTGCGTTCGGATCAAGTTCGCTTGGCGCTGGCGATGTGAAGCCGCTCTTCAAATCGGGTGGCTGGTTTCGCAAACGGTCCAGCAGCGAAGCAAGAGCAGGATCGTCCGTCGCGTCAGCCGCTTCCGGCGTTTCCCGATCCGGGCGATCGGTCAGCCCATCCAGTATCTGCTGGCATCGAGCACACCTGTCGACATGCCGGGCCAGCTCAAGTTGGCTACGTTCGTCCAACTGCTCCGCGAGCAACAAGCTGAGTTGGTCGATGGATGGGCAGCGAGTCATGTTGTGCGGGCGGTTGCGGTTGAGTTACTCGTCACTGATTTGCTGTACCGCGTCCCGAAGCATTTTCAGCACGCGAGACTTTGCGACATAGACCTCCGAGATCGGCATGTCCAGCCGCTGCGCAACGTCGGCCGCTGTTCGTTGTTCGACGGCGGTCAGCTGGTACGCTTGCCACGTGTGCGATTGCACGCGAGGCTGGACCAGCCGTTCCGCTTCAGCGAGCAGTTCCTGTTGGTGGCAAGTCTCAATTTCCGTACTAAGTGCCTCGATGGCCTGCTCGTCCTCGATCGTTGCCAGAACTTGCCCAACCGCCGTGTCGCCCGACCCGCGACCGACCTTCTTCCAGCTGCCGACAAGATCACGAACCGCGTTCGCCGTCACCGTCTTCAGCCAGCCTCGAAAGCTTCCTCGCGCCGGATCGTATTGAAAGTCTTGCATGGCTCGAACGAGCTTGACGAGAACCTCCTGGGTGACATCCGCGGCATCCGATTCCTGTAACTGATAACGTCGGCACCAGTTGAAGATCTTCGGTGCATAGCGATTGACAAACTCTTCCCAGGCCAGTCGATCTTGCGGCTCGCGGACACGCATGAGCAGTGTGCGGCTCGTGGTGGATCCATACTCGGTGTTCAACGGCCAGCTTTGATTTGCCATACGACGCTTCGATGTAATGCCAACATTATGCCGGCCGCCTAAGTGCTGATGACGCACGCAAAACGGGCAGTCGGGAAAAAAATTACGGCTCGTGCAAGAACTCGATTTTTCGCGAGTAACTCCTGTGTGCCAAACGTTGCACGAGTCGTCCGAAGCTACTTTCTAGAATCGTTTACGAAAGGTGATAATACCATGCTCAGCAAGAAGTTGCGACAG
Source organism: Planctomycetota bacterium (assembly GCA_027622275.1). Classification (GTDB taxonomy): domain Bacteria; phylum Planctomycetota; class Planctomycetia; order Pirellulales; family Pirellulaceae. Next base: position 12,833 of record JAQBZB010000102.1, on the reverse strand, counting down.
TTGGTCGCGAAGCGAGATCGTCGTCGAAGCCGTCAAACTCGGAACCGACTAACCGGGATCGAAGGCTTGGAAAATCGGGTTGTCATGACAGCCAGTGCCCTGTCGGCGATCGTCGGCACCGGCGATGTCGCTGGACCAGTTCAAGAGGTCACGACACTCAGCTCGCCGGAAGTCACGGCGCGGATTGTGAACGGGACGCCAACGAGTGGGTTTACGTCCGTCGGCCTGGTCGGCGATACCAGCGGCAGTTTTTGTTCGGGAACTCTAATCAGCCCGTCGCATGTCCTGACCGCTGGCCACTGTGCCGTCGGTGTCGGTAACACACAAGGGCGGTTCATCGTTGGCGGCCAAACGTACTCGACTAACCAAGTCCTTGTTCATCCTCAATACAACGACAGAACACTCAACAACGACATCGCGATTTACTCGCTTTCGTCGTCGGTGGCGAACATCACGCCAAGCCCCATCAATCGCATCACGCCAGTCGTGGGTCAGACGCTGACGCTCGTTGGCTTCGGCGCGGGAGGCACGGGGACCTCGGGACACAACGGTGACTTTGGAACCAAGCGAGTTGGAACGACTCCGATCGACAACGTTACCTCCACACTGATCACTTGGCGTTTCGACAACAACAGCGAGAGCAATACGGCTCCTGGCGACTCGGGTGGGCCGGCATTCCTGGAGTTGGGCGGCACATTCTACGTCGCGGGCGTGACATCCGGCGGCGATAGCGCCAACGCAGGCATCGGTGATAACTCGTTCGATACTCGCGTCGATGCTTACGCTTCGTGGATCGACTCGATCGTGGGTGAAACACCTGATCCTGATCCGAATCCAAACCCCGATCCTGATCCAAATCCTGATCCCGACCCCGATCCCGACCCAGATCCGAGTGTTGATGATCATGTGGACCAGCCTGGTGCCAGCGCGACTCTGATCACGGTCAATGGCGATGGAGCTGGATTTGCGACAGGTTCCTTGGAAGAAATCGGCGATCGCGACGTGTTCCAGGTCGTCGCGAGCGGCGCTGGCATGGCGACGTTCAGCGCCACCGGCACGACGGGCCTCGATACGTATCTGCGTGTGTTCGACAGCCGTGGCAATCTTGTTGCCCAGAACGACGATTTCGGCGGGACATTGAACAGCCAAACGACGCTCGACGTCGATCCCGGTGTCTACTACGTTTCGGTTGGCTCGTATGCTGATCGTGAAGCCGGCCAGTACGAACTGAACGTGCATGTCGCCGTTCGCGACGACCCGAATCCGCTGCCAGATGCCGAGACACTTTCGTTGAATGCCAACGGTCGCGGCCGCGCCGACGGTGAGATCAACAGCGGGAACCAGACGAAACTCTACGGCTTCACGGCAACCGTAACGGGTCGCATGACGATCCGAGCCCAAGCACGCTCCGGTGACCTCGATACGATGCTCACCGTCTATGATGCCAGCGGTAACGAAGTGGCTTTCAATGACGACTATCGCGGCCGGACAGACAGCCGCGTGGTTCTCGAAGTAAGCGCCGGCGAAGCGTATACCGTCGAACTGGCAAGCTGGGGCGACACGACAGGCGCGTATCGTCTGAATATTACGACGCGAGCCACTCGCAGCGCTGGTGAGTTTGGGCTCGACAACGACTGGCTAACCGAGAACGTCCGTGACCCCTTCGATGTGAACGACGATGGACGCTACTCGCCGCTGGATGTGCTTCAAATCATCAACTATCTGAATGCACCTGGCGGTCAACGTCTGGCTGATTCGCCCGCATCTGCCAACGCGGCGCAACGCTTCGACGTGAATGGAGACGATGCGGTCACGCCGCTCGATGCTTTGCTGGTCATCAACCGGCTCAACTCGCCATCGGTCGCGGCTACGGCTGCGCCAGGTGAGACAAGCGGCACTCCAGCGGTGTCTCCGTGCAAGACGGTCGACACGGCGAGCGATGACCCGAGTGGTAAGGATCGCTCGATCACAAACGTGGACACGGTGAGGCAGAATGTCGCATCCGCTCGGCCACGAAGCTGTGACGAGGGTGGTGTATTCGAGATGCCGTGGTTCGGCTTCAACGATCCGTTCGCCGAAGATGAGAACTGGTTGCTGTAGACGAATCTGACCTTTTTTTGCTGTTGGAACCTCGTTCTGGGTTCGACCTAGAACGAGGTTCTGTCACTTTTCCCGGACTGGACTGGTGCCGGATCGTATTCGATTGGGCAGGGCGAGACCCGAGCGGGGCCATGGGAAACTCCACTCACAGCCTACATCCCCGCTAACCCGGATTATTCATGAACCGGTCAGCATTCTTCAAAACATACGTTTGTATGAAGAGTTACGGCTATCTTGCCCAACACACCGCGCAAATCAGCCGCCACGCGATAGCGTGCGGTTCTCTCGAAGTTCACGAGAACCGCAGGCTATCGCCAAGCGGCTGATGAATAATCCCCGCTAACGGCTGGTAGCGCAAATCGTTTGACATTGCCAGTCTGTTCAGAAAAGATGAGGCTTGGCCCTCCTGGGTCTGGTAGTCAATCGCCGATGTTTTCAACTGTTATGGAACTTATTTATTCGACGGCGCATCAAAGCGTTGACAAACCTAGAGAGACGGTACGCACTCCGTCATACTGGCCGTGATGTGCCGGATTTAAGTCATGCGGGATCATGTAACTGAAGAACGGATAAGTGCTTACGTCGATGGTGAGCTGGAAGGTGACGAGCTGGAACTCGTCGAACGCCTGCTCGTTGAATCGGCTGAGTACCGGCAACTCCTCGCTGAGTTGCAAGAGCTGCGCGCATCGATGCAGGCGCTTCCGAGCTTTAATTTGCCCGCCGATTTTCACACCAGAGTCGTCGGCCAAATCGACGAGCTTGCCATCCCTCCCGCAAAAGAACTGGTTGCCCGAGCCAGTCGTGCGTCAAAAGGTCGCCCCTGGCGGCGCGTCTTCATTGCGGCGGCCTCGCTCGCGGCGGTGGTCGTGTTGACGGTCATGCTTCGACCGCCAACATCGAGACCGTACATTCCGGACTCGCCTGGAATCGATCCGTCACCTGTAGAATTGCCGATTTTTATGCAGCAAGTTCCACAGTATGCCATGGTCTACGACGTCACTGTGACTCCTGCCGGTCAGAAGAACGACGCTGTCGATAAGTTGCTAGAGAAGCTCGGAATCGGCATCGATCCGGCCTTACGGTTGGGTGACAAGCTTGAAAAGGATCTGAAGGCGATTCGCGAGTCGCAGCAAGTCCAAGGTGCGACGGAATCGACTCCTTACAAGACCGACCCGGCGACGCCCAAGAGTACCGACAAAGACAAAGTCGAGATGATCTATGTGGTTGGTACGTTGAAGGCTCTTGATCAGTTTGGTATTGGCTTGGAGCAGTTGAACAGTACCGGTGAAGAGGTGTCGCAGCTTCATTACGACATAGTGATCGAGCCGAACAAGCTCGGCGTGATGCATCGTCTGCACAAATCGGCCCGCGAACAGTTTGCTCAGAGTTCGAGCATCGATCCTTCCGACGTTGGGCGGGCGTTTCGACTTTCGTTTCACATCGAATTGACGAGCGGTTCCGTTCCCGGTGCCGCAATGTTCCGGATGCCAACCATCCGTGCCGACTCGGCGTTATCTGGTCGCGACCGCGATTCGGCGTCGCTTGACGTGAACGCCGATGGAGCGATAAGTGCTGCCGATGCGCTGGGAGTGATGTCGCAACTCAATCAGGCTAGCGATGAAGGAAATGGAGACTCCAACAGTGCTGCCGATGAACCTGATCTGCCGAATCTTGACGAGATGCAGCCAGGGCACATTTTGCTGATCCTTCGCAACGTCGGTGCGAATGCGGGTGACGGGAAGTAGCCGCTCGCGGTTAGTCGATCTGGTTCGATCACGGCGGCTGCTCTATCCTGTGCCGCATGACGCGGACCAAACGAACGCCACCGGCTGACCAACTCGAGCCTGCGAGGTTCTCAAAGACCCTGCTTCTGGCAGTTGCGGCAAACGCTCTCACGTGGGCTGCATTTCCTCCGCTTGGCATGTTCCCACTGGCGTGGCTCGCGGCGCTGGCTTGGGCAAGGCTGATCCAAGAGGAAGAGCTGCCGGGGCGACGTCCCTATTGGGTGATCTGGGCTGCCTCAGCGCTGATGTGGGGCATCTTGCTGGAGGGGGTCGGTCGAGCGTATTGGGCAAACTACTTCGGGTTGGTGCTGATGGGCTCGTACTTAGCTGTGTATCAAGTCTTGTTTGTCGGGTTGGCTCGTGTCGCGGTCCATCGCTGGAAGCTGTCCGTTGCCATCGCCGCGCCGGCGGTTTGGACCGGCTTGGAGTTGGTCCGCGGCCATTTGATCACCGGCTTTTCCATGGCGCTGTTGGGGCACACCCAGGTCAAAGCCACGTCGCTGATCCAGATCGCCGACCTCTTCGGAGCGTATGGCGTCAGTTTCCTCGTTGTCTTCGTTGGCTCGTGCGTTGCGAGTTCGATTCGGCAGGCAGATCTTCACCGTCGGGCTGCACCATTGCTAATCGCTGGTGGCGTCCTGGCCTGTGTGTTCGTTTACGGTCTGAACCGAATGGCGGCCCTCCGGCAGATCCCGGTCGAAGGCCGCCTCAAAGTCGCACTGATCCAAGGCACGGAAGACACGATCCTGGATAGCGACCGCGAGGCCGCCCGCCGACGAGCCATCGATACGTTCAATCAATACTGGCGACTAACGCTTGACGTTTGCGCGAAGCATGACGACATCGATTTAATTGTCTGGCCTGAGGGAGTCTTCTCGGGCGGCGTTCCACAGTTGGTTGTCAAAGGACGTATTTTTCCGCCGCCCGGTTCCGGCTTCGATCCCGGGCAATTCGAATTGAATGTCGCGCAAGCGATCCGTCTCTTCGACCAGAAGACTCAAGGAGTCGCCAGCGCGGTTAATCGCCCAAGGTCTGACGACGTGCCAAGCAAACATCGAACGTACTTGCTCGTTGGATGCGACGCGCTGGAGCTAAGTGGCAACGCCCAACAAACCTATAACGCCGGATTACTGATCGATCCAAGTGGAGATGTCGGTGGTCGCTACGACAAGATGCATCGTGTGTTAATTGGTGAATACCTTCCATTCGGTGATCGTTTCCCGTGGTTGTATGATGTCATTCCAATAATTGGTCGCGGGTTGACTGCGGGAACGCATCCAGCGTCGTTTGACGTTCATGGTGTCAACGTCTCGCCGAGCATCTGTTTTGAAGACACCGTGCCGCACCTGATCCGTCACCAAGTCCGAGAATTGACCCTGCGCGGCGGCCGTCCGGAGGTTCTGGTGAATCTCACGAATGACGGCTGGTTTTGGGGCTCTGCGATTCTCGACCTGCAACTGAACTGTGCCATCTTTCGAGCCATCGAGCTTCGCCGCCCGTTTCTCGTTGCGGCCAATACCGGTCTCACCGCGTCGATCGACAGCAATGGGATGCTTCACGACACGCTTCCGCGACGGAAAGAGGGAGTGGTCGTGACGGATGTTGCGATCCGCCGACGAGCCAGTTTGTATGAGCGGTGGGGTGACCTGTTTGCCGGATTCTGCTTGCTGATTTGTCTGATTCTTGCGATTTCCGGTTACCGGGATCGGTGGAGGCGGGCCAAGAAAGTGATCAACAACTTCCCGATTTGAGTTTCGCCCAGGGCGAGACTCCCGCCGAGCCTTTCAAAGACAACAATCCTGCGGCAGGCCAGGGAATAACTCGATGATTGTCGCTCGAATGAATCATGCCAGAGGCAACGAATTCGCCGACGACAATAAGCGACCTATCTGCCTTCTCTTCCCTAATTTAAGGCGATTTCGTTGACATTGTGGCTTTCTGGCAATTATACTTGTCCAATAGTCGACGCTCGTTATGTCTAGTCGAGGTAACCAGTTGGCTGCGATGGTATCCTCGCAGCGGGCCATGCGGAGCGAAATTCTAGTAGCTCGACATCTCATCCCGATTGCTCAGGCCGTTGATTTCCCAAAGGAATTGTTGCCATGACCCTTGTCGGAAAGATCTTCACCGTCTTGATTCTGATCATGAGCATTGCGTTCATGATGATCGCGGTTACCGTCTTTGCAACGCATCGCAACTGGCGCGATCAAGCCATTGCACACAAGGCAAGAATCGAAGTACTTCAAGATACGAACGCACGCCTGCGTATAGAAGCCTCGCGGGCCGACGATCGCTTGGCGATCGAGCAAGCAGCTCGCCGGTTCGCGCTGGCCGCCTTGCAATCCCGTCAAGAAGCTTTGGCTCAGCAGCTGGCATCCAACTACGACCAGCTGACCAAGAAGCAGGCTGAGAACGATCTGATCACCGCGACACTTAGTGAAAACACCACGACGCTTGCCAGTCTCGGCAAGGAAGTCGCTGGCCTGCGTGACGAGATCCGCTTGGCTCAGAACGATCGCGACGAAAAATGGGAAAATGTTATTGCGTTAACCAATTCAATTTTTGGACTGCAAGGCTCGGTTTCAACGTTCCGTGAACAAGAAGTTCAACTCCGCGATCAACTCAGCCGGAGGAAGCTGGTAATGGATGCTAACGAATTGACGGAATACACATCGGTGATCCACATTCCGCCGCGCGTCGATGGCATTGTGACGATGGTTGGCGAGACGACACTGATTGAGATTTCGATCGGCTCGGACGATGGCCTTCGCACTGGTCATACGTTGGAGGTCTTCCGCAACAACGCCTATTTGGGCCGCGTCGAAGTTACGCAACTGGAACCGGATCGGGCTGTCTGCAGAATCATTCCAGAGTTCCGCAAAGGCATTATCAAGAGGGGCGATCGTGTCGCAACCAAGCTCATATAATCCAGCCGCTGTCGAAGCTCCCAAGCAGAAGCAGAAAATCAGCGTCTACACGGTGATGCTGTTTATCTCGTTCTGTGCCATCGTCCTGGCCTGCATTTTGCTCTGGATTGAGCTAGAGATGTGGGGCGAAACATGGCAATGGTGGAAGACCACCGAAGCTATTCCGCAAGGCGGCGCGTTTAACCTCAACGAGTTCCTCCATCGCACATCGGACTTTGTGTAGTTCGTGGTCACGCGTTAAGCACGACGGGCTTCCGAGCCCATTGACGGCTTCGGAGAGCCGTTTCGCGGGCCAGACCTCGCCGTTCTCCTCAAAGAACTGGAGCGATTGCACGTTTCGCAGCGCTTCATCGACGCTGCGGCCAAGCGGCAGATCGTTAACGACTCGATGTCGCACGACACCCTCCTTGTCGATCAGGAACAGTCCCCGGAGCGAGATGCCGCCCTCCAGCAGCACGTCGTACGCCCGGCTGATTTCCTGATTCAAGTCCATAACCAACGGATAGCCGGCCAATCTTACCGACTCCTCGATCCGTGAAACCGGCAGCCCCTCACCCATTCCGTCGTTGACGTGATGCGTCATCTCGCCGGCGGTGTCGTTCAAGCCACTGGCTCATCCGATGGTAAAATGCAGCGAGGTATCCGGTACAATCTGAGACAAGACAACTTCGAACATGCTGTTGGTAGGTGCAAAGAGCAGCAATTCAATCCTTGCCAAGCTGAAGTGATATGCGTCACGGTTCAAGAATTGACCCGCCAAACCGATTTGAGCGGATACACGGCGAGCCAGACGATGAGCATCTGGAATGGGACACGGAGTATCTCGACGACAGGCAGGATCGCCGCATCGAGTACCTTGCCGACAGTTCCAAGAGCGTCGTCTCCGAAAACAACTCGCCCGATGTCCCGTTCCGATACAGCCTCAATCCGTACCGAGGCTGCATTCACGCGTGCAGTTATTGCTACGCTCGCCCCAGCCACGAATACCTCGGGTTCAACGCCGGCTTGGACTTTGAAACCAAGATCGTCGTCAAGCACGACGCCCCCGAGCTGTTCCGTGAGTTTCTTTCCAAGGACGCATGGACGCCGGAGCCGATCACTTTCTCGGGCGTGACCGATTGTTTCCAGCCCGCCGAGCGACGGTTCAAGCTGACGAGACGCTGCCTGGAAGTCGCGCTGGAGTGCCGCCAGCCGATCAGCATCGTGACCAAGAACGCGCTCGTCCTTCGGGACTTGGACATCTTACAGCGTCTGGCGGCTGACAATCTCGCGCATGTCTTCCTGTCGATCACGACACTCGACGCCCAACTCGCGCGTGACATGGAGCCTCGGACCAGCATCCCGTCGGCGAGGCTTCGCGCGATCGAGACGCTGACCGACGCCGGCATACCGGTCGGCGTGATGGTGGCACCGATCATTCCCGGCCTGAACGACTCCGAAGTTCCTGGCATTCTGGAGGCCGCCAAGACTGCCGGGGCCATGACAGCCGGCTTCGTCTTGCTCCGGCTTCCGTTGACCGTCGAGCCCGTGTTCAAGGAGTGGCTGGAGCGGACTCAGCCGCTCAAGGCGGAACGAGTGCTAGGGCGGATTCGAGAGACGCGCGGCGGCAAGCTGAACAGCTCGGCCTGGGGCGAGCGAATGGTCGGCAGCGGAGAAATCGCCGAACAGATCAAGCAGATGTTTCGGCTGTTCAAACGCAAGCACGGCTTGGACAGCAAGTTGCCGCCGCACGATTGCAGCTTGTTCGTGCCGCCCGTGCCGAAGTCGGGCCAGATGCGACTCTTCTAATGGCCGCTCGTGCGATACAATCCTGACGCCATGATTCAGCTTGAAAACGCCAGCCTCGTCTACGATCCCGCGACTCCCGTTTTGGAAGGCATCACGCTCGCCGTCCAGCGAGGCGAGCTGGTCTCCCTGTTAGGCCCGTCCGGGTGCGGTAAGTCGAGTCTGCTGCGTCTGATCACGGGACTCGTGGAACCTTCATCATCAGGAAAAGTGTCCGTCGATGGCCAACCTGCTCGCCGCTTTCGACAGTCGAGCGGCGGTGTCTCGCTCGTCTTTCAAGAGCCGCGACTGCTGCCGTGGCGCAATGTGAGACGCAACATTGCTCTGCCGCTTGAACTTTCCAGAGTCGCAGCTGCCGATCAGCAAGCGTTGGTCGAGGCGAGCCTGGAACTGATCGGCCTGCGCCCGGAAGACGCGATCAAGTATCCGCGCATGCTGTCGGGCGGCATGCGCATGCGAGTTGCCTTGGCGCGGGCGCTCGTCACGCGGCCGAGCGTGCTGCTGCTCGACGAGCCGTTCGCGGCGCTCGACGATCTGCTTCGCCAGCAGCTGAACGGAGAGCTGCTTCGCATTTGGGGTGAACGCCAACCCACGACCGTCTTCGTCACACACAACATTTCCGAAGCGATCTTTCTCAGCCAGCGCGTGATCGTCATGGCGAGCCATCCGGGTCGCATCAAGGCGACGGTCGACGTCCCGTTTGATTATCCGCGCTCGCACGAGCTGCGTGCGACGAGCGAGTTTGCGGCGTTAGTCGGCGAGGTGGGCGATCTGCTACGAATGGAGACCACATGAAATCCGTTCGCGAGATTGCCCTGGTCGTGCTGCCGCCGATCGCCTTCTTCTTGCTGGTGATTCTGGTCTGGCAACTCGTCGCACAGATCGGCCAGATCCCGAAATATGTGCTCCCCAGTCCAATCGCCGTCGGCCGAGCCGCGTGGAATGGCCGGTCGGCATTGTGCGGCGCCATCACGCTGACTGGTGCTGGTGCGCTCTGTGGCTTTGCCGCCAGCTTGATCGTCGGGACTTTGATCGCGTTTTCGTTTTCGTTCTCGAAGCTCATCAAGGCCGGCTGCTATCCGTACGCCGTATTCCTGCAAACCGTTCCGATCGTTGCGATTGCCCCGCTGATCGTGGTTTGGTTCGGGTACGGATTTCAAAGTGTGGCCCTCATCGCGTTCATCATCAGCCTGTTCCCAATCATTACGAACGCTACCGCCGGCTTGACCAACGTCGATCGCGACCTCGTCGATCTGTTCGAATTGCACAACGCCAGCCGCTGGCAAGTGCTCTTCAAGTTGCGAGTTCCGGCCGCGGTTCCTTACCTGGTGACGGGGGCACGCATTTCGAGCGGGATGGCGGTGATCGGAGCGATCGTCGGCGAGTTCTTTGCGGGGTACGGCGGAATGCGAGACGGATTGGGCTACTTGATCATGGACGGTACGAATCAACTGAAGACCGATCAACTGTTCGCGGCCGTCCTCGCTTCCACGACCCTCGGCATGGCCGTCTTTACGCTGGTCAACATCGTGGGTGCAACCGTGTTGTCACGTTGGTATCATGCGTGATCGGATTCAGCCACTCCCTTCGCATGAGATCGCGTCATGAAGTTTCACCATTGGTTTGTTGTCGCGGCCTGTGCCCTGTTAGCCGGTTGCGGTCGTCCAGTCAGCGAAGCAACGCCAACCGCGCCAGTCGCATCGACCAGCAATGCCAAGACGCCAACACCGGTTAGCCTGATGCTGAATTGGTATCCGGAAGCCGAACACGGTGGCTACTACGCCGCGCTGGTGCATGGTTACTTCGCGGAAGCGGGGCTCGACGTGACGATCATTCCCGGTGGTCCCAACGCTCCGGTCGTGCAGCAAGCGGCCCGCGGCGCGGTCGACTTTGGCGTGACCAACGCCGACAACATCGTGTTGGCGCGCGCACAAGACGCGAGACTCAAAGCACTGCTGGCTCCCTTGGCGAACAGCCCGCGCTGCTTGCTGGTCCACGAAGAATCCGGCATCGAACGCTTCGAGCAACTGCAAAACGTCACGATGATGATGAGCCGCGAGCAGGGCTGGGCGCGATACCTGGTCGCGAAGTTGCCCTTGGACGGCGTGAAGATTGTTCCGAACAGCGCGAGCCTGGCTCCGTTTCTGGCCGATCCGCGCGCCGCGAAGCAAGGCTATATCATCAGCGAGCCGTTCGTCGCCGAGCAGGAAGGAGCCAAAGTGCGGAGCTTGCTGGTCGCCGACTTCGGCTTCAACCCCTACACGAGCGTGTTGATGACGCGCGACGAGACGATCTCGCAACGTCCCGAACTGGCTCGGAAAATGATCGAAGCAAGCCGGCGCGGCTGGGAAAAGTATCTCGCCGATCCAGCGCGTGCGAACGAGCGGATTCACGAACTCAACCGCGAGATGAGTCTCGAAGTTTTGGAGTTCGGCGCGCAAGCGATTAAGGAGCACTGCATCGAACCTGACGTCCAAGGGGACAACTTCGGCCGCATGACCAGCGAGCGTTGGACTACGCTCGTCTCACAGCTCGAAGAACTCAAGATGCTCGAACCGGGCGTGGTCGATCCCGCATCGCTGTTCCTCGCGGAGTGAGTCGCGCCGCGAATCGTTCTCAGTAACAAGGTCAGAGCATCATTTTGCAAGTCGTTCATCAAACTTGAAATCTGTCGGTTCACGAAACTCGATGCGTGCGAATGCCGGATGTTTCGGATTGAGCAAGTAGTTGCATTCCGTTTCGATAACGGTACTCGGCACGAGCAACACAGCCGACCGATTGGCGTTCGCCCAAGAGTCTCCGATAGCCTGCGTCTCATCCGGTGGCGGTGATTCGCGCCAATTCGATGGAAGGCTGACCCGCGAGATTTCGGTAACGAGACCATCGTCGAAGCGGACTTCGGCCACGAGGTAACTCGTCAAGATTTGATGGTTGTCGAGATGGACGAGTAGTTCCAGCGAGGCGAGCGAGACCGTCTGTGCCGTGTAGACAACACTCGTGCCACGGCTGTTCCATCGTCCGCCGAACAATCGAGCCCCATCGCCGGTGTACGCGGTGTCGCGGTGCTTGGGCTTGAAGATGCGCCAAGCCGAGATGATCACGAGAACACTCCATGTTCCAAGCGGCCAATTAGATTCTCAACTTCGCGTGCCCCGATCTCCGTTTCCGCCAGTCGCAATGGTGTCTCTCCACCTAATCCCTTATTCGGGGTTTCGAGCCAATCCCGCGCGGCATCGACATCTCCTTCAAAAAGATCGACTGCCTGCTCGAATAGAAAAGTCAGACGCAATAACCGCTCTGATTCAACAGAGTTCAGCTTGCCGTTCTCCTTACGCCGAGCCATCGTCCGAAGTGGGATACCAGTCACCCTCGCTACATCCGCTAGCCTCAATCCACTTTTTGATTGGAGACTTTCGACCGCTTGGTAAGGCAAGCCAGCTGCGATTCTTTGCAGAACATTCCGCAGGTTATTGGACTGCAAGCCAACGGTGTGCCCGCGCACGGGATGCTGTGTTTCATTGAAAATCACGGTAATCGCCTCTCCTTCCTGTTTCGATGTGCCATATGTCGCATTCTATTTGCCATTTGGCAATATTCAACCCGCCGCAAGAATCTGACGATTTCCATATTGACATCTATTATGATATCATATAATGTATCTCATACGACTCACACACTGTTTCTGGAGAAAGTCAAATGGCCAAGGCAAAACGCATCATCTTTTCTTTCGACGAGCCAAGCGAGCGACAACTGGTTGACTTGACAAGCGAAGGGAAGTTTTCGTCGAGGGCACATGCTGTTCGAGAAGCCGTGGCACTGTTTCGGCTTCTTCAAGATTATCACAAGCAAGGTTTCACCGAACTCTATGCTCGAAACCCGAACAACAACGCCGAACTACGGGTGAAGTTCACCTCGTTGGAATTGACATCGGACCTGCCGTCGGAGGACTCCCGTGAGTAGGAATCTGCCCTTTCACACACGCGGCCCAATTGCACCATCGAATCGGCCTGCATGGGACGCAATGCATCGCTTTTCGTCGATCCTAGACGATATCAAGAGTGCGTTGCGTAAAGAGTTGCCTGATTTCGTGACGATTGTTGCGCCTGAGCAAAGTGGCAAGACCACGTTCGCGTTTCAGGCTCAGAACTCCTGACCTGAGCGGAATTTAAGGTGAGCCGTGTTTTGGGCTGAGGAGGGTGTAGACTAACTTGAGATTGGTTCCGGGATACGATAGCTC
>JAQBZB010000101.1 GCA_027622275.1 Planctomycetota bacterium | reverse complement strand
TGTTAAGAAATCAAGTTATGACAAATCTGGGGGCCTCGCGCTAGCCGTGTTATGAGAAATGCGGGCTAATTTAGTTGCTTCAAGCGGCGGGACTCTGGTACGATGAATCTGCGCAACCCAAATCATGAGAAGGGAAGGCTGTGCTGATGCTGACCAGAATGCAGGTTCTCGCTGCGCGACGCGAGAAAAGGCAGCGAACCTACCGTGGTACAACAGGGCGTCGAGTCTTCTTCGAGCCGCTCGAAAGCCGACTGTTACTGGCGGCAGAAATCAATCTACTTGGGAATCGAATCTCAATTCCGGATGGGGACGCAACGCCCAGACTCGTCGATCACACCGACTTTGATTTTGCCGCAGTCGATGGGGACACTCGTACACGTACGTTCACTATCAAGAACGAAGGTGACGAGACTCTCAATCTCTTAGGGACGCCGCGCATAGCTATCAGTGGCCCTCACGCTGATGACTTCCACGTCGTTGATCTTCCCAGTTCTCGGATCGGAGCAGACGGTGGCACAACCACATTTCAACTGAGATTCGATCCTAGTGCCGCAGGTCTTCGGACTGCCAAAATCGAGATTCTAAACGACGACCCTGACGAGTCACTTTACGACTTTCGGGTGCAAGGAACGGGGCAAGCTCCGGGCGTATCGGAAGTCATGATCCTTGGAAATAGCAATGAGATTAGTAGCGGCGACACGACGCCGCGTTCCGGGGACCATACGGATTATGGCTCGGCCAATGTCGATGGCTCTACGGTTACTCGGACATTCACTGTTCGCAACGCCGGAACTTCATCACTTGAGTTAACCGGCAATCCACACGTGCAGATCGGTGGCGATAACGCAGCCGACTTTACTGTATCGGATCAACCGAATTCGTCCGTAGCAGCAAACGGTGGAACGACAACATTCTCGATTGCATTCTCACCAAGTCAGTCGGGGGCCCGGCGAGCTAGGGTGAGCGTTGCAAACAACGACGAATCGGGAAATGAAGATCCATACGTGTTCGACATTGGAGGTACAGGTGTCCTAGTGTCCGGCCCTCGTGTGACCACCATGGGGCCACCCACTGCCGACGTGGAGGAGGGGGCCGTCCATCACGTCATTGTGAGATTTGACAACGCGATTGACCACAGCACGTTTACGACGGCTGATATCGTTTTCAAACGCGGGTCTGTGACGATTCCCATCACGTCTGTTGAACGAGTGAACAACACGACGTCGCGAGCTAACTTTGCAACGCAAACGGTGCGCGGTTCATACACGATTCAGATTGGTCCGAACATTGTCGATACTTCCGGCAACTTGATGAATCAGGACGGTGATAGCACCAACGGAGAGAGTGTCGATGATCGTGCGTCGAGTGTCTTCGAGATTGGCGTGGTCGCGGACACCCAGCACCCGGTTGTCACATCCGCTCATGCGGACAAGACAAGTGTCATGCAGGGCGAGATTATTGAGTTATTTTGGAGTGCGCAAGACAACATCGCCATCGACCACGTAGCGCTATACCTGTACCAAGGTGCCGCAGTCGTGGACACGAACGTCTTTGGTGTTCCGGAGGGGCATCTCGACGGACGAATCGCGGTCGGCGCCGAGAACATAGCAACGGACGGGGACGGTTCCTTCAAATGGAAGGTCTTTGGAGATCTCCCGGCGGCCGAGTATCGGATCAAAGTTGTCGCTTGGGACACTTCTGGCAACCCGAGCAATGCACTTCCGACGGACTTCAAGTGGGTTGAATTCATCGTTCGTGAGTCTGTTGACGACGACATCAAACCGACCGTTGCGTTGACGTCGCCTCATACGGGCAACTTCAATGTGGGCGATACGTTGACAATCGAGGGGTCAGCCAGTGACGCGAGTGATATCAGCCACGTCCAGGTGGAGTTGTATCAAGGTGGACTGCTGCCTCAGCACAGAATCGGCATTATCCATCCTGGGAACATCGGAGATGGTGACCGCGATAAGGTCGTCTGGACCATTCCTTCAGTCCTCAACGGACACATTTTGAATGGTTCAAACTACAAGATTAAATGGATCGCCGTTCACAGACTATCTAGGCAATGGCATAGACTGCGACCAACAAACCGTTGAACCTTCGTTCAAGGGTTTGTTGCGACGCCGGCCGATAGACTACGCAAGACAATGAACTCGCGCGATTGCCATTGCTTCGCGCGTTGCCAGCTCGTTGGCGCGCGATGCGCGCGAGGGGGTGGGGGAGCCCCTTTGCTTGCCCCGTGTTGTGTTACGTCCGGCTCCGAGAGTTTTTCACAGTTTCGCGCGTCAAGATAGGCAATCGTCTGCGGGTAATTGCCAGCGCGCGCGACCCGGTGGCCGACCCCATCGCCTCGACACGACTGTTACATTACCCCGCGTCGAAGTTTTTTTGGGGTCGAGATTTTACGGTGGTCACGAGCAGGCTGGGCGCGAGTTGTTGCGCGCGTCGGACGCGATCAACTGTGTGAGTTAAGGACATGCGCAAACAGCGTTGGTCTTTTCGACCGACGGTGCGCCGGCGTAAACCGGTGAGTAACAGAGAGTGAAAGTCTCTTACAGTAAAGGAGTAGCAACCCATACTGACCCCGAGTCATGCGTGCGTTCGGGTAACCGTGCGGGCGAAGCGTTGACAGGGGCACGTGCGGGCCAGGTATTGAGCCGCGAAAGGAAAAGTATCTTCGGGGGGCCAACGGCGTCGTCGGTCCGGAAGGCAACATGGAACCGTTCGTTATTTGCGAGAGCGTTTCCGCCCCCGCGTGGTCGGTAAGACCCTGTGCACGTACGGAAGTTACTTACACGGGAGCCGGGAGATCCCGTCTCTGGCCATGGATGATGGTTCATGGTCCGCGCTGTGAATCCGGAAGGAGCACGACAGCGATGTACGGAGACGGGAAGTCGGACAGGCTGATAGTAGCTGTGAAACGCCCGAACAAAGACGACGGTGTGCTGTCGTTGGCGGAGGACGTGGAGCCAAGCAGCCTGACCAAAGGGAATTCGTTTCAGCTAGCCAAGTACCGGACACAGCGCCGGAGAGGGCCGTGATATGGACAACTCTAAACGGGCACGAAGCGAGAAATCGCGGACACTGCCAAGAGATCGTGCCTACGTCACACCTTCAGGCTTGCAACATGCGTTGGAGCGAATACGGCAGGCTGCCTGCCGGGATAAGAAGTTGCGATTTACTGCGCTCTGGCACCATGTCTACAGCGTAGATCGACTTCGGAACGCTTACTACAAGCTGAAGCGGAAAGCCGCAGCCGGAGTGGATCACGTAACATGGGAGCAATACGGAGAGGACCTGGAGGATAACCTCCGAGACTTATCCGAACGGCTGCAAAGCGGAACGTACCGAGCGAAGCCCGTTCGTAGAGTGTACATTCCTAAAGCCGATGGTCGACAACGACCACTCGGCGTGACCGCGTTGGAGGACAAGATCGTCCAGCGATCAACGGTCGAGGTGATGAACGCGATCTACGAAACAGACTTTCTCGGTTTCTCCTACGGTTTTCGACCAGGTCGTAGTCCGCATCATGCGTTGGATGCGATCTGCGTCGCCATTGACCGGAGGAAAGTAAATTGGGTGCTCGATGCAGACATCTCCGGTTTCTTTGATGCCATTGACCGGAGATGGCTGGTGAAGTTCCTTGAGCATCGGATCGCAGACCCTCGCGTGATTCGCCACATTAAGAAGTGGCTTAACGCTGGGGTTATGGAGGACGGGAAACGTATGGACATGGAGTCAGGTACGCCACAGGGCGGGAGTATTTCACCCGTCTTGGCCAATGTGTATCTGCACTACGTGTTCGATCTGTGGGCCAATCAGTGGCGGAGTCGGCACGCGCGCGGCGATGTTATCGTGGTGCGCTTTGCTGATGATTTCGTGATGGGCTTCGAATACCGATCGGATGCCGAGCAGTTTCAACAGGACTTGCGGGAACGCTTCCGCAAGTTTGCCTTGGAGTTGCACCCCGACAAAACACGCTTGATCGAGTTTGGGCGGTCCGCCGCTGATAACCGCAAGCGTCGTGGCGAGGGAAAGCCCGAATCGTTCGACTTCCTCGGTTTCACGCATACGTGCGACCGATCAAGAAACGGACGATTCATCGTGCTTCGGCAAACGATCGCAAAACGAATGCGAGCGAAACTAGCTGAGATCAAAATCGAACTCAGGAGACGCTTGCACCACGCCACCCCGTCTGTGGGAAGCTGGCTACGCAGCGTTGTACAAGGACACTTCCAGTACTACGCTGTGCCACGCAACCAACGGCAACTCAGCGCTTTCAGACATCAGGTGAAATGTCTCTGGTTCCGGTCGCTGCGGCGACGGAGCCAACGTCACCGAATTACTGAAGAGTGAATGGACCGACTGGTTGCGAAATGGCTTCCCCCTGTGCGAACTCTTCATCCTTATCCTGGACAGCGTCTGCGCGTCACTACCTATGGTAGGAGCCTTGTGCGGTAGTTCCGCTCGCAGGGATCTGTGCGGGGGGCGCCGGGTAACCGGCGTCCCTACCGCGACCGGTTAACGGTGCTGGCTAACTGGCGGAGGTCACCGGAGACCGATGCGCGCAAATGCACCTTCCTTTAGATCCGGTGGTCGCCATCTCGATCGGAGTTTTTGATTGCGCTAACACTTCACAGTTCGTTTTGTCATGAGTCAGTTAGCGCCCTGCAGTCTCTACCCGCGGACGTCTAGTTAACCGACGCGCGCAACGACGTGGAAGTATCGGCCGACGGTTTTGTCGACCAGCTCAGGCAGGTTCCGGCAACTGCTTCCAGGAGGTCAAGAACCGTATGAATCTCAACGACCTTGCGACGCGACACATTCTGACGAGGCTCGGAGGGCACACCGCCCACAGCGAGGTGGCTCACTGCGATCCGCTCTCGCGCGCCGGAGAAATGGCGATTGTCCACTTGGGGGAGCGACAGTTGAAAGTTTCTCGACAGACAAGCACAATGTGCAAGCGAGTGTGTCCGAACCCCGATGCCCAACCCTCCCCTCCCTCGTACGGAACATGCACCATGACGCGACGGCTCCGACTTTTGCTCCTGGCGGCCATGTTCACTGCGGCGGCGAGTGCCGACGGCCTCGCGCAAGTGCCGACGGCAACTCGTCACTACTTGATCGGCAATTCGCTGACCTGGGACACCGTACCGCCGCGGTTGTCAGGCGATGTGCAGTGGCACGTTGATTGTGGAGTCAACCTGCCGTACATCCATGCTCATCCTGACAAGCCGTGCGTGAAAGAGTCGACGCTTTGGCCGACGGCGCTGCGTGACAAGCAGTACGATGTCGTCTCCGTACAGCCTCACTATGGATCGACGCCGGCGCAGGATGTCGAAACGATTTCGGGGTGGATGACGCTGCAACCCAAAGCGGTCTTTGTCATTCATTCGGGCTGGGCTTGGCATGCGAAACGGGCGGAGGAATTCGCGAGCTACGCACCGCCGGAGCAAATGACGCACAGTCCGGTCTATTTCCGCGCGCTCGTTGCCGAGTTGCGCCGGCTGCATCCGGAGCGTGAGATTCGTCAGACGTTCGCCCAGAACCTGTTGGCGAAGATCGCCGAAGACATCGCCGCGAAGCAGGCTCCCATCGAAAAACTTGAAGACCTGTATCGCGACGACATTCATCTGACTCTCAGCCACGGCAGGTATCTGGCGCACAACGCGATGCGGCGTGCGATGGGGCAGGCGTCCTCTGCGGACGGGTTCGAGAAACTCGATCCCCAGGTGAAGCAGTATCTCGACGGCGTGCTGACTCAATTGACGACGACTCCTGCGGACACAGCGTTGTTGGCGCAAATCCTCTCGGTCGAAGAAACGGTGGATCGGTCGTCCCTCATTGCGAAGGTGTTCGACCAGAAGCTGCAAGGCAAACTTGTCGCCCTGCTGCCGGAAATTGAACGGGCGGCGAAGGTGCGGCGCGGCACACTCGCGCTGGAGGCGGAGATCAAGGACATCGGCGGCAAGCTGATCTGCACGCCGAGCGGTCCGCAGTGGCTTTATCTGGCAACGGGCGATGCCGGCACCGAGATCTTCGATGTCCCCGCCGCGATCGACCTGTACAACGGCAACAACCCGCTTAAGGGCAAAGGAGGACGCAACGAGCGGGTCACTGACGAGTGGCTCAAGTGGCTCTCAGGCATCGCGACTCTGCGAAGACTCGATCTGGCGAACTGTGCCATTCAAGGCGAAGGCTTGCAGCACATTGCCGCACTGACCGGACTGCGTGAACTCAACTTGACTTTGACTCCCGTGACCGATGACGCGTTGAAGCATCTCGCGGGACTGACGGAATTGCGGTCGCTCGGTCTGGCTTCAACGCAGTGTACCGGCACCGGCTTCACGCATTTGAAGGCTCTTCGCAAACTGGAGAGCGTCAACTTTCATTTCACGCCGCTCAACGATGCCGGGTTGCAGGCGATCTCACAAGTGCCGATTTCTGACCGGTTGTGGTTTGCCCATACGCGGTTCACCGACGCCGGAGCCGCCCACCTAGCGGCCCTGACGCAATTGAAGCGTTGCGGCATCGGCAGCGCGGACAAAGCGAGTACCGGCGAAGCGGTCGCCGCGTTGACGAAGTTACCACTCGAAGACCTCGCGTTACTCGACAATCAAGCCACGCCGGTTGGCCTCGCCCATGCGACCAAGATTGCCACATTGCGCCGACTCGATGTTTCACACGCACCTACGGTCAACGACGATTCATTGCCGCTGGTGGCTCAGATGCCGAAGCTGGAAGAGTTCAGTCTCGGCAGTGCTCAAATCACGGACGTTGGACTCCAGTCGCTGGCCGCTTCGAAGTCGCTGAAGAAGCTGTCGCTGAGCGGGCTGAAGAACGTCACCCCCGCCGGCATTGAG
Organism: Planctomycetota bacterium; assembly: GCA_027622275.1. Taxonomy (GTDB): domain Bacteria; phylum Planctomycetota; class Planctomycetia; order Pirellulales; family Pirellulaceae. The sequence continues at coordinate 21,601 of JAQBZB010000101.1, read as the reverse complement.
CAGCTTCGCAAGGCTCGCCCTGAGTTGGCAATTCGGTCACAATGATGGCTACGCTGTGGCGGACGATGTTTACGGAGAAGAGTTCGGGATGAAACGGCAGACGATAATCTTCTCGCTGTTGACCACAATTCCCAATGGAGCATAGAAACATGGCTCACTTCCTTTCTCAGAATTGGCTTCTCAATCGCCGGCACGTGTTGCGCGGGCTCGGGGTTTCGCTCGCGCTGCCGCTGCTCGATTGCATGCGTCCGCTAGGCGCGGCGGAAGCCAAGTCGCGAGCCAAGCGCAGCGTGTTCATCTACTTGCCTAACGGTGTGAATACGATCGACTTTCAGATCACTCAGGCGGGCGCGGACTACACGTTTTCGAAGTCGCTGAAGCCGCTGGAGAAGCACCGCGCAAACATTACGCCGATCAGCGGCCTGCATCATCCGCATGGTCTCGGGCATCACCATAACTGCAGCACGATTTGGTTGACCGGTGGCAAGATCGGACAGTCGGAACGGAACACCATCTCGGTCGACCAACTCATGGCGCAGGTGACCGCGCCGCTCACGCGCTACTCGTCGATCGAAATGAGCAACCAGGGGCACTCGCTCGCCTACACCGCTGATGGGATCGGCTTGCCGGCGCAGGGGAACCCCGGCGTCGTGTTTCGGGACATGTTCACGGAACCACAAGGCGGGATCGCGAAGCAACGGCGGGGCCTGCAACGGCGAGGCAGCATTCTGGATGCGATTCTCGGCGAAGCCCGGTCGCTCGGCGATCAACTCGGTCAGGACGATCGCGGCCGGTTGGAGCAGTATCTGACGTCGGTGCGCGAGGTCGAGATTCGCACCGAGCGAGCCGACACGTGGCTCGACACACCACGCCCGACGGTTGATCCGGCCGTGCAGTCACAACTCAATCGCGACATCTCGCTCGAACGACTCGGCGAGTATCTCCGCACGATGTACGACATCATCGTCCTCGCATTCCAAACCGACATGACCCGCGTCGCGACCTTCAGTACTGGCAACGAAGGCAACGGCCCGTCGGTCCCTGAGATCGGCGTGAAGCAGGATCGCCACTCGCTGTCGCACCACAACGCGAATCCCAAGCTGATGCAGGACCTGACGGCGAGCGACACGTTCAACATCCAGCAGTTCAGCTACTTCCTCGACCGGCTGAGTCAGGTGAAGGACGCGGACGGCCCGTTGCTGGATTCGACGATGGCCCTGTATGGCAGCGGCATGGCCTTCGGCCACAGCCACGGCAACGCGAACCTGCCGCTAATCCTCGCCGGTGGCGGAGGGCTGGGCATCAAGCACGGCCGGCACATCGACTACAACGCCCCGTCGAAACCGGAAGGTTACACGTATGATCTCGACAATCCCGCCAAACACTACGCCATCTGCCACAGCCCGGTGAACAGCAAGGCGTGTCTCAGCAACCTGCTGCTAACGATGGCTCAGAAGATGGATGTCCCCACCGAGAAATTCGCGGACAGCAACGGCACGGTTTCGGAAATCGTTTCGTAACTCCGAGTCAGTGCATTGAACTACCTCCCCGCGGCTGATGTGAGTGCTTCATGTTTGACATGTTTCGACGTTTCTCACTGACTCTCCTCGTCCTGATTGCCCTGGCTGCTGCGTCGTTGGCTGAGGATTACGTTCCCAAGTCTGGCGAGTTTCCACCGGCCGGCACCGGTACATACCTCGCAGGCGAATTGGTCATCATCGATCCGGTCAATCGCCGGGGCGGGTTGCGGTTGGATGGAAACGAACCCCACGATCGCTATCACAGCGGGCCGCTGCATTACTTCGCGATGCTGCCGTATGGGATGGTCTCGTACAACGGCGCTCCGGCGGAGTTGCGAGACATCCCGATCGGCACCCACGTACATGGCTATTTCTACCTGCCACCTGTCGGTGAGGAAGAAACAATCCCGCCGCTGCCGAACGACATGGCGAAGTATGAAATCAAACAAAACCATGCGGTGTCGCTGGAAGACGATTTCAGCTTCTACCAGCGCCGCGGACAGAGTTGGAAGGTCGTGTCGATCGATCCCAACAAAGGCAAAATCGACGTCGCACCTGTGGGCGAATTGGCCAAGGACGGCATCAACACGCCTTACACATTCGACATCGACGACATCACGAAGGTCTGGCAGGGCCGCACGCTGGTCGATCTGGCGGACATCGCACTCGAGCAGGTCGTGCAATTCAATCTCGGTTGGTCGCCCGGTTGGCGCGACAGGGAGTTCAAAGTCTCGGATATCTGGCTCGACGAAGAGAGCCGCAAGTTCGCGACGGATCTTCAACGCCGCCGCCATGTAAAGTATCAGAAGCAACGCTGGCTTCCGGGTTGGATCGACTCCGTCGAAGACAACGACTTCGGTGGCGGAATCGTCACACTCACGCTGTTCGGCGGCATGCACCCGTCGCTGTATGCCGACCTCAAAGCGACGCAAGAGAAGGGATACCACGTCGCCGTTGCCGAGAAGACGTTGCGCACTTGGTTCCATCGGTCAGACAGAAAGCTTGGAAACGTTGTTGAGTGGAAAGAAACAGCAGACCCTCCGCCCGGCAGCAGCGGCATTCAGATTCGGATGAAGTTCACAGAATTACTCGATGGCTACCGTCCGGGACGCTGTGTTCGCTTGAAGTGCGACACTTGGACGTTCGTGACCATGCCGTCGGAAGAACGAGTAAAAACCATTGAAGAGCAGAAGCGATCGGCTGTTTTCAGCCTGCCATAAGCTCATCGCATTCCCAAACGTATCGGCCCTATCAAAGACTGGAGTACCCTATGACGAAGCAAATACTGGCCGCGCTTGGCCTGGCGATGGTCCTGATCGCTGGTTCGGTTCGCGCCGTTGAAACGGAATCGCTGATCGCGTCCGGCGAGAAAGTCCGAAAGCTCGCAGGCGACTTGAAATTCACCGAAGGCCCCGTGTGGATTCCCGCGACGAAGACGCTCGTCTTCTCCGACATTCCGAACAGCAAACTCATGCAGTGGCGCGAAGGTGAGGGGTTGTCGGTCTTTCGTCCAAGCGAACAATCCAACGGCAACATTCTCGACCTGCAAGGCCGACTAATTTCGTGCCAGCACGCTGCTCGCAATCTGGTCCGGACCGAGGCGGATGGCAGCATCACCGTGCTCGCGGACGAGTTTGATGGCAAACGATTGAACTCGCCCAACGATGTCGCCGTGCGATCGGACGGCACGCTCTGGTTCACCGATCCGCCGTGGGGGCTGACCGGTCCTGGCGAACTGCCGGGACATTGGGTCTTCAAGCTCGATCCGGCAACGGGGAAGATCGAGCCGGTCGTCAAGGATCTCGCGATGCCCAACGGCATCAACTTCTCGCCCGACGAGAGCCGCATCTACATTGCGGACACCGGCGGTCACCCGAAGCATCCCGATCCAGCGTTTCACAAATTGCCGGGGACGATCACCTGCTATGAAGTGAGCAAAGACGGGACGCTCGGCAAGAGGCTGTTCCAGATCGAGCAAGGGAGTGACGGCATGACTGTCGACGTGAAGGGCAACCTCTACACGACGCACGGCGGAGTGATTATCTACAACGCCGACGGCAAGCTGCTCGAAAAGATCGAAGTCCCCGAAGGCCCGGCCAACGTCACCTTCGGTGGCGATGACTACACGACGCTCTTCATCACAGCGAAGACATCGCTCTACAGCGTGAAGATGAAGATCCCCGGAGCCAAGCCGGTCGGAGCCAACTGGTGAGCCATATGAAATCCTCGCTACCGAAATCCGTGATGAGTCTTGCGCTTGCGTTGTTGGGCGTGCTGCTCTCGGTCCCAGCCACCGCGAACGCAGCCGACGGTGCCGCGGCGGGATTCGAGCAATCGGTCCAGCCGTTTTTTCAGACGTACTGCCTGCGCTGTCACAACGCGCAGAAGCAGGAAGGCGAATTCCGACTCGACACTTTGTCACATGACTTCGCTGATCAAACGATCGCCCAACGCTGGAGCGAAGTCGTCTTCCGCATGAACTCGGGCGAGATGCCGCCGAAGAAAGAGCCACAACCGAAACCGCAAGAACTGGGGTCGGCGGTCGACTGGCTTTCGACGCGGATCACGGAAGGCGAGTCGGCACGAATGGCACAGCGCGGGCCGGTCGCGCACTACCGTCTCAGTCGCGAGGAATACGGTCACACGGTCTACGACCTGCTCGGAGTCTACTTCGATGTGAACATGCCCGGCGCGTTCAACGAAGATCCTCACTGGCATGGCTTCAATCGCATCGGTTCGCTGCTGTCGCTGTCGCCGTCGCACGTGGACCGTTACTTTCTGGCGGCGGAAACGGTCATCGCGCGGGCTTTCCCCGATCAGCAAACTCCAACTACAAAGAGCCGGCGCGATGCCGGCACCGGGCAGGAAAAATGGTTGCAGGAACAGGGATTACCCGGTCCCGTACGCTGGGGCATCTGGCCAGGACACGGCCAACACCTGGTCAGCGCCAGTGTGCCGGGTTTGTACCGCATTCGGATCCAACTCAGTGCGCTGCCATCGTTCAAAGGCCGGTTGCCGCATCTCGCACTGTGGCATCATCAATTGAAGCGTTCGGTTGTCGGTCTGGATGTTGACGCGCCGGAAGACCAGCCGAAGGTCATCGAGATCGAGACATTCTTGCCGGAGGGAAACTTCAATGTGATGAACGAGTCTCCGGGAATGCTGGCCGATGGTCAGACTCCGAGCGTCACGCAGTTCCCGTTCGTGAACACGAAAGTCAGCCGACCAGATCGACCGACGGCCTACAGGCTGTTCAATGACGAAGGGCAGTTGATCTTTCCTCTGTTGATTGTCGATTGGGTGGAAACGGAAGGCCCGATCGTGCTCGAAGCCGACCAGAAGAAACGTGACGGGCTGATTCCGGTCAAAGATGGCGACCTGACGGATGCTCGTGAATGCCTGAAGCGATTAGCAATGCGCGCCTGGCGTCGCGCGGTGACTGATGCAGAACTCGATCGCTACTTGAAAATCGTCCAGAGCGAAGTCGCGGCCGGTGAAACGTTCCGATCCGCGTATCGGGCCGCGATGGTCGCCGTATTGACCTCGAAGAACTTTTACTATCTCGAAGAAGGCTCGCCCGGGCATCGTCGCGCGACGGTCAACGATTGGGAACTCGCTTCGCGGCTCTCGTACTTCTTGTGGAGTTCGCTGCCGGACGACGAACTCTTTGCCCTCGCACAACAAGGGACGCTGCATCGTCCCGAAGTGCTGCGCGCTCAACTCGCCCGGATGCTGGCCGATCCCAAGATCAAACGATTCACCGAATCATTTCCGCGCCAGTGGCTGCAACTGCATCGAGTCGGCCAGTTCCAGCCGGATGCCAGTCTCTATCCCGACTACGACAAATGGCTGGAACAAAGCATGGTACTGGAGACGACCGGCTACTTCGGCGAGGTGTTTTCGAGGAATCTGCCGATTCGTGAATTCATTGCCTCCGAGTGGACGATGCTGAATCCGCGACTGGCGATGCACTATGGCCTGCCGCGCCCGGCCGCATCGTCCTTGCAACAGGTGCCGCTCCGCCCCGAGGACCATCGCGGCGGCCTGCTCACCCACGCGTCGATTCTCTCACTGACATCCGACGGCACGCGGCATCGACCGGTGCATCGCGGCGTGTGGGTCTCCGAGGCGATCTTCGGCCGCACTCCGCCGCCCCCGCCGCCCAACGTGGAACCGCTCGCACCGACTCCGAGTGACAAACCGAAGGCGACGATCCGCGACCAGTTGGAAGCGCACGCGACGCATGCCACGTGCGCTTCGTGCCATCAGAAAATCGACCCGCTCGGCTTCGCGTTCGACAACTACGACGCCATTGGTCGTTGGCGCACGACCGAGCATGTCGCTGGTGGCCAAGGAGACGACCCACTCGTCAACGCCACCGGCAAACTTCCCGACGGTCGCTCGTACGACGGCGCACACGAGTTCAAGCAGTTGCTTGCCCAGGACGTCGACCGCTTCGCCGAGGCGTTCGTCGAACAACTCGCAACTTACGCCCTGCGCCGCGTGATGACCGTCGACGATGCCGCACAGATCAATGCCATCGCTGCGACAAGTAAAAATGACGACTATAGGCTCTTCGAAGTCATCGAGAACCTGGTCTTGTCAGAGCTGTTCTCCAAGCGGTAGATCTCGGCCGAAGGGGCTCAGGGTGCATAACTTTCGCCAAGGAAAAGTACGCAGACTGATGATGCAATCGGCTGAGACAACTCTACAGAACTCGAATTATTATCGCCACACAATAGCAGGAGATCGCGGCCGGCGTTTTTTGCATTCGTAGCGATTGGGCCTGCGCATCACGACGGCCGCCGAAGAACGATGCTCCTGGAGACAATCGTCGATCAACGCATTGAAAGCGGCCACCATCTGGGTCCGCTGGTCCCGCGTCGGCTGCTTTTCGTCATCGGGTGGCATTTCATGACGGGCCACCGCGTCGCGAATCTCTCGTGTCGCATCGATATTGGCCAGCAACGTTTCACGGCGCGTGTAGGCCGTCAGGTCCACATCCGCTTCGGTCGTCCCGCCACCGTGGCACTTGAAACAGAACTGATTCATCATCGATTTCAGTGCATCAAACGCGAGCGGCGCGGCCGACGCACTTTCGATCGTAGTCGTCGTATCCGCAGATTGCTCGATCGCGGTATCGGGCGAGTCTGTACCGGCTGGCGGTTTGTCCTTGCGAGTTAGCTGGATGTAGTCGAGTCCCAACGAGTAGCCGCCTTGAAACTTGCGGGCACTGCGATTGCTGCCGATCGGATTGAACGACAGCAATTGTTTTCCTCCATTCAAGCGCACATCTTTCAGCTTCATCGGTGGTGCAAGTGCGACGTTGGGACCATCAAGGTCGACGGTTCGCCTTACGTCCGTCCCAGGGATCGACAACTCGAACAAGCCGTAGTCGACGGCAACCGTCAACTGAATGGCGAGGTCATAGACACATTCTGTCTGCACATCGAACGAAGTCTCCATCGACTCGCCGATGGCTCCGTCCCACAGCAGGTGCGAATCACCGTTCCACTGATCGCCGTATTGCTTCAACCCCTGCACTCGCGATTTGCCGACTAGTTCAAAATCCGTTTCGCCCTCATATCGCCCGACGCGCGTGGCTATTGGCTGGCGTCCATGTACCGAATGGTAATCGAATCGCTGCGACCGATCCGAGTCCGCGCGTGCATCAGCGTCAACGGCGGTCGTACTCGACGTTTGTGCGAATGCCGGACCCGAGACCAGCGTGCAGAAGGCAATCAACGCAAATGCCACCGGCGATTTGATTAGATGACTCTGGTGCATGATCTGGGGTCTTATTGTTGTTCTGGGCGATCGTCCTCAATCTTCTTCGTTTTGCTGCTGTGTTTCAAGCTCCGCACTCCGCGTCCACTATTTGTCCGTCGCGATCGCCTCGCATATTGCGCCTGGCGGCACCTCGGTTGCACTCGTTCGCTCCTCGGCGGACGAGTGCGCCGCCGAGGCCTGGAGTTGGTCACCCGGAAGCTCCAGCTGGGATGTTGCCGAGGAGACGACAGGTTCTCGCAAGTTCCCGGGGAGCCCAAATTGTCCGTTTGGACATATTCAGTCGATGCCGGCAGCACTGTTTGCACCAGACCATTGCAGTGCAGCAGCGTGGCCCTTGAACGCCCAGGTGCAAAGGCTCCCGCGATGGGTTTTCGCCGCTCAATAGCAAGGCTTTCGGACTCGCTGCGGGCACCGAGCGGAGCTTGGTCGGCTTCGCAATGCGGATTACTCCAACACCACGCAAGACTCGCTTCCAGTTGCTGGTCAGGCTCTACTGTACGGGCTTTCCACCCGCAGGGTTCCGCCGAAAGGTTTCAGAGTTGTCAATTACATGTCGTCCTCCTTTCCCAAACTTGCTTGGCGCAATGGGCGTGACCTGGGGCAGTTAGCCGAGAATCCTTGCGCGCTCAGGTCGACAACTCCGGTGTTAGATGCGCCGATGGGTTTGAGCGCTCAACCGCAAATTAACCTTTTACTGCGATCGTCGAAAACCGCGATTTCTTACAAGTCGGGGCAAAAGTACCCACTTCCGTACAAGCAAGCCTAGAAGCGGGTGGGTGCTTTGGAACTCCGCTCTTGACGAATAGAACGCCGCCTGGGACAGCACGGTTTACGCTGTTCATCAAGCTCTGCCCCGACGGTCTATCGCGCGGTGAGCGGTGGTCTCGATTCTCGGCTTGCGGGCGCTCGCCATTTCTGGTCCATTGGCCGCTCACCAAGTTCTTGGTAGATGTGGCCGGAGACGGATCGTGGTAGGCCAACAGATCATTACGCGCACGTCGGATCTCGATGCGTTTCTTGATCACATTTGTGATTGGGACGTTGGAGGTGACGTTGATCACCGCGCCGGCTACGATTTCTCGATGGCGGTAACGGTCCAGCCAGTCGATGAACATTTCAAGCTGGTCGGCGAACCATTTTCGGCAGTGACCGAGAGCATTTCGAGGACGAGCCTTGCGATCATCCACATGCGCGCCGTAACGGATCGCCTTCTCCGCATCACGCTTCGCGCCCGTGGACGCGAGATTCTCATGATCCTCAAGGTGACCCACTGTTGCCCGCAAGGGATGCACTACGATATCGCGGGCGATTTCTGTTGATCATCCCCACGGCGAGGCGATTCATTCGGGACCGCGGAATCCTGTCGTCCCGGCAACTCTCATCGCACAGAATGTTGACACGAACACCTTCCGAGAAGTTCTCGTCGAATTCAAGACCTAGAGACTTTGACAATCATTCGTACGTTGGCGGACTACCACCGGCTTCAACAGGCACGCACGATGTTACAGGTCTCGGTTTGAACAACAGCTCGGAGCGTTACTAGCGCGAGTGTGGTGTGTGGGATTCGCATCGAATCAGCGTTCCGCCGAAACCTATTTGCCAAACTTGTTGATCCGTTGCGGTCGTCGAACGCACAGGTAGATCAGCGCCCCCAGCCAGTTTAGCAACACAATGACCAGCACCCAGATGATCTTGTCGTTGCCTTCAGATGGCTCCTTGGTGAGGCAATCGACGAGCATCCAAATCCAGAAGATGAGCCCCACCATTCCAATGCAGCCAAAGAGGAGCATGAAGAGAATCGGGAAGATTGCGAAAGACTGTTCCATCAAGAGATGCCTTTTGTCAGTGTAACGAGAGGGCTACCGGGCTATTCGCCGGCCGATTTGAAAGCTTGGACTGGCACGTCAGTGATCCGCAATTCGTGTTCCAGCCTCGAACATAGCCAGCCGACCGTCTAAGATCACAGCATTGGGAATTCCACCCACGGCAAGGAACAGCCGCGACTCTATCGGAGTTGTTGCCATGCCCTACGTGATCCCGAAAGGCTCTCGTTGCAAGGTCTGCCGCGCCGATATGTCGGATCGCTGGCGTTCGTACTCGACTCGCAAGCGGCTGGTGTTTCAGAACTACAATCGCGCTCGTTACGGCGAGTATCTGTTCCGCGCCAGCAAGTGGCTGATTTGGGTTGATGCGAGGTTTGTGAGGCGGGAAGGGTAGCTTCAATCGCAGATTAACCTTGGTCCCGTCGCCGGTTGACAAAGACGAACAAGCTGCCCGACAAGGATCCTGCTTCAACGCCGACTCGGTGAAGGCGATCAGGCCGTGGAAGCTCTTCCGCATGTCGGTCGGCAGGCGATAGTCTGGGGTTTTTCCACATCCACAAAACTGACGTCGCGTAAAACGTAAAAGACGTTATGCAGAGGGTTTGCCGAGTAAACGAAGTGCCCTTGTTCGAGAAAAGCTCGCAGGCCAATCGCGTCGCAATGTCATCGCATCGTTAACCAGCATGAACAAGCTTGAGAATTGTGGATTCCGGCTCAACTGCATACTGTCGTACTTCAGGCCCACTTCTGGACCATCCGCTCAGTTCGATTACAGAAGTTCGTTGATTGTTTGTGCCCGGGCGCAACTTGCGGGAAAGCAGCTTGCCAAAGCGATGATCGTGAGTTGACACCAGTAGCTGCCGTTTGTCTTTTGTGCGTCGCAACAGATCAACTAACCCCAACAGGTTGATGTCATCGAGACTCTGTATAGGGTCGTCCAACAACGCGGCTTCGACAGGCAAGCGTGGCAGGGAAAGATTTAAGGTCAGAAAGAGCGATACGGCCAACGCATTGAGTTGCGAGCTCGATAATACTGCGCTTGGGCTATCTGACGAGAGACCTTCGACACTGTCGTGTAAATGGGCATCTAATCTTCCCCTACCACGACTGTATCGCGTCACTAGCTTGACGATGCGAAAAGCGGGGTGGGGATCGATGCGGGCGTAGACTCGCTGCAGAAACGGTTCGATCTGTTCCAGCCGGTCAACGGCAATGCGCGACGCAGCTTCTCTTAGCTCTTCGAGTAGCTGATTAACGACCGCTCCGGTCAATTCACGAGACTTGATAACCAGTCGATGCATAGCAAGCCCTTTCTTTGCTTCGTGAAGGTCGCTTTCAGTGGTAGCAATCTGTGATCTTGCTGATTCTTGTGCAAGATTCAGGGCGAGTCGTTCCCCGGCCTTTCGTTGTGCAACCAGTTGTTTGTTACGTTCATTGCAATCCGCGATGACCACTTCAACTTGTTGCGAAGGTGACTCTGAATCGCTGGCTTGTAGTCCAAGGTCTGCGAGCGCCCGATTTCTCTCCCCAATCCACTTGCGATGAATTGCGGCTGCGGCCTCAGCTCTATCGAATTCGATTCTTGTATCCGTCGCGACTGCGACGGCATCCTCTTCGGCCTTGGCGAGACCCGCGATGATGTCGGGAGGTTCAATCGTGGAGCTCGTCCCGGTATCACTCTGACCGGCCAGTTGGTTCAGCCGAGCCTTCGTTTTTTGAAAGTCGTAGACCTGCGCACAGACGGGACAGTGCTCGCCCAAGAGCTTGATCGCTATCTGTGCGAGAGCGCGCTGCTGCTCTCTTAACTCTTGAGCCTCAACTTGTAGTTTTCTATTTGCAGCGGCTCGTTTTCTCGCCGCGTCCAGTGTCGTGCGAGCTTTCTTTACCGCAAGATTGGCCTGTTCAGTTTGAACGCTAAGCTCATCGATTGACGACGCCGGTTCCGGCGGTTCTTTGGCGAGGAGTTCTTTAAGCGATACCGCAGTTTCACGACGTGTTCGGCTTTGTGCGATAAGGCTTTCTAGCTGGCGGATGGCGGACGTCAACGCGTTCGACGCTTCCACTGAAGCGGCAGACAGCGATTCTACAGGCGGCGTGACGCCAAACGCAGTGGCCGTCTGCCACCAATCGGACCACGACGGAATTGAGACATCTTCATCTGCTTCTGATGAGGCCTTCAGTTTCTGAAGTTGTTTCTCCAATTCGGCGACGCGATTGGCGAGCGGCATCTCTTCTTTTGTTCGCTGCGTAATCGCACGAGTCCAGCTATTTCGTTGGCTTTCAAGTTGCAACTGAAGTTCAGTCAGTCGGCCTACTCCCACTAACTCAGTGATTACATTGAAGCGATCCTGATCGCTTGCAGCTTCGAGAAAGTCGCGTACCCGGTCTTGTTGTAGGTAAACACTGCGCACAATTGCAGAATTCAATGCGGACTCACCGTCGTTTGCGGATGCCGCGTCCGGCCATAGCTTTTCGAGGAGTCGAGCCTCAGCAGAGGTGCCCTTAAAGTCTTCGTTCCCGATTGAGAACTGTATGGACTGCGACTTGCCGTCAGAACTGCGCGTAATCGTTACCTCTTCGCCGTTCTCATTCGCCAGGCGAACGGATACGCGCTTCGCCTGTCTCTGAGTATAGCGATACCAACTTGTCATCTGAACCAACTCGTGTAACCTTGCCACAAAGCCCCCATAGTATTGCATCGAGAAGAGATGTCTTCCCGAGCCCATTGACGCCGATGATGATGGTCGCATCAGCGCTTAAGTCGAATTGCCGTCTTGATGCGAAACCGCGAAACCCTGCGATGTCAATTGATTTCAGTTTCATTTGCCGCCCATATGCTTGTGAAGCGATTCGATAAGTGGCTCCTGCTTGAGGAACGCATCAACCACCGTTCTAATCGAATCTGAGGGAAGATTCGGCCCTTGTAACAGTTCCGGTAAGCGACTTAGTACAGTATCCTCTGAAGAGTCTTGCATGCTCTCCTGAAGTGGTAAGAGTGGGAGCAAGGCGTCTTCGACGTCAGACACTTCTCTTAGTTGCATACCTGTGGAAATCAATTTGCGCACGCGACCGGTATCATATCGAATACGTTCGATTTGCTGCTGCTCGGCTGTCGGTACAAGTCCAGGGGTCAGTAGCGCCAAGTATCCTTCCCAGGCTTTGTACTCATCCCTTGAAAGGTGTTCCGACATGAGTTCCACCAAAGATGCCTGAGCTTCGATCCAACCGTTGATGAGTTCAATCCAGTTTGGAAACGCGATTACGGCAACGATGCTGTAAGCATCTTCGAATAGCCGGTGACTACCGCGATCAATTCTTGCAAGGGCAACACCATCGACTTCCGAAAAGCCGTGTTTGCAGAGCACGCTGGTTGCGGCAGCAAGCAATTCAGTCTGAGATAGTGATCCATTGTTGGACATTAGGCGAACATCTCCTGGATCTTTGTCGGGTCGAGTCTGATTTGGTCCACATCAAGCAGTGTCAGGTGCGTGTCGCCGCCCACGATGCTGTCGTCATCATCGTCTCCAAGGATCGATACAGGTGGTGTCACTGGTCGAGGTGGCCCGGTAACGCCGGCGATCAAAACGGTCCTCGAACGCGGTGAATGTGTTCCCGTCGCACTATACTTTTCACGTTGTAACAATTCGGTCTCAATCGATGTCCATCGCCGGACCCCACGTCCAGAGGCAACCCGGACGTACCAGTGATGTGTTGCAGATCGAAACTCGACGATACCGTCTGAGTTCATTGTCGCCGCGACGCCTTCGATCCGTTCGATGAGCCCTATAGCAAGCAAGAGATCTGCAATTAGATCCGCATGTCCCTCTTCCATCTTTAGATAAGTACGATCGTCTAAAAGCCAAGCCGCTCGGAGTTTGCCGAATGCGATTAGACCCAGAGCCGTTAAACGATCACGGAGGCTTGCGACGCTCTCATTTGGCCACTTTTCCTTGTATGTCAAATCATCGCAAGCACGGACTATTTTGTTCGCGAGTTCTAGGATGAGTCGCTCAGAGAAAGCCCGCATCAAGTCGACCCATCCTAGTTGGACGTAATCTCGCGCAGTGATTTTCAGTTCGTCTGCAAAGAGTGAATCATCAATATCATCGGGTCCCGCCAGGTAAACGTTAGAGCCGCTTCCGAGAGCATTCCGCAACTTCGCGATGCTGTCCTGCAATACGCCGCAAGAGGAACCAAGCCCAGCAAATACGATTATCGGCGTAGCGGTAGCGAAGCGAGCAATGACTTCTTCCCAGTTATTCCGCCATGCCTTAGCCAGTGCCTCGGTTGTGAGAATCCATTGTTCGGGATCTGCTTCGACATTCCTGTGCAGATAGATTACGTTGGCTCTCCCGAGGCGATGATGCTCCTCCGGTCCTTTGACGATTGAAACTTCGTTTTTTGCTGCAACTTGACTCAACGCGTGGCTCAAAGCCAAATCAAAGTTGAGAGTGACAACATTGGCAATCGCCCCTTCGAGCATCAGCGCGGCTGTAATCAGGTGTCCGTCGTTTGGGGTGGCGTTCTTGAACTGAGTAATAGGAAGTCGTGAAACCAAGGCTGACTGCCTCCCGGTCTTTGCTTGAACAGCGTCCGCAAGCACGGATAAATCGTCGGGGTCTGCACAGTCGCCGTCTTGTAGAACGCCGTCAGCAAGCAGCTTCCTGTGGGCGTCCCTGGAGCACTCGCGAGCCAAGGGAATTCCTGTTGGCGGCTCGAACGAGCAGCCGGCACCAATCACCAAAACGATGCGGCCGCCCTCTGGTGCTGCGATCGCCTCAAGTAGTGTCGGTGGTAACGGCATTCGAATGTTTGTCCTAATTCATTCCTAAAGCTTTGAAGGCTGCTGCCTTTGGGTCGCCGTAAAACACGGGATCGACGTGCTCCATGATGTCGCCGCTGACTTCGAGGAACTGTCGTTTGTTCTCGATCGGGACGAGGGCTCGCTTTACGCCGTTGTCCTTTGCCAGTTGCAGCGGCTCGGTTAAGGAGCGGACTTCCTTGATGTTTCCCTGGATGCTCATGTCGCCGAGGATCAGCGTCGCGGCTGTCACGGGTGAATGGCGGAGTGCTGAGAACGCGGCGACGAAGAAGGCAACGCCAACTTCGGCTTCGACGCCATTGTTCAACAGGTCGATGGCTTCGATGTGAAAGTCCGACGTGTCGATTTCACGGCCAAGTCCGAAGTCGACTTTCTTTGACGACAGGTAGCTGAAGGCCCGGCTGATCGATTCTTTCATCGGCCCTTTCACACCACCGGCCGTTTTGAGTTTTCCGGTGCCTGCGGTGATCGTGACTTCGAGTCGATACAGACCAACTGTTCCATCGGGGCCGACTGCACCTGTGTAAACCGAGCCAGGTGCCAAGGGATCGGCGGCGACGAGATCGCGGCCGCCTTGTTCCGGAACGCCGACGAACTTGTCTTCGCCGGTTTGCTTGTCGTTGTAGCTGAACGACGTTTGGTAGTACTCGAAGGAGCCCATCTTCTTGAGCTGTTCCTTGACTCGCCGTCGCCCCTCAATCGCAAACTCGACGAGTTCCGCGAGTTCGTCCCGAGAGACTTCGCCGTGGGGATAAAGCACCTTCATCAAACCAGACACCGTCTTACGGACGGCCTTCTGGTCGCGTGTATTAAGGTGACTGCCGAGCGTAAAATGCTTGTCGAGCGTCTCGGTAAAGTTGTGCTTGCGGAGTGCGCGAAGGGCCTCGGCAAAGTAGTCCACAACAAAGCCATAGTGGCTCGTAAACAGATCGGGCCGCATCTTAGGAATTTCCCAGCCAGGCAGATAGAAGTGCAGGCGGTCGATGAAGGCCATGTCGTCGCGGATCACATCCGGCATGGGAGCAAACAAGTGTCCCGTTTGCACCATCACGTCGATCGGTTGATTTGTATTCCCGAACATGGCAATGCTGGCGTCGCCTGTGTCAGCTTCCTTGCCGCGTTGAAACTGCCCCGACTCGCAATACGTTTTCAGCGTCGTGATGACTTCCTTCGGCATCTTCTGAAGGTCTGCGACTTCGTCAAAGGCGACGACGTCCCAGATCGAAACCATTCCTTTGTACTTACCTTGCATGTGGCCAAACATGTTCGCCACCGTCGTCGGACCGGTCAGAAGCGCACCGTAAGGAGACAACTCCTGGACGGCATAGCTCTTACCGGTTCCTCGCGGTCCAAGTTCGACCAAGTTGTAGTTTCGTTCCGTCAGCGGAATCAGCCGAGTCAGGAACAGCAGCTTGAGTCGACGATCCATCGCGTCGGGCTCGTAACCCATCGTGCGGAGCACGACATCAATCCACTCCTCCGACGAGAACGATTTCCGGCCCTGTCGATACTCCTCAAGATCAAACGAGGCAATTTGTATTGGCTGGAGCCGCTTGATCCAGAAAGGGTTTTTGCCCTTCGTCTGTTCGTCGTACTCGTGATACATGTCGACTTGGCACCAGACGCCGCCGGTCAGCAGTCGGTCGTAATCACGCACGTACTGTGGTGAGATGTGAACGTACTTGTGAGTGAAATTGATGCACTCTGCCCAATACTCCGAGTCAGAAAGCCGAACCTTCACCTTATCGATAAAAGTGTGCGTGTCGCCTTTTAGCTGCTCGACCCGCGACTGGGCTTTCATAAACTCGTCGGGGCGGATGTAATTGTCAGCGAGTGTGTCGTTGACGACCTTCAGTCCCATCTGGATCGCCATCTCGTCCGACGATGCGCAGTATTTGCCTAGCAGGAACTCCAGCACGAACACTGGCACGTTCGCTCCGACTTTCACTTTCCGGACGAGGTCCTTACGAACGACCTTGCCGTCAAAAGCCACTGCTAGTTTTTTATCGAGAGCATCTTGTTCGAGGGAGGCTGATTCGGTCATGGCATGTTGCCTGTCTATTACATTCCCAGTCGTACGGGGATTTTGTCTGATTTCACGAGTATCCGGTCGGAGGCAGGATCGAGGATCACGATCTCGACTGATTCAATGTCGTCACGCAGCAGTTGGATGCCGACGGTGCATGAACCGCCCGGCTGGAGTTTGACACAGTGAGTCAGCGGATCGAACTCGGCATCCAGCGTCATACCGACATGACCGACATGCTGTCCATCGCTCAACAAAACGGGCTGCACGATAACCTCGTCAGAGCTAAACAGAGTTTTCTGCAACGAGAAGCCAAAGGTGATGATGCGGTTGGCGATTTGCTTCGGTACGTTGAGCAGCTTGACTTCCACATCGGATACCGGCGTAGCCTTCTTCGTCGCCATCCGCACGCTCAGTACGGGAACAAGCAATTCCTGCAAGCTCAGGCCACCGTGGTGGTAGGTCAGATCCCCGCCGGCCTTAAACACGGAATTGTTTGTGGGGAAGACGAAGTCGAGATCGCTATCGTATCCAAGTTGAGCGGCACTCACTCGAACGGTGGCTGGCGGGTTGGAACCGCCTCGCCCCGCCCAGCAGCGACGGTGAAGTGAAACTTGATCGCCACCGGGCTTCTCAATTCGCTCGGATTCGTCACGTTCCTGAACAAACAGATGGCCGTGGTCTGCGGCGACGACGAATTTCGCGACGCCTACCGCTGCCAGACGCTTGATGGCACGGGCGACGTTGCTGATCGCTGTATCAAGCACTTGGCGAGCGAGGAGCGTATTGCCGCCTTCCCCCATGGCGTCGATTTCAACCGAGCGGACGAGAATCAACGGTGCGTCGGCAATCTTCTTTTCGAGCTGCGCATTTGATTGACTGAGTACCTTGTCGAGTTCCAAGTCGACAACCTGAGGGACACATCCCTTCCAATTCTTTTTACGTTCGGCCAGACCACCGGTAATCGAACCCTCGATTTTGGCTGCAAGATCGTGCTTGTGTGGAACGACCGAGAATGACTGCTCCGCACCCGGCATGAGAGCCGCCATGCAGATCGGCGTGATTGTTGGGATGGCCGCGATCGCGGGCGCCAGGCAGAGTTCTTCAGCGCCTTCGAGTAACCCCTTTAGCTCGACGCCCATTTCGTATCGGAGCGCATCGACCAGGAAATAGCAAACCGTTTCGCTGGGGCTCTTCACGTTCCGGTCGTAGACCTGCGTTTGATGCAGGACTCCGGGAATTGTCCAATCGGAAGCTTTGAACGCTGCGATAAAGCCCTGAGTCATGCGATCGAGGACCTCGTCGTAGTCCTTGCGGACTCGGTGAATCACCTTCTCGGATTCGATCGGATCCGTCATCGCCGACAAAGTCGATTCCAGGCGTCGATGCAGCAGGTCCGCGAGATACCAGCCACTTTCATTCGTGTAGCCTTCGACCCAGTGAACGGCCGTCTTTTTGGTGTCGGGCAACTCGCGGGCAATTTGTTCCACTGCGTTCCCCAATTTTGCCGCCAGCTCGTAGGCCTGCCACTGTTCCTGACGCTGCATCTGATGCAGAGCCCAGAAGCTGCGGCGTCGATGGTCGATGACTTTGATCGCCGCGTCGAACTTGCCTTCCTCGATTAACTGGCCGGAGAATTCGAGCAGAGTTCGCTCCTCGAAGCGGAACGTATCGATACTGCCCAGGCGATCAGGAGCAATGCCTTGCGTCGCTAGATGCAATTCCTGTTCGATGCTGTCCGCAAGTTGGATATACTCCAGCGGGTGACGCGTACGAAGAGCTAAGGCGACGTTCAACGCCAGTTCCCATTGGCTCTTGGTCGAAGGCTGGCCAACCATGTCGATTGCTTCGGGAGCGTCGCCATCCAAGTCATTCCGAAACTCGGCGAGCAAGACGTAGCGAAGTGTCTTGCGACGGCCGTCTTCGAGCGAGATCGAGTCGGGGAGATCCAATCCTAGACGCGAAGCAATCAGCTGATGCAGTTCCCGGTCGGCCCCTTTATGCTCAATCATTTGATCGAACTTGTCGATCGCCAGCCAAGCAGCCAGCATGTCGGCATTGTTACCCCGTGCATCGACAAAGATGACTTCCAGTAGCGAACCGGTAACGACTTCAGTGCCCAACCATCCGACGATGTCCTGATACGTGATATTCTCCGACTCCAGCATCTGGTCGATCTGACCATCGCCGTAGCGTTTCTTGAGAACTCGCCGTGCTTCACGTTTGAGTTGCGGCTCCCAACGGTCGCCGCCTGCTTCCAATTCCATCAGCACGGAGGTCTCGTCGTCGCGTGTCTTTCCTGGGAGGTAGGCCAGCAGCGGATCTGGCAGATCGCCGGCAATGACGGGCTCGACGGCGAATTTCACCGCGAAGAACGAATCCTGCATGACACACAGTTGTGTCGATAGCCCAGCAACCGAGACAGCCTGCAAATTGCATTCAGTGGGCACCTCGCCGCCGACCAATTCGCCGACGTATGTGGTGAACTCACGCCGCGGGTCGTACCAGACGACCACGCGACGATTCTTCAGCCGTTCGGTAAGGCTCTGCGTCAGGTGCTCGTGCAATTCGTGCATGGCGTTAGCTGTCCGTCCCGGAGGCGGTTGTTATTTCAAATAGACCCGTGTTTTTGAAATAAAGGTCGGCTTTTAGTGGACTAATTTCGGTGGACGGCATTATGTCGCTGCCCTCCGCCGCCTGGATCGAGAGCTTCCTGTTGGAACAGGTGCGCCGAGCAAGCTGTTCAGCGCCGCCTTCACGGCCGGACTGGTTCGCTCTTCGACCAACTCTTTGATGACCGGTTGCCAGCCGCCTGTGGGTTTCTCTTTCGGCTGGAAGCGGTCTCGGTCGTCCTGTTGCCAGAACACGTCTTCCAGCCCGTGGGCGATGGCGAGGCTGGCGTCGGTGACGCACTTCGGGACGACCCGTTCGGGCCAGAGGTGCATGGCGAGGTGCGCCCAGTCGTAGTCGCCTTTGACGAGTTTGTCCCAGCAGGACTTGCACTCCTTCTGCCACGACTTGTTTTGCGGGACGAGTCGCCAGAGGGGCGCGAAGTTGATGATCACGCCGTCGTTGAGGTTGGGATTCCACAGCGGCGCGATCCGCCCGACCTCTTCGGCCATCGCCGCCAGTTCGGCGACGAACTTTTCCTGATCTTCGATCTCCTTGCGTTGAGAGCGAGTTGGCTCCGCCCCGCCTTCGCCCCGCACGCGCTCCAATTTCTGCCGCTCATGGTCCAGCTTGGGCTTGACGTACTCGTTGAGCGTCTGGAAGAACGTGTCGCGCGTGAAGCGGTGGTAGTAGAGCCAGACCGAGTAGGAAGCCGTCGGTGTTGAAAGTTGCCAGTAAATCGACGCCTTGCGTGGCGGTCGCTTGTACTGTTTCGAGTGAACGTCGAAAAAACGCCTCCTCAACCATTCCCGAATGCCTACCGATTTTGCATTTGTCGTGCTAAGTGTATTCATCGCCGACCGGCACCAATCTTCGGCATTAGTTCCGTAGATCACATCGAGTGCGGCTTCGACGCCGGCCACAAAGTCAGCAGAGTGTCCCTCATCGTCAACTGCAATACCGTCTAAGCGAAACGAGAGCGGATAGCCAGCTATCGCATCTATGGCGGGAAGCCCGTTGGAATCTGTAAGCATGCCAGGCGGACAAGGAGAGACTGGATCAAATGCGTCTGGCAATTGAGGACTCGGAACCTCACCGGACGCGATGCGGACGTCCCACCTGCCGAAGGAACAACCTACTGCATATGAAAGTTGGGATTCCGTCTGCTGTTGGGCAGACGGCCAACCCAAACCGACTCGAACATCGTTTGCAATCGAATCCGCCAAATCAGAATCTGAAGATCCGCCCGCCATCGCTGCCGAGAAACATTCCGCTAAACTTAGCCCGTACTCTTGTGCAACTGATGCCTCGACTCGCCGTATGGCGTCACTCACTCGGCATGACGGGTCAGACCCCCAGTCATCAAACACAAACGATCGCCCTGTCTACTCCTTCGAACTCCGCACTTGAAATTCCGCGAGCGCACGCCTTGTGTTTTCGGCGCCGGCCGAGAGTGCCGGCCAAGGGACAGACTGAATTAACCCAACTTCATACTTCTTTGTCTGATCGTCGCCCTCAGTGCCGCGAGCGTGAAACGGCGAAATACATGCTTCAACTGCATAGGAGTTGAAACGACCCAGGGCGCCGAGAAGAAACTCTGTCTCGGGTAGAATTGCAGGTCCCACGTGGCTGAAGATGCTTCCTGCCGGGAGTGGTGTGGCACAAAGTCGTAGGCTTGTCCGAGATAGGTACGTCAAAGCGGGGCGAAAATAGTATGAAGGATTCCTGACAACACTTCGGGCGAACGCCTTTAGCTCGCGTCCGTCGTTGGCCCAGTTGATAACCCAAGGGACGTCTGTATGGTATGGCGTGTAAATACCTCCCTTAGCAAATGGAACCCATCGCTCCTGATTGCGTGTGCGTTCGCGACACCAATCCTGAAATGCTTGTAGGTTTTCACGCCAATCGGGTCCAGACCGGCAACTAAGCATCTCATTTGGAGCAACTTCCCACCAAAGACGCACGAATCGGAAGTCATCTGCAGTGGCTAAACCTTGCTTTACCGTTCGGGAACATGATACGAAAGATGGCCACGTCGTATAGGCGTTGCGAATGTTTTCATCCAGCCAATATGCGAAAGGTGTGCCGGGTACTCGAGCGAATGATGAAGGACGAGAAATGAACAACCGGCGATCTAGCTGTTTTTCCCTTACCGTTGATAGGATCTCTTCAAGCGCAACTGCTTTGTTAGATTCCCCGAGAAGCCGTAAGAAAGCAGCGGGATCGTCACTGGTGGTGTCCAGGGGTTGCGGACATTCCGTCTCTAACGCGCCAGATTCGACTACGAAGCGGGCGTAATGACCTTCGATTGGCCTAACGACCCCACGCCGCATCAGCCGATCCAATTCACCAACGGCCTGGTGTCTCTTCAGGCCACCTCTGGCCGCCTGGTACTTTGGGATACTGAAATACCCGTTTGCGTCGAGTGAAACCTTGGCGAGTTCTGGAATGAGACTTTCCGTAAGCTGAGAATCTTCGCTCACGTTCAGGCTTCGGAGGACATAGGAAGCAGTTTCAACCTTTGCATCGAGTACGCCGAATCCGAGGTCTGCGACAAGCACAGGCCGATACAACCGGAGAATTATCCGCTCCCTCCAGTCTTGCGCGGTACTGAGAAAAAAGCCAGTACGACTTGAGATAATTCCAAGCATCCCGGAAGGCACGAGACGATCTTGGAAACACTCTACAAATGCCTTAAATACATCGCCCTTCGTATCACCATACGTCTGTTCGATATACGGTTTACTGGGCAGGCTGGCATCTCCAAAAGGCGGATTCATCAACACAACGTCGAAGCGACGCCGGCAAACGTCGATGAATGCAAAACCGGCCGCCGCGTCATCGGCAAATAATCTTCTGCGAAAAGTCTTTGTTTCCGAACCGGTCGAGGCGAAAGATTGGAGTGCACTGAATACTCACGGCCAACGCGCACTTTAGGCAACTTGGGGTAGCGCGGTAACTAGATATTGATTAAACAATTCGCTTTCCATCAGCGGACTTGTCCGCCGCC
>JAQBZB010000100.1 GCA_027622275.1 Planctomycetota bacterium | reverse complement strand
CTCGTCTTGGCCTTGATCGGAGTCTTGCGCAAGTAACCCGAAGCGTAAGCGAGGACGGCGCTGGTTTCCGCCTCAAATCCTCGCTCACGCTTCGGGTTACGATGGTCGAGTTGCTAGCATTTTTCCCAAAGTTCCGATCAAGGCCCTCGTCTTCCCCGGCGCGCCGACCGAGCATCTCTACACCAACCAAGTCACGCCCTACCAGCGGGCTCCCCCATATCTTCTTTGGCTTCCCATTGCGATGCACCGATCGCGGCTGGGTCGATTCGACCGGTAAGTTGCCGCATCCCGAGGAGCGGCGCAAACGCGCAGCGGCTCAGCCGCGCTACGGCAGCGCGGTCACCGATGGGCTGATGATGACGAGCCGCGACGGGCGGACGTTCCGGCGGTGGGGCGAGGCGATCATCCGCCCCGGACCTTCGCGAACCAACTCGTGGGTCGATGGCGACAACATGATCTCTTGGGGAATCCTGCCGACGAAATCCGATCTTCCTCAATCTCCGGACGAATTGTCGATCTACGCGATTGAAAGCTATTGGACAGGGAAGAGGCAGAGCTTCCGGCGGTACTCGATTCGCGTCGATGGATTCGTTTCGGTCCAGGCACCGCTCGGCGGCGGCGAGTTGGTGACTAAGCCGCTCGTGTTTGACGGCCACAAGTTGGTGATCAACTACTCGACGTCTGCGGCCGGCGGCGTCTGGGTCGAGATTCAAGATGAAAGTGGGAAGCCGCTCACGGGTTTCACTCAGGCAGACTGTCACGAGATCTTCGGCGACGAAATCGATCGCGAAGTGGTTTGGAAGAACACCGACAATGTGAGGCAATTGGCGTCCAAACCACTGCGGTTGCGTTTCATTCTCAAAGATGCCGACCTGTTTTCGTTCCAATTCATCCAACAAGCTCGGTGATCGGTTTGGCCGACTTTTCGACCAGCGGTATTGGACGCGATCCGGGCGCGAGGAACTCTTTGTGCGTGTCGATGCCGAGTGCCGTGCAGAGCGTGGCGACGAAATCGGGCGACGTGACTGGGCGGTCGACGATTTCGGAACCGGGATTCTTGCCTTCGCTGGTCTTGCCAACGACCTGACCGGTCTTGATGCCACCGCCGGCCAAGACGCTGCTCCACGCTTTCGAGAAGTGATCCTTACCAGCGCCGGGTGAGCGGCCAAACTCGCCCATCCAAACGATAAGCGTGTCGTCGAGCATGCCGCGAGATTTGAGGTCGCGGATGAGCGTCGCCATGCCAGCGTCGATCCAAGGCGCGCGCTTAGCGATCGGCGTGGCAGCCCCTTCATGATCGTCCCAACCGCGATGGACGACTTCGACAAATGTGACGCCTGCTTCGACAAGTCGCCGGGCGAGCAAGCACGACTGGCCGAACTTGTGTTCCCCGTACGCTTCACGGATGTACGCCGGTTCCTTGTCGAGATCGAACGCCTGGCTGCGCTTGGACTGCATCAACCGAACGGCCCGGGTGAACGCCTCCTGCTTGGCTCGGACGGCGGGCAACCGATATCGCGCTGCGAAACGCCGTTCGCTTCGCCGCAGCAGTTGCAGCCGCGCGTCGATGTCGTTGCCCGTCGGCGAGAGGTTTTCCAGTCCCTGGCTCGCGTCGTTCACAGCAAGCGGCGCGTGTTGTGGTCCCAGGTAGGCGGGCACGTTGCGATAGAGACGACCGCCGTCGTTTCGGATGTCCCAGCCGGCATCGATCGTTACGAAGGCCGGCATGTCGGCGTGCATCGAACCGATTTGAGAGGATGCGAGACAGCCAATGGCGGGATGCTCAAATTCCGTCGTCCGTTTGTAGCCGGTGTGCAAGAAATACTTGGCGTCGTAATGGCCGTTGATCTCGGTTGTCATGGATCGCACGATCGCCATGTCTTGCATGCACTGGGCGAGCTTTGGCAGTCGGTCAACGATGCGAATACCAGGCACCGACGTCAACGTCGTTCTAAACTCGCCGCCCCGCTTCGGATCGAACGTATGTTGCTGACTAGGACCACCGTCCATCCACAACAAAATGCACGCCTTGCCGCGCGGCCGGTTGACTGCAGCGCTCGCGACTGACTCGAACCACGGTACCGAAACGCCTGACAGCATCCCGGCGGCGGAGAGTCTTAGCAGGTCGCGTCGTTGGAGGCTTAGACCAGGCTGGTGCATTGTCTTCTCCGTGGTGACCACGATCAACGGACGAAAATGTACTCGCTCCGATTAACCAGCGTCCACAATACGCCGGTGAGTGCTGCTCTTTTGTCCGGAGTTTCTTCGACATAGTTCATCGCTTCGGTTGCCTCTTCCTCGGTAGGCCGACGCGACAAGGTGTTCAAATACAACCACTCGATCGCCTCGGTCTGCTGCGCCGTTGTCAGCACGACTTTCGACAGATCGGGCTCGTCGTCCGATGGACCAGCGACTCGCCGCGCGGAATCGCTGACGCGTGTCCAGGCTTCGCCGTCGAGTGAGGCTTCGATGTGATATTGCTGTGCCAGCCGATCTTTGTACTCGCCTCCGCGGTCGCGTCCCCAGACGACGCGATTCACTTCCGCAGCGGTGGGAAGTTTGATCTGCGCCCAGCCGCCGCCAACTTCGTTGCTGATCCAGCTGTGCGCGTTACCGTGTTTGCCGTCGTTGAGATGCGGGATTTGATGAATGTCGTAACCCGGCAGCAACGAGGATGCGCTCGCTTGGGAACCAGACGACGCGAGAGCCAAGTTCGTATCGCTTCCGGGCGCGTAAACTTCCAGCTCGTCCAGGCAGGGCTGGCCCTCCGCTTGCTCGATCGTGAACCGCACGAAGCGGGCCTTGACCGCTCGGAATAGATCTTCGTTCCGGCCCGGATCAACTGGCGGCAAGCGAAGGGAATCGGGGAAGTAGATGGCGTCCAGCGCGTTGCTGCCGGCCATCAACCGTGGGTGGTTGATCATCGTCAACATTTGGGCGACGCCGTGGGTGAAGTCGGTCGCGTCCTCTTCGTTTGTGCCAAACCGCCGCTGGAACTCCAGATACGGATCAGCCACTGCCGAGGACATGCCGACGGTGACGTGCTCGACGCTGGTTCGCAGGTCGAGAATCGAGGCACCGTAGGCAAGTCGCAGCGAATCGTAAAGCATATCGGCCGTCATCAGGCGGAGCGGCATGCGACCGAACGCCATCGTCAATGCACCGCGCACCTGGTCGTCAGTCTCCGGATCAACCCAACTCGTTCGCTGGTACGCCTGCGAGTTGCAGATGCAGCGGAACAGATGTTTGACGTCGTATCCACAGGCGACAAACTCGCCGGCCAATAGCTTCATGAGCCCGGGATGCGATGGCGGATTCAGCTCGCGAAAGTCGTCGATCGGGTTCACGATTCCCCGTGAGAACAGATAAAACCACAACCGGTTCGCCAGCGCGCGAGCGAAGTACGGATTGTCTTTGGCAACGAGCCAATCGACAAAAGGGCCGCGCAAGTCGTCGACGTCTCTTGATTCGAACGTCCCGCCGCGTAGGAAGGCGGCCGGCACGGTGACACCGGCGTTCTTGAACGCGGAACCGGGAATTGCGATCTCGCCAGGCTTCGCGCTTGGCCCTTTCCCCACTTCGATCTTATTGAAGTCACCCTCCGCGCGGCCGAAGAATGCAGTCAGCGCCCAATGTTCTTGCTGCGACCAATCACGGTAGGGGTCGTCGTGGCAACGTGCGCACTGTAATTGCACGCCCATGAAAAGCGAAGCAACAGCCCGCGCCGAACCATCCGCCGTCGTCTTGGCATCTGTTCCGACGAGCCCAAAAAAGATCAGTTGCGGTTGGTCTGTGATTTCACCTTGCACCGTAAGGATCTCACGCGTGATCTTGTCCCACGGTTCATCCGCCGTGAGCTTCGCTCCCAGCCACTTCCCGAATTCCCTCGCTTGTTGATGCGGTTGGTCGCCGGCATTCCCGGTCGACGGCAGTTCCGGCGGGCAAACCCAATCGCGCCAAGTCCGACCCAACTGGTCGCCGAACGCGGGCGTGGCCAAGAGTGCGTCGATCAACTTTTCCCGTTTATCCGAGTCGCGACTGTCGAGGAACTCTGCGGCTTGCCGCGCCGTCGGAACACGCCCGCTTAAATCGAGATAGACGCGGCGCACGAATTCGACGTCGTCGCTGCGCGATACGGGTGTAAGCTCCGCAGCAGCCAAGAAGCAGTCGATATGCTGATCGATCGCCGCGGCCACTTCTCGCGGCGTGTGTCGCTTGTCGACCGGCAGCAGCGGATCGACGTTTTGCTGTCGCTCGGAAACTGTTGGCAGTTCGGCGTCGATCCAGGCTTTGATGATCGCCTTGTCTTCGGCGGACAGCTTTTCGCGGTCATCTCCAGCCGGCATTTCGTCGCTGGCAATACGCTTCCACAGCTCGCTCTTCTCTGCATGCCCGGGTTCAATGACGGTTCCCGAATCGCCCCCTGCGAGCATCCCCGGAAGTGTGCGAAGATCGAGCCCGGCTTGTTGGCGCAATCCACCATGACATCCCATGCAGTGTTTTGTGAGAATTGGCAGTACATCGCGTTCCAGGAGCGGTTCTTCCGCGTATACGGCCACCGGAGCCGACAGCAAAAACGACAGCGTCATCACTTGGGTGGCGACCATCGCTAATCGAGTAGCGCACATGAGCATGTCTCAAGCGTTGGGCAGTCGACTCGCAGCACAATACACTGGGCGAAGTCCGGCGGCAGGTAGGCGATCACCATCGCACTCGGACGATGAATGGGATCATAATGAACTATTCCACGTTAAACAGCAACGTTGGCAAAAGTGAAGAACCGCCACAGACTTGATACCAGGGCTCAATCATCATGACCGCATCAGGCGACTCGGCACGACGCGCCTATTGAGGACCTGCCGCAGTTTTTGCTGAAAGTCACCGAACGCATCTAGAGCGTTTCAAAGATACGACCCTTCGTTTAACCCGCGGCCGAAGGCTAGGCAGCGTCGCAAACCGACCTAGCCTTCGGCCGCGAGTTAAACGAAGAAATGACGAAGAAATGAGGTGCCTCATAATTGATTGGAAACGAGTTGACCGATCGCGGCGGTTCTTTCCGCTCGGGCCTGAAGGATCGTGGGATGGGCGGATGAACTATGTCAGCCCCCGAGGTCGTCGTCGGTGATCGAATGTTCTTTTATTACGCTGGCTGGAAGAAAGATCACGGCCCGAAAGACAACGAAGCCGCGATCGGGTTGGCGACATTGCCCCGTGACCGATTCGTCGCGATCAAGCCGCAGAAGCGACGAGGCTCGCTGACCACAAAGCCGTTCGTCGTCGAGGGCGAGCAATTGCAAATCAACGCGAACGCATCCGGCGGTGAATTGCGGATCGAGGTGCTGACCGAACCAGGCGACCCGGCTCCAGGTTACGACGCTGCTTCCTGCGAGCCGATCACAACGGACGAGTTACAGGTCTCGGTCAACTGGGGCGACCGCTCGTTGAAAGCACTCAAGGGAAAGACGATTCGCCTGAGGTGTCAATTGGACCAGGCAGAGCTGTTCGCGTTCCAGGTGCAGTGAGCCTTCTGGCCACCAGCGGAATTCATTTCACGACGTTGGGAGTTCCGCAGTCGATCAGCATCTGGCGAGCTGATTCACGTGGCCCGCCAGAAATCGTCCGAGCGCGAAGTCACACTGATGACAACCGCGATGTTGCCAGAGTGTGAAGGTGATCAGGACGTGATCTCGACCGAGCGCTCGAACCGCAATCGCCACCCTGCGGAGGTCGCCCCCACCCCCGCAGCAAACTTCAATCGGAAATAGTTGGCCGAAGTGTGCGCCACCAAATACAGCACGGTTTGTCGATTCCACAAACCTCGCAGATAAGTTGGATCGGAGTATTCCTGCACGGCGGTCACTATTCGATCGTGACGCGAACGACCCAGACGCTGTTAGTCTCTGGCGAATCGGCGGGAATCATGCTCCAGCTATGGGGGATGCGATCGTAAATCAAGAGTAGGTGCTTTTCGCCGAGCACGACGACTTCGGTATACGAACTCGACTTGCCAGCGTCGGTGATCTTCTCCTGGGGCACGAATTCATTGTGATTGGCGACCACGTCGAACTTGTCCCAGGTCAACGCTTTGCCGTCGCGGTTCAGCCATAGATAAATTCCCGGACGTCCGCCGGATAACACTGCGCAGCCGTCCGGAAGGACATCCAAACTCGGTTGCACCGCAGCCCAAAGCACCACATACTAGCGGCCCCAGCTCAATTGAAGAAGCTCTTAACGAACGAAGCGTTGATTCCGACATCCCCTCATTTCCCAATGGTTACGGAAGTACTTCTCCAATGTCTTCATTCATGATTGTCCGGCTGTGGATCATGGTTTTTCTGCACTACTTTGTCTGGGGGTCGTGGTATGTCACGATGGGGACGTACCTCACGCAGACGTTGCAGTTCGAAGGGGGACAGGTCGGGCTGGCGTACGGCAGCACGGCGATCGGGGCGATCGTTTCTCCGTTTTTTGCGGGGATCGTCGCCGACCGGTTTTTTGCCACGCAAAAGCTGTTGGGGACGCTGCATCTCATCGGCGCGGGATTGCTCTATCTCGTCACCATGCAGGAGACGTTTAATGCGTTTTATCCGCTGCTCATCCTGTACACCGTCAGCTACATGGCGGGGCATGGATTGACGAATACGTTGACCCTGCATCACGCGGTCAACCCAGGGAAAGAATTCCCGATCGTCATGATGGCGGGAAGCGTCGGCTGGATCGCCGCCGGCCTGGTCAACAGCGGCTTGCAGCTCGAAGACAACGTGGGGATGTTTCAACTGGCGTGTGGAGCGGCGGCGCTGATGGGGTTGTATTCGTTTACCTTGCCGAATACTCCGCCAAAGGGAGCAGGTCAGAAAGTTTCGGTACGGACGATGCTGGGTTTCGATGCCCTCAAGCTGATGCGCGAGCCGTCGTTCGCCATGTTCATCGTGTGTTCGTTCTTGATCTGCATCCCGCTGAGTTTTTACTTCGCCTGGATGAACGTGTTCCTCAACGAACTCGGCATCGCCAACGCGGCGGCGAAGATGACGATCGGCCAGGTGTCCGACGTCGTGTTTCTGTTGCTGCTGCCGGTTTTGCTGCCGGTTTTTCGGTCGAAAGGAATTCTGCTCGTCGGCATGGCGGCGTGGGCCTTGCGATTCGGCCTGTTCGCGTGGTTCGACACGGCGCGCGATGCCCATTGGATGATGTATCTGGGAATCGCGGTTCACGGGATGTGTTACGACTTCATCTTCGTGATGGGGCGAATGTACGTCGACAAGCGGGCCAGCGCGGATATTCGCGGGGCGGCTCAGGGGCTGCACGCGTTCGTGACGCTGGGGATCGGGATGTTCGTTGGTTCGTGGCTATCGGGCGTTGTCGGCGAGCATTACGCCAGTCAGGGAGCCGACGGAGCCGTCACCCACAATTGGCAAATGATCTGGGCCATCCCGGCCGTCCTTTCTGTCGTGCTGACAATCTTGTTTGTTGTGTTGTTCAAGGATCGCGAACCGAGTGTGAAAGAACTGGCCGACGGGAAGAACTGAAAGCCGAAGACGCCCTTTCGGACTGGCTTATCGCGCTTAAGTCACAACGGACAGCATTATGAAACGAGATCAACCAACAACACCCGCCAAGTGGCTCGACGAAATCAGGCGGGCCATTGCCGACGCCAGAGAGACCAAGCCGTTTGGATGGTTGACGGGCCAGCGGATCACGGATGCCAATCTGTTCCATCTGGCTCCGCTGGTGTGCATGAAGTTCCGGGGCTTGGATTACCGGGACGAAGAACTGCGGACCCGTGTTACCGAAGGGGCACTGGCAAACTACGTCGCCAACTCTGATCCTGATGGTATCGACCACGGACTGGAATCAAGGCCGCTGCTGGCGTTTGCCATGTGCTACGTAGCGGCCCACTACGTGCTTGATCTGATCGATGAAGAACAGGCATCAGCCGTTCTGGAGTATTGTGACGAGAATCTGGACGACGGGTGAAGCTACAAGTGCGGACCCAGCGGCGAACGCCGCACAACGCACCCGGATCGCTGCTGAGGAGAAACGAAGCATGAGTTCGATCTGGTTACAGAAGGGAGCTACTCTGAGCGACAAATCCGCTCGGCAGGAGTTCGGCCTGACTCAGCAGGAGATCATTGCCGCCATCCGTGCGGGTAAGTTGCAATATCGAGAGAACCACATTCACGGCAACCCCTACCTGCGTTTACTACGGGATGAAGTCGAAGCCTTGGTCAAGGACAAGAGCGGACAGGATGAACTACGAAAGAAGAAGCTCGAAAAGGAATTGACCGACCTCAACAAGGAAGCCAGAAAGCTCAAGACTCGCTTGAAAGCCATCGAACGGCGACGGGCTGAATTGATGAAGGAACTCGAAGAATGATACCAAGACAACAGCAATGGGCGTTCCGCTCCGCTCGGTCATGAAAACGGATACCAGGACTCATTGAATAGCGATTGGGGTGATGCCATACTTCGTGGATGCCGCGACCACCCCGAGCCGACAAAGCAGGTGGGCTGTATCATGCCTTGAATCGCGGGAATGCCCGCGCCACTATCTTCCGTAAGGCCGCCGATTTTGAGGCGTTCGAGCGAATTCTCGCGGAAGACTGACCTCTCCCAACACAGGCCGCTAGCGACTGGCTGGCCTGGAGTCACCTAGATTTCTCGCCAATCGCCGGTCGATCCGGCAGCGACGGGAATAGTTCGATTCTGTCGAACAGGGCCGGGCCTCCCAATGCGGTCGGTGCGATTCCGGTCAGGGTGAATTCGCCGAAGTCTTTCCAGAGGTCGACGGTCACGACGGTCCACTCCGTCGGGACGACGGACGAGACTTCGGTGGCTGCCCAGCCGCTGGAATTCTGGCCGCTGAAATAACGGCGCAGCGGTTTGTCGGCCGGTGGCCAGTTTCCGTCAGCTGCCAGCTCGAACATCACTCCCGTCGCCCCCGCCGACTTCCAAACGAATCGCAAGTAACGGAAACTTCGTGCAGGTGCGGATGCCGGATTGGCCTGCTTCTCGGCGGCCTTCTCGCCGGCTTTGTCGAAGGCGACGGGATTCTCGACGACTTGATATTGCCAGCCGGGAATGCGCGGCGAATGACGCTGGCCGGCGGTCAGCAGTAGCGCCGCCTCGCCGGAATGCTTGTCGTCCCGCGTGAGGCTCGCCGTCGCTCCTCCCTCGGTCAGCACGGCAAGGAACGACGGCTCGTCATCGAACAACACCAGGCTCGGCGCGACGACCGGCCCCAGAGACTGTCGCAGATAGCCGATCAGGTCGGCAAGGTCCTGCGGCTTCAATTCCTTCTCCATGCCATCCGGCATCAGCGACTTTGACAGCGCCCGCATCTCGTCGATGTCTCTGCGCAGGATCGTGGTTTCCACAACGGCGGCGGTGCCCGGAGCGGCCGTCGGCTCGGCGGCGCTGCGTAACGTGACGCTGGTCGCCGAATCACTCGCGAGCAGCCCAGTGTGAACTCGGCCATTGCTCGTCAAGATGGCATAGACGGTGAAACCGTGCGCCAAAGCACTCGAAGGATCGAGCACGTCGACCAGCAGCGTCTCGTCCGGTCGCGTGCGTGCGGCGAGCAGATCCGGCCCGACCTCGTGTCCCTTGTTCCCCAGGCGATGACATTGGGCACACGTCCTCTCATACACGGCCCCACCACGCCGCGGATCGCGCGGCAGGGTCAACGCCGATGCGTAACGCTGAAGCACAGCCGCTCGGTCGTCCGTGATTCGGCTGGCCAGAAGCAGTCTCGCCTGCTGGCGAATCGCCGGGTTGCTGTGCTCGACGAGCTGCTCGCGCCGCAGGGCGCTCAATGTCACGGCGGGCACGACCTCTCGTTCGACCGCATCCAACAGTCCGGGCAAGCGATCCTGCCGGGCGAAGAACGCATCAACGACCGACTCCTGCACCTTGGGGACCAGCCCGCTCCAGTTCGCGACCAGCGCTTCGCCCACATCCGGATGATCCGAGTGGCCCAGCGATTGGACTACGGCAAGCTGCAATTCTGTCGGCTGACGGGCATCGAGCAACCCGCGCAGAGCCTGCACCTGTGACCACGGAGCGACCTTCAGCAACGAGACCGCATCCAGCCGGCCTTGCAGCGGCCACTGCGTATCCAACGCCGTCTTCAAGGCCGTCGCCCAGGCCGCCTGCATGGCTGGCGAATCGCTGAGCTGCAACAATCCGGCGGCGCGTACGGCAAGTTGCGATACTTCGGGCGACGAACTGGCCAGCAGCCGTTCCAGGCCGCGAGCGACCTGTTCGCTCCGCAGCGCTTCAGGTTTGCCTCCGCCGAGACCTCGCACCAGTCCTTCGAGCACGGCACGCTGCCTACTCGCGGAGTTCGGTCCGGCCAGACCGGCTGTCTGCTGCAGGGAGTACCCGATGCTCGCTTCATCGCGCCGAGCACCGA
Organism: Planctomycetota bacterium; assembly: GCA_027622275.1. Classification (GTDB taxonomy): domain Bacteria; phylum Planctomycetota; class Planctomycetia; order Pirellulales; family Pirellulaceae. Next base: position 18,168 of record JAQBZB010000100.1, on the reverse strand, counting down.
TCGTTTCGGCCACTGGGCCGACAAGGGCCAGCGCACCGGCGGCTGGCGGATCGGCGGCCAGCAGCCGAGCCAGAAATCTGTCGGCGGTCGGAGCGATCGAACTGACAATGGCCGCGGACATCCAACGCTCGTCGCCGTGTGCGGCGGCCAGCCGCGCGAGAGCGTCGACCGCACGCGCCTGTCGGCTTTCGCCCAAAGTCAGCGCCGCCTGCAAACGGACTCGCGGGTCGGCGTCGTCGATCATCGCGACTATGCGGTCGAGCAGTTCCTCATTTTCGTCCAGCCAGCGATCGGCGAGTTGCAGTGCGTGGACGCGAACTCCGTCGCTGTCGTCACTCAGAGCGTGAATCACGTCTCCAGGTTCGAGCTGCCTGAGGCCGTCCAGAGCGTACAACGCGTGCATGCGGCCTTGCGGCGTGCTGCCGCCACGAACCTGATTCGCCAGCGCGTCACGGGCCGGTGGGTCACTGCGTTCCACGAGCAGGCGCTGCGCCGTCTCACGCCACCAGTGATTCGGATGGTCGAGGAGCTTTTCAAGTTCGAGTTCGAGTTGGTCGACGCTGGACGCATCCAGCCGTGGGGCGGTCGAAGGGACGGATGCAGATCGCTCGCCCTGCCAGGACAATCGCCAGACGCGACCGTGATCCTGACCGGCGACCAGGCTCTCCGCATATTGCTGCTGGAGGAACCGCGGGATGGCGGAAAAGTCTTCGATGATCTCGCGGTACATATCGACGATGTAAATCGCGCCGTCCGGCCCGACGCTCAAGTTCATCGGCCGGAACCACTGATCGGTCGACGCCAGAAACTCGCTCGCTTCGTTTTCCGGAGCCCGCCGCGCGACATACTCGGCCCCGCGACGTTCCAGCAGGCTGCGGTGCACGAGATTATTCGCGGGATCGCACACGAAGTAATTCCCGCGATAGGCTTCGGGCAGGGCGTCGGCGCGATAGATCAGCTGTCCGCTCGACGCCGTGAACTGGCCGTTCGGCTGTGTTTCCGCTACGCCATAGAACTTGACCCAGGCCGGATCCTGACCGCGGGCCCGCCGCCACGGATCGGGCTGGCTGATCGGAAACAGCTGACGTGACGGTACGATCGACACGTCGCCGGCCGGCGATTCGACATACGGATTCCGCGCCAGGTAACGATGTGGCAGTGGAACGACGTACGAGATGATCGTGTGAAAGCGGTCGCCAAAGTCGGTCAGCGCCAGGCCGAACATCGACTCCCGGCCTGTGACCGGCTCGATCACACTTCCATCCGGCTTGAAGCGGAAATCGGTGTGGCCGATCGTGACTGGCTGGGCAAGCTTGGGGCCGCTGATCTCGCCACCGCCTCCTCCGGCGGCGACGTAGATCCAATTGTCCGGACCCCAACGCGGATTGCTGATGCCGCGTTCAATCAACTCTCGGGCAAAGCCGGTGAACAGAGTTTCTCGGACTTCGGCCTTTCCGTCTCCGTCGCGGTCAGCCAGAAAGACGATGTCCGGCGCGCAGACCACGATGACTCCGCCACGCGCCGCGACCATCCCGTAACACGGCGGCAACCGATCGGCCCAGACATCCGTCACGTCCATGCGGCCATCGCCGTCGGTGTCGCGCAGCAGTTTCACCGTGCCGTAAGTTTCTTTCCGCGCCGCCTCCTGCGAGGCCGGCGTGGCATGCCGCACGCGTCGGACTTCCCGGTCCAGCTCGCCGGTCTTGTTCAGTTCGATAATGTCCAGATATCCATCCAGGTTGTAGCCGTGGATTTCGCACACGAACAACCGCCCGCGTTCGTCGAACGCGATCGCCGACGGATCGCGAACCAGCGGTTCGGCGGCCACCAGATCGAGCTGAAAACCCGGCGGAAGTTTCACACTCGCCGCGCTCTCCTCAGGCGACTTGGGTCGTGGCCGGTCCGTAGCCGGCTTGATCTCTTCCGCCCGTCCCGCTGACGGAGTGATCGCGCAGAGGCACACGCCCAAAACAAATGGCACGCCGAACGGACAAGCTCGGTGAACCGGTTGATGGATTGCGTTGTGTGGCATGATTGAGGACTCTGTGTTGTTAAGAAGAGCGGCAAATTAAAGATTACCGGGAGGGTGAGGCTCCTGCCGAACCGGCTCAGCAGGAGCTTCGCCCTCCCAAATCCTTCGGCTGGTAAGTTTTCTTCTGGTAGTTGCCAAGGAGCGGGGTTATGTCCGCTACACGGGAGTGTAGTCCGTGACGGTCAGGCGAGGCAGCTTGCTCTTGAGTCGGTCCACCGCCGCGGGATTGAGTTTGACGTCGGTTACCGACAGCAGCCGAAGTTGTTCCAGCCCAGACAGGTGTTCGAGGCCGGCGCTGGTTAGCTTTGTGCCGTAGAGATTGATGGCCCGCAAGCGTATCAACCGGGCCAGGTGCGCGAGTCCGGCGTCGCTGACCTCACACTTGGCCAGGTACACCCGCTCCAAATTCGCAAGCTCGCCGACGTGCGCCATGCCTCGGTCCGTGACACGCGTGGCGGCCAGATGCAGTTCTCGCAATGTCGTCAAGGGGCCGAGGTGCTGCAGTTCTTCGTCGCCGAACGACGTGCCCGCGACGTTGATCGCCACGACATTTCCCTGCTCGTCGAAGCTGGTGAGGCCCATCGCGCTGAGCGCTTCGACGAGCGGGCGTCGCTGATCGTGGACGAACAGTCGTACCACGCCGCCAAGCGAAACGGACGTGCCGTTGAATGCCAGCCGCCGAAGTCGCACTAGCGGTTTCAAGTGTGCGAGGCCGGCGTCCGTAGTCCGCGTGCCGGTCAGGTTGAGTTCCTCAAGGGCCGTGAGCTTGCCAAGATGGACGAGCCCGTTGTCGGTAGCGGGCGTGCCGTTCAGTTGCAGGCACCGCAACGATCGACAGTCGGCAATGGCCGCGAGCCCGTCATCGTCAATCCGAGCGTCATGCAGAACCAGCGTATCCAGGTTTCCTCGGTCCAGGAGCGCGGCGAGATCGGCATTGGTCGCGCCGGCTGGCAACGCAACGGTGCGCCCGCCATTTGGCTTCGCGCCGGCTTCGTGCAAGGAGGGCTTTGTTGGCGACGCGGACTTCGCTCGCCCGTCGTTCCGCGAATTCACTCCCGTCAATTCGGCGATCGACTCGCCGGTCGGCAGGATCGGGACGGGCCGGCCAGCCTGGTTGATGAACGTGTGCGCCGGGTCGATTCCCAGGGCGTGATAGATCGTGGCCAGCAGACACTGGTAAGTCAGCGGTCGATCGCGCGGGTGTTCTCCCTTGTCGTTGGTCGAGCCAACAATCTGCCCCATCCTCAGGCCGCCGCCGTAAACGAGGGCGCAACCGGCTGGTCCCCAGTGCTCGCGTCCCGGACAGCCCTTGTGAACGTGGATGCGCGGCGTGCGCCCAAACTCGCCGACCACGACCACCAGCACGTCGTCCGCCATGCCGCGCTCGTCGAGGTCCTCGATCAACGCACTGACCGATTGATCGAACTGAGGCCCGCGCTGCCGCATGATCTCAAAAATGTTGCCATGCACGGCGTGATCATCCCAGCCGATCATCGTTCGGTCGTAGTCGCCTCGCCCGTCCGGCGAAAATCGGATGGCGACCGTGCCCACTCCCGCGTCGACCAGCCGCCGCGCCAGCAGGCATTGCTGTCCGGCCAGATGCGCACCATAACGCTCGCGGACCTCGGGGCGTTCGCGCGAGAGGTCGAACGCTCGTGCCGCGCCGCCACCCGAGAGCAGATCGATCGCTTGTTGGCGGAAGCCATCGATGGCCTGAAACTGTTCGTACGCCGCCGTGTTGGCAGATACGGAGCGGCCGAACCGGTCCAGCTGCGTAAGCATCTCTTGCCGAGTGAGAAACTGGCGAGCGGAGCTGACCGAATCGAGATTCTGAATCACAAAGCCTGGCTTGGACGGGTCGCCAGCGACCTGGAACGGACCGGCGATCGGTCCGAGAAACGCCGGTCCGCCCCGGTGCAAACCAGCGCCGATGTCAATGTACTGTGGCAAGGCGCGGCCGTCGTGACTCGCCGCCGGCCGACCACCGGCACCTCGCATTCCCTTGGCCAAACGCGGGTCGGTCGATGCGCCAATCGAAACCTCGTCCTCTTCCGTCCCACTGCGCATGCGATTGATCACGGCGCCGAGGTCGGGATAGCGCGACTTCGATCCCTCCGTTTCGCCATCCCAGCCGGTCAGCACATTGTGCGAGCCGACCACATGATCCGATGACGGCTGATGCAGTGACCGGATCACACTCGTACGATGCGCAAGGCGCGCCAGTCGCGGCAGCACTTCGCAATACGAGACACCGGGCAACGAGGTCGAGATGGCGCCCAGTTCCCCACGATACTCGCTGGGTGCCTCGGGCTTCGGATCAAATGTTTCGAGGTGACTAGCCCCTCCGTCTTGCCAAAGCAGAATTAGCGACCGTTTCTTCGCCCCCTGAGCCGGCGCGGCCTGGGCCTGCCACTGCAGTACGTGCGGCAAACTCAAGAGCCCGGTTCCCAACGACGTCGAACGCAGAAACACCCGCCGGCTGAGGTCTCGATCGAGTAACCAAGTACGAGGCATGATTTTCCACTCCGTGATCGACCGTGCTTTGTGGGACACGGGCGGTTTTGTGTGATAGTCATTCTCCGCGACCGCAGAAACTGTCGCAACTGCGTTCGAGGATCGAGACCGATGAGAATCAGGGCGACCTGCTTGCCCGCGTCGAGGAATGTCGCCACGCATCTTTCCTTCTGCCGGACACAAGGAGACATGGGCCGAACCGCATTCGCCTGTGGATTTTCGCGGTCATTGCTGTTCTCTGGCAAGAAGCCAGGTCGCGATCACAACCACTATGGCTTCACGGTCTGGCTGGCTGGCAGGCGGCGGAGTCAAGGGTGGCTATTTGTATGGAGCAACGGGCGAATTTGGTCTGCGAGCAGTCGAGAACCGCAGGCACGTCCACGATCTGCATGCGACCATTCTGCACCTGTTCGGACTCGATCACGAGCGGCGCTTTCATTCGTACATACGCCCTGCAGATGATGCTGATAGTCGCCCGCACACTCGACATTGCCGAACTTGGCAATTGTGGCAGCGGCACAGTGCGAGCCAACTGACATGGCGGCTAGAATAATTGCCAAGGTCATTGTCCGATTTTAGTGGGATAAGCGGCAAGCAAGCTCAGAAGCCTCGCGCGGGCGGCAAGACAGCGGTGGTGCGTTGTTTCTGCGGAAACGTGCGGCGCCGCAACCCTCTGCGATTCCGCCCAGATCAGGAATTCTGAGCCTCGGCTGTTGTAAAAGGCGTGCCAGGGTTGTATCGCCGTCGCCGTAGCGAACGGCGGAAACGCGGTCGGGTCTCGTTTTAGAAATGAGACCCGACCCCGTTTCCCTCATCTGAGTCTGAATTCCATCATGGTCGACGGCACCGGCATGTGCGGCGGTTGTCGAGTGCTGGTCGGCGGCCAGGCGAAGTTTGCCTGTGTCGATGGACCGGAGTTTGACGCTCATCAAGTGGACTTCGACGTACTTGCGCAGCGAAACGCCATGTATCGCGCCGCGGAACGCGATTCGATGGAACGATTCGAACAACATCCCCAGCAGGACTTGGAGCGTATCGAGCATCAATGTCGTCTGGCCGAACGGCATCCGGAGCTGGACACAATCATGACGAATCCACTGAAACCCAAAGATCGCGTGAAGTTGCCTCGGCAAGAAATGCCTGCTCAGCCGACGGACGTGCGTCGACATGATTTCGACGAAGTGAATCTCGGTTTGTCGGTTATCCAAGCACATTCAGAAGCATCACGTTGTCCGGAGTGCAGCCACCCGCATTGTGTCGAAGGTTGCCCGGTTGGCGTTAAAGTGAAGGAGTTCGTGGAGTTGATCTACGACGGAGATTATCTCGGGGCGGCGGCCAAGATCCGCGAAGACAACGTCTTGCCCGCCGTGACCGGTCGCGTCTGTCCACAAGAGCATCAGTGCGAAGGCAAGTGCATTCTAGGCAAGCGATTCGCACCACTGGGGATTGGCTACTTGGAACGATTCGTGGCCGACTACGAACACTCGCAAGGCAAGATTGCACTACCGCCGAAAGCACCAGCGACCGGAAAACGCGTGGCGATTGTCGGCAGCGGCCCAGCCGGACTGAGTGCCGCGGGTGATCTCGTGTTGAAGGGCCACGAGGTGACGGTCTTCGAGGCCTTGCACGAACCCGGGGGCGTGCTCATTTACGGAATCCCCGAATTCGGACTGCCGAAGGCAATTGTGCGACAAGAGATTGACAACCTGCGAACGATGGGCGTGAGGTTCGAAACGAATGTGGTGATCGGCAAGACGATCACGATCGACGAGTTGCTGGGCGAAGAAGGATTCGACGCGGTGTTCATCGCCACCGGTGCCGGCTTGCCGAAGTTCCTCGGTGTACCGGGCGAGCATCTGGCGGGAGTCTACTCGGCAAATGAATTTCTAACTCGCGTGAACCTGATGAGCGCAAACAAGTTTCCGGACTACGACGAGCCGGTCTACGATTGCCGCGATCGCGTGGTGGCGGTAGTCGGCACCGGCAACACCGCGATGGATGCCCGGTTCCCATCCAGCGATCGGAGTACGAACTGCCGCTCGATATGGCGATCATCGCGCTGGGCACGGGTGCCAATCCCTTGGTTCAACGAGCGACACCGAATCTAGCAACCGACGCCCGCGGCTATATCGTTGCGGACCGAGAAACGCTATGCACTTCCAAGCCGGAAGTTTTTGCGGGCGGAGACATCGTGACCGGCAGCGCCACCGTCATCCTCGCGATGGGAGCAGGCCGCCAAGCTGCCAAGGCGATTCATCAGTATCTTACGGAGGCAACTGCGAGTTAGTTAGGACCGTTCGAGAAATAGCTGTCGTAGTGGTGGCTTCCAGCCGCCACCAATTCAGCGGCGGCTGGAAGCCACCGCTACTTGGATGGACTCACCGCTCAGCAGATTCGTGGCAGCGGCGCGCCCGACGGTTCATCCAACGGCACGAGTTGGCCGAGCGATCGTCGAACGGCAACCGGTGCCACTCGCCGCTCGACGACACCGCCGATCTCAGCCGCCGCGCTGCTAACAGCGACCTGCCGCAGCACCCGCAGCGCCTCGGCCACTTCTTCGCTCGCAACGGCAACCACCATCGTTCCTTCACAAGCAACATGCAGCGGGTCCAAGCCCAGCAGTTCGCAAGCGCCTCGCACCGTCGAACTGACTGGAATCGCATCGGCTTCCAGCACCAGCGTCTTGCCACAAGCGTCGGCCCACTCGTGCAAGACAGCGGCGACGCCTCCGCGCGTTGCATCGCGCATCGACTTGACGCGGATGCCGGCGTCGTGGAGGGCTTCGACGGCAGGCCACAGCGCGGCACTATCACTTGTCGGAGCGGGATCGAGCCCCAGCGCTTCGCGAGCGGTCAACACCGCCAAGCCGTGCTGACCGATCGGGCCGCTCACCAACAGCCGATCGCCCTCGTCAAGGCTGCTCGGTCCCGGCGTTGGAAAGACGAGTTCGCCGATACCGGCCGTGTTGATGAATAAGCCATCGGCCGCGCCGCGAGGTACGACTTTCGTGTCGCCCGTCACAATTTGCACATCAGCAACTTCGCCGGCGCGAGCAATACTCGCGATGATCCGGGCCAGTTCACGCGTCGAGAACCCTTCTTCAAGGATCAGTCCCAGGCTCAGCCAGCGCGGGCGGGCACCCGAAACGGCCAAATCATTCGCCGTCCCAAAGACCGAAAGCGAACCGATGTCACCGCCCGGAAACGACCGCGGCGTGACAACGTAGCTGTCGGTCGTAAAGACGAGTCGGCCAGGAACCGCGGGCAGCGTTGCCCCGTCCGGCAGGCCGGCAAGGAAGTCGTTTTGCAGCGGCTGGAGCATGTCGCGAAGCAGGCGGCGGGTCAGCCGCCCTCCTTCGCCGTGCGCCAGCGCGATCTGGTCATCGCGTCCGTCATCCGGCAGCGGGCAGCTTGCAGAAGCGTCGTCGTTCATCGCGGCTTCCAGACTCTGTCAAACAGGTTGCCGAGTATGACGGGCATAGGCGGCACAAGCTCCTTCGGAGGACACCATCGGCGCGCCGAACGGTGTCTCCTGCGTACATTCTCGCCCGAAGAATTCACACTCCGTCGGCTTGATACGGCCGGTCAAGACGTCACCACTTCGGCAGCGCGAAGGTTCCGCGATCGGCAAGGCGACACGCGAATATCGCCTCCCCGCATCGAATTGACGCCAAGATTCGCGCAGGCGGAGTCCACCACTTGAAATCACGCCCAGCCCGCGCCACCGCTGATCGCAAATCTCGTACGTTTCTTCGACGATGCGGACGGCGTGCGGATTGCCTTCGATATAAACGCTACGCTGGTAGCAGTTTTCGACTTCCGCAACTCCCTTCTCGAGCTGACTGACGCAACTCAAGATTCCGCTCAGCAAATCAACAGGTTCAAAACCCGTCACAACGACCGGAACTCGATATCGTCGCACGAATTCGGCATACGACGCATAGCCGCTCACTGTGCAAACGTGTCCGGCTGCCAAGAATGCTTCCACGCGACACGCATCCCAATCCATGATCGCTTCCATCGCGGGCTGCACTCGGACGTGAGAAACAATCATCGAGAAGTTTTTCAGGCCGAGTCGCGCCGCCTGCTGAACGGCCAATGCCGTGGCGGGCGTTGTTGTCTCGAAGCCGACCGCGAAAAACACAAACTCTCGCTCCGGATCATCCTTTGCAAGCTGCACCGCATCCAGCGGCGAGTAGACCAGCCGCACGTCGCCGCCGCGGGCTCGTGCTTCGCGCAGACTGATGCCAGTGCCTGGAACACGCAACATGTCACCGAAGGTCACGACCGTCACTCCCGCTCGCTGACAAATCGCGATCGCAAAGTCAATGTCTTCCGCCGGCGTCACGCAGACCGGACAGCCGGGACCGTGAAGCAACTCGACGACGCCTGCCAGCTCTTGGTCGATGCCATGCATCAGCAGCCCATGCGTCTGACCGCCGCAGACCTCCATGATCGTATGGCAGCGCGACGCGGTACGTCGAATCTCGGCCACCAACCGGCGACACATTTGCGGGTCACGGTACTCGTCAACGTGCTTCACGGCATGTACTCCTTTCCCTCGGCCACGCCTTCGATCTCATCAAGGATCTGCAAGATTCGATCCGCTTCCGCAGCCTCGATTCGACTGATTGCGACCCCCGCATGCACGAGCACGAAGTCACCGACAACGACGTCGGGCACGCACGCCAAATTCGTGCGGCGACGGACGCCCGCGAATTCAACGATACCTTCCGAGAACGGCGGTGTACGCTCGATCCATTCGGTCAATTTGCCAGGCACTGCAAGGCACATGTCACGTTTCCGTTCGCAGAGGATTACGGTACCCAGCACGCTCGCGCATCACGGCGATCGCCAATTGGCCAGCCGCGAGGCCGCCATCGTTCGGCGGTATCCGTCCCGGCAACTTGAGCCGCCCGGGATCGTCCAACATTTCGACAACCATTTCCGTCAGCAGCTTGTTTTGGAACACACCGCCAGCCAGCACGATCGGCAAATCGGGAATCTGCGCGGCCACTGCTACGATACCGCTTGCCAGGGCTCGATGAAACCGTGCACTCATCACCGCGGCAGGAACGCCGGCGAGCCGATCCTTCCAAATCTCGCGAATCAACGCCCGCCAATCGAGCTGCGCCGATTCCAGCGGGAACGGATAGCCTTCCTGCGTTTCGACTGATGACGCGGATTCCAACAGCATCGCGGCTTGGCCTTCGTACCGAACCACATCAATTCCCAAGATGATCGCCGCAACTGCATCGAACAGGCGTCCGACGCTTGTCGACAGCATGGTGCTGGTACGCTGGCGATTGATTTCGAGCAGGGACGCAACCGGCTGGTCGCTCCAAAGCGAGGCGGCTTGTGTGATCCATTGATCGTTGGCGAATGATTCACTCAGCAGCGACACGGCAACTCGCCAGGGCTGACGAATCGCGATCTCGCCCCCAATCCATGGAAAAGGTAGAAGATGAGCGACCCGTTTGTACCGCGATACGCCATCAACAACTAAGAACTCGCCGCCCCAAATCGTGCCACCTTCGCCGAAACCGGTCCCGTCCCAACTGACGCCGAGTACTTCGCGGTCCAGCAACCCATGTTCTAACATCCCCGCCGCGACATGTGCGAAGTGATGTTGCAATGCCGAAGTCTCGATGCCCCGTTCGTTGGAGTACCGTGTCGTGAAGTAATCCGGATGCAAGTCATGAACAACTGCTTCCGGCTCGAAGCGATAGAGCGAACTCATATCCGCGACGTGCTGCTCGAATCGTTCGCGAGTCGCAACCGTGTCGAGATCGCCGACGTGCGGCCCGAGAACCGCTTGCGCTCCGTTGTGCCAAGCGATGGCGGATTTCATGTGTCCACCGACCGCCAATTGCGGCTTGGCTTTGGGCAGCGCCAATGGCAAAGGTGCCAAGCCTCGTCCCAAACGAAGTGTCACTCGCCGTCCTGCGATCACTTGGACAACACTATCGTCGATCGGCCGCGCGATAGGCCGATCATGGTGCAGCCACACATCGGCGATTCCCGCCAAGTTCAACTCGGCGGCTTCCACTTCGTATTCCAGCGGTTCGCCTTCGCGGTTCGCGCTCGTGCAGACAAGCGGCCTGCGAACTTCCGCACATAACATCGCGTAAAGCGGGGTCGATGGCAGCATCAACCCGAGTTTACTCAAGCCCGGATGGACCACGTCCGCGATGTCGCTGGACGCCGCGCGCAGCAGCACAATTGGATTCGACCGATCGGTCAGCGCATCGCTTTCCGAGTCGTCGATAATGGCGTGACGACAAGCCTCCTCCAGCGATCTCACGAGCACGGCGAACGGCTTGGCGGGACGTGCCTTCCGCTGCCGCAAACGCTCGACCGCTCCCGCGCTCGTCGCGTCGCACAGCAGTTGATATCCGCCGACGCCGCGCAAGGCGACGATCTTGCCATCGAGCAACCAGCGGGCGGCGGCTCGGACAGTCGCAGGGCCGTTCTCGAGTCGCTGTCCATTCGCATCCGTGAGCCACACTTGCGGACCGCACTGCGAGCACCCGATCGTTTGAGCGTGATACCGCCGATCGCTCGGTGACGTGTATTCGGCACGACAGTCCGCACACAGCGTGAAGGAGTCCATCGTCGTGTGTGCTCGATCGAACGGCATGTTGTCAATCAGTGAAAAGCGGGGGCCGCATGTCGCGCACGTTGTCAGCGGATACGAATACCTGCGGTCTTGGTGATCGCGAATCTCGGCCAAGCAGTCGCCGCACACGACAACGTCGCGCGGAACCTGCGTCGTCAGCGGACCGGCCGCGTCGTCCCTCTCGATCACGAAGTCGGCGGGCTGCGATGCTGCAATAGCGACGGCGTCGATCTGTTCGACGACGCTTCCGTTCGGCAGCGAAGACGGCAGCCGCTGCTGGAACATGGTGACGCGATCCGGCATCCCTTCGGCCTCGATCTCCAACCCGCCCAAGGTATTTCGCACCGAGCCCGCCAAATCAAGCGACGTCGCCAAACGAGCGACCGCCGGCCGAACACCCGATCCCTGCACGCACCCCTTCAAGCAAATGCGGACGGCGACGACGGACTTAGGATCAGCGGCGACGGTCATAAATTCATCATCTCATTCGGAACACGCGGGCTGGTTGGCCGAGTCAATTACAGCCGCACGTCTTTGCAGCAGGAACTCACACCAAGCGTCAACACCTTCGTCGCGGAGCGCGCTCAGCGCGAAGAACGTCAAATCCGATCGAACCAGCCTCGCATCCGCTTCGGCTTTCTCAAGCGAGAAGGGGACGTACGGGAGCAGGTCCGTCTTGCTTAGCACAACAGCTTGGCTCGTGCGAAACGCTTTCGGATACTTCCCAGGTTTGTCGTCCCCTTCCGTGGTACTCAACACGATCACGCGCAAGTGCTCCCCCAATTCGTGCGAAGCGGGGCAAATCAGATTGCCAACATCTTCGATAAACAAGAAGTCCCACGCCTGGGAGCCCAGTTTCGGCAAGGCCCGCTCGACGAGCGGCAGTTCCAAGTGGCAAGCACCTCCGGTCGTGATCTGGATGCTCGGTGCATAGGGTGCGAGTCGTTCGGCATCACGCTCCGTTTCGACGTCGCCTACCAGGATGCCGACGCTGAAGGAACGCGTAAGAATCTCGGCCGTCTTCTGCAGCAGCGTTGTCTTGCCGGCTCCGGGGGACGACAGCAATCGCACCACGAAGGTCCCGGCCTCGGTCATCCGCTGCCGGAACGCCTCCGCTGCTTGAAGGCGCTCGGCGCGCAGATCTTTGCGAACATCAATCGTTTGGCTCGACATAAGTCTACTCACTCACCTTGGCGGTCGATCGTCAATGTCAGGAAATGCGTCGCGCAGCTGATGCACGGATCGTAATTGCGAATCAAGTGCTCGCAGCGGCGCGTCGCTTCGGTGTCGTCGTACTGTAGCACGCTGGGCACGAATTGACGCAGGTCGTCTTCGATCTGCCCTTGATTCTGTGAGGTCGGCGGCACGATCTTGGCTTCCGCGATCAAGCCGTCGTCCCCGATTCGATAGCGATGATAGATCAACCCGCGCGGTGCTTCCGTCGCGTGACAACCCTCACCAGCGTGCGAAGTGAACTCGATTCGGCTGACTGCAGGCTCGGCGTGATACTGGCCGACGATCTGCACGGCTTCCTCGAACGCAGCGACGACTTCGATGCCTCGCGCGACAATACTGTGGAAGTTATTTTGCGACGGCCACGCGATGCCACACGTCTCCGCTTCGCGCCGCGCGGTCGGAGGCAGTTGTTCGAGACACAGGTTCACGCGCGCCAGCGGTCCGACCAGATAGTGTTTCGCATCGGGAAGCATCACGCTGTGCAACGCGGTACTTTGCGGAAGATGCCGCTCTTCGAAGTGGCTTTCATATTCGCTGACGTCGATGTCGAGCCCGCTGGACGAGACGATACGTCCTTCGTTCAACGGATACTCGTTCTCGTGGTGCAGAGAGACGAAATCATACGGTTGCTCGAACGCGGGGAAATCAAAGCCCGCCACAAGCCGGACCGTTTCAACCGCCGCCGCCAGCCCCCACTCCAATTCGGGCAACAGCGTTTTCAGTTCGCTGTGTCGCGGAGCACGATAGAATCCGCCGACCGTCACATTGATCGGATGAATCGCCCGACCACCGAGCACCGCCAGCAAATCGTTGCCGATCTTCTTCAGCCGCAAGCCGCGTTCGACGACTTCGCGGTGGTCGGCGGCCATGGTAATGCCGCTTTCGTAACCGAGGAAATCGGGCGCGTGCAGCAAGTGCATATGCAAGGCGTGGCTCTCAATCCATTCGCCGCAGTAGAGCAGCCGCCGCAAGAGCCGAATCTCCGGCGGCATGGTCAAACCCAACGCCTTCTCTAACGCATGGCAGGCGGTCATCTGATACGCCACGGGGCAGATGCCGCAAATGCGAGCCGTGATGTCGGGGACTTCACGTATCTCGCGTCCGCGCAAGAAACTCTCGAAGAATCGCGGCGGTTCGTAGATGTTCAACTCGACATGCTCGACCGTGTTGCCGGCGACACGAACGTACAAGCGGCCTTCACCTTCGACTCGCGAGAGTGCCTTTACCTCAAACTGCCGCTTGTCGCTCATGCTACTGCTGCTCCAAGGCATCGCTCGCGGCGCGAAATTCCGCCGCATAGCCGTTGTAGTTGCGAACGAGCCGCACCAAGTGATCGCGCGATTCGCCTTGCTCTTCGTAGTGCGCGCACAAACTCTTTAGATTCACCAACTCTTGCGGGCCGTAGCAACCGAAACATTCTCGGTTGAACGCGGGACAAATCGCGCCGCAACCCGCTTGCGTGACGGGGCCAAGGCACGAGATGCCTTTCGCGACGGCGACGCACACCGTTCCCCGGCGTTTGCACTCGACACACACGCTGTAGTTGGGCACACGAGGGACGCGTCCAATCACGAGCGCCGTAATCAGCTCCACCAGTTGGTCTTTGTTGATCGGGCAGCCGCGTAACTCGAAATCGACCGGCACATGATCGGCGATCGCGGTACTCGTGGCGAGCGTGTTGATGTACTGCGGCGTGGCGTAGATTTGCTGAATGAACTCGCCGACGTCCGCCCAATTCCGCAGCGCCTGAATGCCGCCGCTGGTGGCACAAGCTCCGATCGTCACCAGAAAACGACATTGCCGCCGAATCTCGCGAATCCGTTCTGCATCATGCTCGGTCGTGATCGAACCTTCGACCAATCCGACGTCGTACGGCCCGGCGAGCGTTCGGGTGCGGGCTTCCAGGAAATATGCGATCTCGACTTGATGCGCGATCGCCAGCAACTCGTCTTCGGCGTCGAGCAACGAGAGCTGACAGCCGTCACACGACGCGAACTTGAAGACCGCGATCGTCGGCTTTTTCGCTGGCTCCGTCGAATTGTGATCAGAAGTCTTGGACATCCAAGTACGGCTCCATTTGCTCGTGAGTGAAGACCGGCCCGTCCTTGCAAACGAAGGCGGGGCCTAGCTGGCAGTGCCCACAGAATCCGAGAGCACAGTTCATGTTCCGTTCCATCGACAAATAGATTTGCTTTGATTCTATCTTCTGTGACAAACATTCGGCGATCACGAACCGCATCATGATCTCCGGACCACAGGTGATGATGCGTGTGCGGGAGGCGTCCAATTGCAACCGATCGAACAAGACAGGCACAACGCCGATGTGGCCATCCCACTGGTCGTCGCCAAGATCGACGGTGATCTGAACGTCGATGTCCGCTTCGCGCCAGCGATCATATTGCGATGTGTACAGCAAGTCGCGAGGTGAGCGGGCGCCATACAGCAACCAGACTTTGCCGAACCGGTCGCGTCGATTCATCACGTAATGAATCACCGGGCGCACGGGAGCAAGCCCCAATCCACCCGCGGCGATCACCAGATCTTGCCCTTCGCACGAGTCGACCGGCCACGCAGAGCCAAACGGACCGCGGAGCAGAAGTTGGTCGCCGACTTGCTTGCGCGCCATAGCCTTCGTGACGTTGCCAACGGCCCGCACGGTATGCAGCATTCGTTGTGGATCGTCCGGATCGGAGCTGATCGAAATCGCCGACTCGCCGATGCCGGGCAGATACAGCATGTTGAATTGACCGGGTTGAAAGCGAAATCGCTCGGCGACCGCCGGATCTTCGAACGCCAGGCGATAGGTGACGACATCACGAACCTCGGGCTCGATCTCACGAATCCGCACGGCGTGTGTCGCCCAAGGATTCGCGGCATCGACAGTCGGAGCGACTTGAATCTGCGAGTTCACTTGGCCGTCTCCCGGATCGCGGCAACTTCTTCCGTCAGATCGATGCCGACGGGACACCACGTGATGCACCGACCGCAGCCGACACAGCCGGATGTGTCGAATTGATCGATCCAGGTTGCGAGCTTGTGCGTCAACCATTGTCGATAGCGGGCGGTCGTCGAATTGCGAACGACCCCGGAACTTAAGAACGAATGCTCGGCCGTGAAGCACGACGCCCACGTCCGTTCGCGCCGCACTTGTTCGCCGGTCAGATCCGAGACCTCGGAGACGCTGCTGCAAAAACAAGTTGGGCAAACCATCGTGCAGTTGGCACAGGATAGACATCGCTCGGCAACTTCGTCCCATCGCGGATGGTCGAGATTATTGAGCAGCAGGTCGCGGATGTCACGCGTGTCCAGCTGGCGTGGCTTCGCGGCATGCGGCGCATTCTCGGCGGCGCCGCGTTGATTCATCGAGCGTTCGAGCCGGACGGACTGTTCGGTTGCCCGGTCGACCGTCGCCGCGGAACAAGTCTTCCATCCAGCGACGGATGCCAACACTTCGCCGCCTCGCTCGGAGCCGACTTCGATGACAAAGCAATCGTCCAACTCGGTCAAAGCGAGATCGAAGCCGCGGCTGGCCCTCGGCCCTGTCTTCATCGAGTGGCAAAAGCAGGTCGCGGCGGCTCGCCGGCATTGCACGCTGACAACGAATAGACGCTCGCGGCGAGCGCGATAGCCGGGATCGACGTACGGTCCTTCCAGAAACACGCGATCCTGAATCGCCATCGCATGCAAGTCACAACTGCGCGGGCCAATCACGGCCAGCGGCGTGTCTGCGACGCGAGGCGGCTCGACGTGCCAGTCGCCGTCTTTCAGCCGCAGCTGTTGCAGCGTCTCTTGGGGTGGGAATAGGTATCGCTTTAACGAATGTGGCCCGACGACATGATCGAAGTAGCCCGCTGCTGCGTCCCGCTCGAGCCGATACTTACCGCCGTCTTGCTCGTCGATCATGCCAAGCGGCAGCTGTTCGATCGAGTCCAGTTCGTCATACACGACCGCGCCATCCGCGACCCGCGGCCCGACAACTCGATAGCCCGCTTGCTTCAACGCATCAAGCAACCCCTGCAGACGAGGTTTCTCGAACGACACGATCGAGTTGACTGGGGTTGTCGACACACTCATGCGTGAATCTTCATCCTTGCGGTTATGCGAAGCTGTTTCAGTGTGTCTCGGCGTCGGCGGGTCGTTCGTCGGCGGCGGCCGGCATTTGAGTCCCAAACACATCCAGCAACTGGAGCCGAGTCGCATTCAGTCGTTTCGCCAATGCCAATGCCGCTCGCTTCATGAACTCGTAACCTAATCGCGGATTCTGCTCGCAGATCGCGAGTACCTGAGGGCCGCTCAGCGCGATCGCCTGTACCGCCGAAATGGTTCGTGCGGTTGCGGTCAGTCGGCTGTGTTCCAGCACGGGTGACCATCCCAGTAGTTCGCCGGGGCCGACCGTAAGAATCCGTTTACAGCCCACGCCGGGAGCACATATTTCAAGCGAAACATTCCCTTCGACCACGAAGTACAGCGTCGAAGCTGCGTCGCCTTGCCGGAAGATTACAGTTCCGGCTGGGAATTCGGCGACCTGTGCGATGCCAGCCAGTTGGTCGATCAATTCAGCGGGCAGGTCTCGCAGGAATTGGATTCCTCGCAACGAGTCGGTGACGCTCGGTTCTGTCATTTCGCCTCCAGCATGACTCGCTCCAACATCATTTCTTCACCCCGAATGACCTTCACGCTGCCACTTTCACATTTTGGACAGACGAAGCAAAATCACTCGACCGCGAACTCGTTGGAACAGTTTTCGCAGCGAGCTTCAAGTACGACCCTTTCAATCAACAACTCGGCGTTCACAAGGAGTGACTGCTCGGCGACATCCTCAAAAGCCATTTGAAGTAAATCGGGATCGACCCCCGAAAACTCGCCGATCGTCACACTGACACAACTCGCAGCCGCCGCTCCCTCGCGGCGAACGATCTCTTCGACTTGTCGAAGCAACGCGCGTGCCAGTGAATACTCATGCATCGTTCCGGTGAGGTTACCGCTTCGGCAACCATTCTGACAACAGGGCTTGAACTTGCTGGACCACATTGTCGACGGCACAACGTGCGGATTCGCTCAACTCGGCACCCGGCTCGCACGACTCAACCGCCACGGTGAAGACAACCAATTCGCGAATCGTCCTTTGAAGAGTCCTTGCCAATCCGAGCGACTGAACGAGGCTGCCACCATGTGTCGAATGGCGCGCGAGCGGAGAGGTCGCCAGTTCGCTCTCGCCGATTCTCAAGACTGTTCCTGGGCGGGCAATCCCGACACAAGCATCGATCACAATGACGGAACAATCCGCGACCAGAAGTTCGACCAGATCCCACGGCGTCGCAAGCGTGTGGACGAGAGGCCGAATATGCGGATCTTGCGACAACCGATCGGCAATCACCCAGGCCACCTGATCATCGCCGTGCGGGCTCCCCACGGCGACGATTCGGACAAGTCGTGGTGGGGAAGCGGTCATCGGATGCCATACGGTCTCGCCGCGAAAACGCATTCTCGACGTCGCGACGAAAATGCACGAATAAGCACAATAAATCTCCAGCGGCCCAATCTGACGTCGGCATCACGGGTCGTGTGCCCTATCGTGTTTTTTGTGGCCATTGCAGCTTTCGGTTGAGCTTGCCGCTATTTCACATCTGTCCTTCAAGCGGAGTCGCTGAAGTGTACCATTAGCGGCTCCAGCCTAAAGCGCTCATGTGGGCGTGCTTAGAAAGTGATGATCAACAACTTCCCGATTTGAGTTTCGGGAGGGCGAGGCTCCTGCCGAGCCATACGCG
>JAQBZB010000003.1 GCA_027622275.1 Planctomycetota bacterium | reverse complement strand
ATATAGTCATCTTCGAGCAGGCCGTTGCCATTGACGGTGTCGACTTTGACGGAATCCGGAAACGTGCCGTCGCTTTGACCAAAGAAGATTTCCACGGCCAGACCATCCGCGAGCACGAGATCGGCGTGGCCGTCACCGTCGACGTCCGCTATCTCAACACTCAACGCCGCGGCGGTGCCGTTGATCGGCTGCGGCGCGGCGAACGTGGCGTCGGGCTGTCCCAGCAACAAGACGGCTCGTCCCGCACCGTTCTCCGTCACGACGACATCGGCAATGCCGTCCGCGTTTACGTCGCCGATCGCCAGGTCGATAGGGCTGGCCGTGGCAGGGAATTCCTGCGCTGCCGAGAATCCACCCGCTCCGTTGCCCAATTGCACCGCAATGGTGTTGTTGAAAAACAATGCCGTGACGATGTCCAAGTTGCCGTCACGATCGATGTCGGCCATTTCCAGCGATCTCGGACGAGGGTTCGTACCCGTGAATGCCGGCAGACCTGGGTTATCCAAGAACGACCCATCGGCCTTTCCATAAACGACGCTCAGGTCGTTGCTATTTCGATTGCCGACCAACAGTTCGAAATCGCCGTCCTGATCGAGATCACCCAGGGCCAGCGAAGTCGGTCTTTCTCCCGCCCGGACAAACGATGATTGCGTGGTGAAGCCCAATCCATTGTTCAGGAAGACGCGCGCACCGTTTGAAGATGCGGCTGCAATTACTAAATCGACGAAGCCATCCAAGTTCAGGTCGGCCACCGCGATATCCTCGAACCGCTCGACGGACACCGGTGTGGTGAGGGCCGACTCGATAAAGCCCCCGCGACCGTCATTCTCAAAGAACTGCACGCCGCCGATAAGGGACGAGATCACATCCAATCGGCCATCGTCGTTGAAGTCGGCAACTTCGAGCGCATCGTGAATTTGGCTGCCGGTGTTCAGCCGCACGCTTTGAGCGAAGTTGCCGCTTCCGTCCCCCGGTAAGAAGCGAACTGTGTTTTGCCCGGCGAAGACGGCGTCCAAGTTCCCGTCGCCGTTCAAGTCCGCCAGTCGCACATCCTCGGTGCGATCACCAACAGGAATGGTGAACTGGGTGAATGCGCCCGCACCATCGTTGATCAACAGCAACGCATCGCTACTGAGGCCGCGCGAGATCACTGCGTCGGGGCTGCCGTCACCGTTGACATCGCCGTACGCGACGCTGGTCGGATTCAGAGCGAGCGTAAAGGTTGTCAGAAACCCGAACGTGAGATCGCCGTTGCCTCGCATGACACGAAAGCGATCGTTGGCGCTGTCGCCCGTGACGATGGTGATGTCCAGGATGTTGTCGCCGTTGACGTCGGCCAAGGCGATGTTTTCCGTGCCGGCGTTGGCAACGTTCAAGTCCGACACCCTTGTCAATCGGCCGTCGTCGTTTTCGAAGATTGTGACGATCGAGGAGGATCCGCTGAGATTCAAGGTCGTCCCATGTCCGACGACGGCGTCCAAATCGCCGTCGTTGTCGAGGTCGCCGAGCCGAACCATCTCGACTCGGGCCGGCGACAGCAGCGCCTGGCCGTCGAAGAGCGTCGGTGAATGTTCGTTCTGTTCCAAGGTGACGCGGGTGACATTCCCGCGTTCGTCGAACTGGCGGTACGTGGCGTTGCCGCGACCGTTGGTAGTGACCACCGGAAGATTGTCGCGGTTCCGCACCAGTGATGGCAGGTTGCCTTCATCATCTGATTGCGAAACGATCTGCCCAGCCTGATCGAGTACCGATGTTGTGACATTGCCGTTGGGATCGGCAAAACGCGCGACGGCTTGGCCGTTGTCGACCTGAATCACCGGTGCGGTGTCGGGATGCGAAGTCAACTCGGCCGGGAACAAGCCAATCGTCTGTGCTGGTTCAAACACGCTGCGTGTGCCGTCCTTGCGAATGTTTTCGACGACGCGACCGTGGAATCCGTACACGGCTTCTTCGCTAAAGCCGCGCTTATTGATTTCCTGGGTGAGATGGTGCGCATCGTCGTAACTGAACTGCCGCGATGTGCCGTCAGGATCGGTGATGCGGATCAGATCGCCCGCCGCATCGAACTGGAGAGTCGTTTCGCGTGCGGCGGGGTCGGTGATCTTGGTGATACGGTCACCGGTGCGCGTGAATGTTGTGGCCAGCCCCACCGGATCGACGATGTTGGCGATGAAGCCCTCGGCATCGTAGCTGAAGACCGTCTGATTGTTGTTGCGGTCTGTCACTGACGCGATCTGGTTGTCGGCATTGAATTGCACGACCGTCTGATCGGTGAAGGTCCGCCGATAGGTGCCGTCGCCGAGCTGCTCGAACGTCGAGAAATCGCCAGCGGGCGAATCGAAGGGTTGCCCAATCCCTTGAGGCGTGAATTGCAATTCGGTGCCGCCGCCGTCAATCAGCATGACCGAGCCATCGGGATTCTCGATCACTTGTTGCAGACCGGCCAGATCCCAGCCTGCGCCGAATGGGCTGTTGATCGAATTGATGATGGCGACGGACGTGGAGAACTGAGTCGCAGCACCAGTGAACCGGGTGCCATTGAAGCGCCTCGGCCCGAAGGTGACGTTGAAGTCATACACGCCAGTCGGCTGATCGCGCAGATCGACTTGCATCGCCGCGTCGACATCGTTGGTGCCTGGCGGCAAGTCCCAGAAGTGTTCGCCGCCTTGCAAGCCGAACTGTGTGCCTGCGAAACCGGGCACTTGGATTTCCAAGTCACCGCGGCTGACATCCAGCGAGGCGACGAGCATCTCAGTGCCGGACACATTCAGCGCGTTGAAGTGGAAGATCGGTCGCGGGTCGGCACGCAGCGAGTCGTAGTGCAGGGACACACCGCGCTGGAGGCCCAGCGATTGGTAGCTGACCAACGCGTGCTCTTCCAGCAGCGCCCCCGAATGCAACTCGACATCCGACGTGGCCACGCTCTGACCCGACTTTCTCGCCACCCCTTCGCAGTCGTTACAAAGTTGATCCTGATTCTTCGAGTTGTTGGCGGGGTCGTTGTTGGCCTGCTCCTGTGCCGGGCTAACGAAGAAGTGCCAACTGCTGTTGCGAATGCCGCCTTCGATCGTGGTGATCGATTGGCCATTCGCAGAAACGCGGCCTCTGCCCACGTTGTCGAATTGTCCGGTGACCGGATTGATCGAGAACAAATCGAGTTCGGTGCCGGGCGGGAAACCGGCACGATTGGGAAGTGTTAGCGGAGCGGGTTGCGTGAAGACCATGTCGCCCGGCTGGATCGTCACGACCACATCGGGGAAGGCGTTCGGGGGCAAGGCTGCGGGAGTCAAGTTCGTCGGGACTTCGGTAATGCTCAACACGCCGGTGAAGTCGCCCCCTTGCTGATTCTTCAACGTCCCGGCATCAACCTGCACGACGGCGATCTCACCGGGAGCAATCTCTTGTTGCACGATGACATTTTGAGCAGGATTGATCGTCGTTCCACCTGCCACGTCGAGGGCGGGAAGGAAGATCGGGCGGTCGATGACGTTGTTGACGCCGTCCAAAAGATCGCGATTGTTCTTAAACAGCAGCGGCAACTTCTCGGCGACGAATGGGAAGACTTCGGGGCCGACGAACTCCTCGCCGTGGACTTGCAGCGCGTCGCTGTCGAATCCGGCAAGCGGTGCTTCGAGCGTGAACCGGCCATCGGCGTCGGTCAGCAACGATGTGCTGCCGATGTTCACCGTGATCCCGTTGATCGGATTGGAGTTCGTGTCGAGAATCTGGCCGCTAACTCGCGTCGTAGTGATCGGATCAGCGTTGACGGCGAGCTGAACAACTTGCGAAGTCGTCAGTGCTCCGTCGCGAACGAGGACCATGAACTGGACGCTGCCAACTTGATCCGCACGGGGTCGGATTTCGAGCAGGCCGTCGGCGTTCAAGCGGAGTGTAGGCAAGGGCGGTTGGCCCACGATCGGAGCGAGCGAGAATGTCAGTGTATCGCCGTCTGCGTCGGTGGCTGCCAATTGCTGCAAGAACACTTCGCCGGGCAGCATCACGATCGGATCGATCGGCGTGAGCTGCGGTGCTCGATTCGGCGGCCCAGCCAGCACGTCGAGTTCCAACGCGAATCGCGTGTTTCCAGGATTGTCGATTTCCAGTTCAATGGGCTTGGTTGTCTGCCCCGTCGCCAACCCACCGCTGCCGGTGGCGGGACGCAGGTTCAGCACGGGATCGCCGTTATCCATCGCCGCGGGATTGGCGATCGTCACACCGGCGGGAAGGTTGCGAAGCACGAGGGCCAAGTCGCGTCCGACGGCCGGGCCGCGATTGTTCAACGTCAACGAAGCTTTGAATTTACCCGTGGCGGAATCGAACCGCGCATTCGCGACTTGCACATCGATCTGTGCCGCTGCGGATAGCCCCGCGAGATCGATTGCACCGCCCAACGCACCGCTCCGCGGCTGGTTCGCGAGCAGGGAAGCTTGGGCCGTCGTGCCGGGTGTCAAATTGCGGATTCCATCGACGACGACGAGACCATTTCGATCCGCGTCGCCTGAGAGTAGTTGAAACAGCAACTGAACATTGTCAGTCGCGAGGCTCGACACATCGAGCACCAGCTCCTTGCCACGCAGCGAAGCGATTCCGGCGGCCAGATTAGTTCCGGTCTCGCTGAATGTTGCGACGGGGGTTCCCGGTTGACCGTTGTCGAGCAAGGTCTGACTCGCGTCGGCGGCATCCACGACGAACACGTTGACGACATCATTGACGAACGTCTTGTCAGCGAGCGTGTCGAGCAGCGTTTCGATGTTGACGGCAAGCTGCCGAGGCGTGCCGACGTTCCCGATGACAACCGGTTGCAAGACCTCAACGACAAACGGCGTTCCTTCCACCAGCGCGAACGCGGTCGCTGACACGGCCCGCACGAATCGTTCGCTCTGGTTGCCGACGTTACCCGCCGCGTCCGTTATGCGCACAGCAAATGTGTTGATTCCGCTCGCCAGTGCGACATCCTGAATCGAAAACTTGCCGCCGGCGTCCGCGGCCAGATCGATTCCGACGCCCTGAATGCGAACGCCCGCGTTCGGTTCGGTTTGTCCATCGATTGTGACGGAAGAAAACGTAGTTAAACGATCCCCGATCACGGCAGTGTCGAATGCCAGATCAAGATCGAAATCTGATACGGGAGCTAACGTGTCAAGCGTGAAGGTGAATTGCTGAGGTATCGAAGATTGATTGCGTGCATCCGTCGCGACTAGGCTGACGGTATGCGGCCCATCATCGGATCCGTCTCGCGCCAATCTGGGATCAAATGTGAAATTGCCATTGAGATCGAACGCAGCTTCGATCGCGGGCTCACCGTCGACTTGCACTTTGAGCGATTTGACGCCGCTTCGATCGGAGACTGTGCCGCTGAGCGTCGGATCGAACGTCAATTGATCATCGTTCGTACCTCCCGGAGCGGTATCATTCAACAGACCGACGACAATCACGGGGGGCACGAAGTCTTCGTTGAGAGCATTGATCACGATTAACGCATCGAGAGGCGAAACAAAACAGTCGCCATTCACGTCGAGAAAAGGTGGTGGCGCGGTTTGGCTGTTAGGTACGGGAAGCTTTCCATCCGCCCCAGCGACTCTGGTTCCAATCAACGCGTTCAGTTCGTTAAAGATCACGAGTACGTCGATCGGCGAGACAGAACGATCATTGTCCACGTCGAGCCGATTCAGCGGATTCTGCCAATCGGAATTCAGCAATAGTCGAGGTTCAAGCTGTTCGAGCAACAGCCCTCGGTGTACTCGCCTTCTGAATCCTCGTGATATTCCACGCCGCTTGCTGCTCTTCGGTTTCGCCGGAGATCCTGTGTGCCTCTGCAACATGGTAGAAATCCTTTGGACTGGATGCTCGGAAGTTGTATCGGGCGTAGGATGTACACAACAACCACCGCAGATCTGGCAATGCAAGTGTAGTTATAGCCTCGTGCTGAGCCAAACGCTCGTCGAAAGCTGCTCTTTGTTGGCAATTCAGAAAGCGTTCGCCGACAAGCCGGGAAACGTACGGGTGCTTAGAATCGAGGGCCGTGCGCTGCCCGTAGGATGGACTTGCAGTCCGTCCTGTCGACAAGCTTCTGGACGGACTCGAAGTCCATGCTCGGTGAAGATGGACGGACTGGAATTCCATCCTACGAAACCCGGATCCCAGCCGATGCCTGAAACTTTCGACAAAGCGCGTCGCCGAATCGTCGACACTTGCCTGTTGATGGAAAGCGACTTGAGTTATCCGTATACGATCGCCGCGCTGGCCGAGTACGCGGACTTGTCGGAGTTTCATTTTCAGCGGACGTTTCGAAAGGTCGTGGGCGAGACTGCCATGTCTCACCTGCGACGTCCGCGTCCCGTTGGCGTTTGGTGCTCCGGACCAGTAGAGATGACACCGCGTCGGTTTCCGATTATCGTCGAAGGGCGACCCCATCCCTCCGGCGAAACGACATGCTCCGACATTTCCAGCTTGGTACTCTCTGTGTGATGCTTCTTGTCTGTCCTGCCTCCGCGGACGAACAGCCGGACCCATCGCTGCTGACGCTCGATCGTATCTATGGGAAACGCGAGTTCGAATCGAAGCATTTGTCGGCTCGATGGCTTGACGAGGGCGATGCCTATCTGACCGTGGAACGCGCGGACGGCGGTGGACAAGCGATCGTGCGGCATGATGCCGCGATTGGCATCAAGCAGACACTTGTATCGGCGGCGGACTTCAGCCCGACGTTCGATTCGGCACCGATCAGGATCGATGACTATGCGTTCTCGACGGACGCGTCGCGCGTGTTGATTTACACCAACTCGAAACGCGTCTGGCGACAGAACACGCGCGGCGATTACTGGGTGTTGGATCGGTCCAGTCACGAGTTGACGCAATTGGGTGGCGACGCGCAGCCAGCGAGCTTGATGTTCGCCAAGTTCTCGCCCGACGGGAATCGAGTTGCGTATGTCCGTGAAAATGATCTTTATGTCGAAGACTTGACGGCGCATCAGATCACGCCGCTCACGTCCCGCGCGTCGCCCGAAATCATCAACGGGACCTTCGACTGGGTACACGAAGAGGAACTGTTCCTGCGGGACGGCTTTCGCTGGAGCGCGGATGGCCGAAAGATCGCTTACTGGCAACTCGACACCAGCGGTGTGCGCCAAGTCACGCTGGTCAACAATCTCGATGGCCTCTACCCCCAACCGCAACGCATTCCCTATCCGAAGGCCGGCGAGACCAATGCGGCATGTCGAATCGGCGTGATCGATCTCGCGACCAGCGAGACACGTTGGATGAAGATCCCCGGCGATTCGCGCGATCATTACATCGCCCGGATGGAGTGGGCAGAAAACTCCGATGAACTTGTTATCCAACAGTTGAATCGGCTTCAGAACACGAACTGCGTCATGTCGGTCGATGCCGATTCGGGCGAAGCCGCCACGATCCACGAAGAAACCGACGACGCCTGGGTCAATATCCACGACGAGATGCGGTGGCTGAACAGTGGGAAGCAATTCACTTGGATCAGTGAAGCGGACGGCTGGCGGCACGTTCAGCTTGTGGACCGCGATGGCGCGAAGCCTCGAACGATCACGCGCGGTGACTACGATGTGATCCGCATGTTGCATGTCGACGAAGCAGGCGGCTGGTGTTACTTCTTGGCATCGCCCGAGAATCCGACACAATGTTACCTCTATCGCATCCGACTCGACGGCACGGCGGCCCAACGCGTGACGCCGACCGATCAATCCGGCTGGCACCATTACGATGTTTCGCCGGGTGCTCGCTATGCCATACACTCGTGGTCGGGATTCGACCGAGTTCCAATCACAGAGCTGATCAGTTTGCCAAGCCATCAGCCGATACGCTCTTTGGTCGATAACAAGCAACTCCGCGAGAAGGTCGCGAAACTCAAACTTGGAAGTACCGAGTTCTTTCGCCTCGAAATCGGTGCTGGCGTTGAACTTGACGGTTGGAGTATTACGCCGCCGGACTTTGATGCGACAAAGCGGTATCCGCTGTTGGTGTATGTCTATGGAGAACCGGCCGGCACGACGGTCGTCGATCGGTGGGGCGGCAGTGGCTACTTGTGGCATCAAATGCTCGCGCAGCAAGGCTATGTCGTGATGAGCTTCGACAACCGCGGCACGCCTGCGCCGCGCGGGCGGGAGTGGCGAAAGTGCGTCTATCGGCAAGTCGGCATCCTCGCCGCGCAGGATCAAGCCGCCGCCGTCGGCGCGGTGTTGCAACAACGGCCGTACCTCGACGCGGATCGCGTCGGCGTATGGGGCTGGAGCGGTGGCGGGTCGATGAGCTTGAACGCGATCTTCAAGTATCCGGATCTCTACCAGACCGCGATCGCGATCGCTCCCGTGCCGAACCAACGCTTCTACGACACGATTTATCAAGAACGCTACATGGGCCTGCCCAAGGACAACGTCGATGGATTTCTCAACGGTTCGCCGATCAACTTCGCTCATCAGTTGAAGGGAAACCTATTGCTCGTCCACGGAACGGGCGATGACAACTGCCACTATCAAGGCACGGAAGCATTGATCAACGAGCTGGTTCGCCACAACAAACCGTTCACGATGATGGCGTATCCCAGCCGCACGCACGGCATCGGCGAAGGGACCAACACGACACGGCACCTTCGCGAGTTGATGACTTCGTATTTGTACGAGCACTTGCCGCGTGGGCCAAGATAGTGCGTCGCGGGGCTGCTTTCTACTTTGGGCAGCGGAGCCCCGCAACCTATGTAGGATGGACCTCTGGTCCGCCCCTTTCTACAGACGGACCAGAGGTCCAGCGATTCCCGACGTGACGCTTGAAGTGAGGGGGTGCGTCGCGAATCAGTTTCTTGGATTGGCGTTTTGGGAACATTGGAAGGGCGAGGCCGAGTTGGGCAGCGATGGAAGCGAGTGAGTGGCTCCAGGAAGCGGAGGATTTCGCGGCTCCATCGGCTCTAGACGCTGTTTGTCACCACGTCGGCGCAGACGGCCAGACCAACGTGATGGCGAGCCATGCCAAATGCAACGCAAAAATGTGAGCGAGGCGGCTCAAGGAACTCTGGCGAGGCGGTGGAAGGTCAAGGTGGACACGGGCAACTCCTTCGCCAAGTCGGACTGCATCACTTCGTGTAGCTGCTGCATCGATGTGAACTCGAAATGACGGAAGTGCGAACGCTGGTGATCCCACAACGATCGCCGAGTGATTCGCTTCTGGCGAACCGCTTGAAACAAGGGACAACAAAGTTCCTGCGTTTGGTCGACCAAGAATGCCAACATCAGCAGCAGCAGCGCGAAAATCGTCGACAGGTTCTGCTGGCCATGACCAAGGTTGTGGCCGAACGGATAACCCTGATTCTTGAGCGTGTTGAACGTTTCGTTTTCGATCTTCCAAAGTCTTTCCGCGTTGCAACTCTCGGAGGACGTCGTTGAACATCGGCCGTAGCGCATCGGGTTCGAGCGAGTCGAGTATCTCTCGCATCTGCGTGTCGCTGGGGACTTGCAAGATGCGAAAGATGTTTTTCATGTTCACGTCGTTGCGACGTTCTTGAAAGGCCAACAGGGACGGATCTTTCAAGGTGAACAAGGCGCTGGCGGACATCACAGTATCGGCGAACGAATAACTGCAACCGTTCCCGTTGCGCGTCTCGGGAAGTTGTTTCGCCCGCCGACGAATCTGCCGAATGAGCGGATCGAACGAGAGATGCCGACGAGTTTTGGGAGGGATCGCAGCAGGATTCCGCATCAGAGTGACTCCAGGGAAATGTTCGTGAGCGCCCTGCAAGTCCCTAGGGGAGCCAGCAAAATTAATTCGAGTTCAATTGAAGACACATCCCTCCTGAAAGGCAAGTGAACACCGATCGACTGCCAACATGCTATCGCTACGAACCGCCAGCGATGCTAGCTGTTCTTTCGCCAAGCATTCAGAGCGATTGTCGACCAGCCGGGAACCGCTGGTCGGCCCAGGCCCCGTGAATCCGGCAATGGAAATCTAGGCAGACTGTAGCGACTTCACAATCGTTACAAGAGTTCCAATCGGAACAAGCCGAAAACTATTTCTATCTGTACGATGGCCTTCCAAGGCCGTCGCGAAACTACCGACGGCCTTGGAAGGCCATCGTACAAAAGCGCCAACGCCAGCCGCGAGCAGTATAACGCAGCGGGGATTTCCAGATGTCGAGGCGACTCTTCGGCGCACTTTGCGTCATGGTTTTGTTGTGCGCCACGTTGCCAGGGCAAGATGCCGAACCGCAGGGAACTTTGCCGCCAGTCGAAGTTCGTCCGCCGGCAGGGGCGAATGCGAGCGGAAACGTCTCCGACGAAACGGAATCGCTCGGCGACCTCGACTTCTCGGACGCCTTTCCGTCGCTTTCCGATCAGCTGATTGGTGGAGCGTCGCTCGATCCGGGCGGACTGAACAGCATCTTGCGGTCGGAGCAATCGTTGTTCGAGATGCCTCAGCTCGGCACGATCGTGGACCGCAATGCGCTCGACGAACGCATGTCGAACAACATGTTTCGCGCTTTGCAAAACGAAGTCGGCGTCACGCTGCAACAGACCGGCAACGGCCAAGTCTCGCCGTTCATCCGCGGTCTTACCGGGCAACAAGTGTTGATCCTGGTCGACGGAGTTCGCTTGAACAACAGCGTCCTGCGCGCTGGCCCGAATCAGTACGCTTCGACGATCGATCCCGGCATGATCGAACGCATCGAAGTCGTCCGCGGCGCTCAATCGGTTCTGTGGGGCAGCGATGCACTCGGCGGAGCGATCAACATCGTCACGCGCGGAGCCGATCCGTTGCACGGCGACTACTCGCGAGTTTCGTTCCAGCAGTTCCTTGGCTCGGCCGATGCGTCTTCCTACTCGCGCGGCAACGTCGAAGGTTGGGTCGGAGGGACGGGCGTCTTCGCCGGCGGGTCGTATCTGAATACCAACGATTTGGACATCGGCGGTGGTTTGGGCCGGCAACCAGCAACCGGCTACGGCCAGCACGCTGGCGATATCAAGTTCAGTCGCATGGTCGGCGACACCGCCATGCTGACCGTTGCGCTGCAGCACTTCGAGCAGAACGATCTCGCGCGGAGCGACCGCTTCCTGCCGTTCGTGTTAGGCCCCGCACCCAACGGAAGTTCCGGAACGCAGCGGCCCACGTTCTTCGATCCGCAGCAGCGCGATCTGGCGTACATCCGTCTGCAAGGCGTCGCCGACATCGACAACGGGTTGTACGACACGTATAGCGCGACCGTTTCGTACTCGCGCACGAAGGAAGGCACAACCGTCGACCGGTACAGCAGCAACGCGTCCGCCGCGGTTCCGACAAGACGCGAGATCGGCGAGTTCACCGACGACATGATCGGCGTCAATTTGGCCGCCTCGAAGGATCTCGACGATCTCGGCCGCTTGACCTACGGCAGCGATTACTTCTACGAGGACATCGATTCGCGGCGCGTTCGCATCAACAGTCCGACTTCGCCCGGCGCGATGCCGACCCCGACCGACCCTCAGTATCCCGACGACGCCATCGCCGATCGATTTGGTGCCTTCCTCAACTGGGACGGGCAACTCACCGATCGCTGGAGCGCAAATGCCGGTATCCGTTACGAGAACTTGAACCTCTCGGCGACGCCGAACTTCGACACCGTTGGACTCGTTCACTTCGATCGGACTTATCAAGACTGGATCGGCAGCATCGGTCTGGGTTACGAATTGACAGAAGAGTTGCGAATGGTCGGCGGCGTGTACGAAGGCTTTCGCGCACCAACGATCGACGACCTGACCGCCAACAAGACAGCGATTCAAAATGTGCAAACGGTCCCGCGACTCGGCGACTTGAACATTCAGCCCGAACACACGCGGACGTACGAAGTCGGCTTCAAATACGACAGCGATCGCGTTCGCTTCCAGGTCTACGAGTGGTGGACCGACTTTCGCAGCGTGATCGGCCGCGAGTTCATTGGCACCGACCAATTCCTCGCCAATCAAGAGGCATATCTGAACGGCACGGAAGCGTACGGCGAGTATCTGCTCGATCCGTACTGGTCGCTGTACGGCAATTTTACCTACACGTACGGCCAGAATCGGGACACGGACGAACCCTTCTCGCGCATCCCGCCGACGCAAGGCATCGTCGGTCTCCGCTGGCGCGATAAGTCGCTTGCTTCCTACTTCGACATCTACACCTGGCTGGTCCGTCGGCAAGACCGTTACGCGTCGGCGAATCTGGGCGACGTACGCTTCATTCCGGCCGGCACGCCGGGCTACGCAACACTGAACTTGCGAGCCGGCACGGCGCTCGGCCAATGCCAGCAGCATCGCGTCAGCCTCAGCCTCGAGAACATCACCGACAAGTACTATCGGGTGCTAGGCTCGGGTGTGGATGGTGCAGGCTTCAATGCGATCGTTGGCTACGAGTTCGTTCACTAACGGAAGTCACGCGACGGGCTGTGCAGCGAGGCGAGGCGGTCGGTGAGATCCTCGAGCCGTCTCGCGATCACATGCACCACCTCGTTCTTTCGTTCTAACTTGCCGGAAGCAATCATCGCGGTCGACTTGCGGGCGATCAGATCGTAACGCTGCCACGTCGCTTGATGAACGACAAGGTTGGCGATGCCGGTTTCGTCTTCCAACGTCACGAACGTGATTCCTTTGGCGGTACTCGGCCGCTGCCGCATCAGGACGACACCGGCCACTTTCACCATCCGCTCATGCGGATAGTTCACCAGTTGCCCGGCGGGCGTCACACCCACCGCGTTCAACTGCTCGCGATGAAACGACAACGGATGCCGCCGCAAACTGAGCCCCGACGATCGGTAGTCCGCAAACACTTCTTCTTGCTCATGTAACTTCGGCAGCAGCGGTACCAATGTGTCGCTTGTCTGGAGATTGAACAGTCGCGGCCCTGATTCGTGTTTCGGAGCTTGATCGAGTGCCTGCCACAAAGCTGTTCTCCGGTCGAGGCCCAGGGATTGGAACGCATCGGCTGCGGTCAGCCGCTCGATGACCGCTTGGCCAAGCTGTGTTCGCGCGACCAGATCCGCGACTGAATCGAATGGCGTCGTTCTCGCTTGCACCAGCGCATCGACGGCCGCTCGCGCCAGTCCTCGCACCAATCGCAAACCGAGGCGCAGGGCCTTGCCGCCGTCCTCCAGCGTGCAATCCCAGTCGCTGTGGTTCACATCCAGCGGGCGCACTTCGACGGGCGTGTCACGTCGCTCACGGGCGTCGCGAATCAATTGTGCGGGCGCATAAAAACCCATCGGTTGGCTATTGATCAGCGCGGCCGTGAAGGCGGCTTGATAGTGATATCGCAGCCACGCCGAGACATAAGCCAGCCTGGCGAAACTTGCGGCATGTGACTCGGGAAAACCGTACTCGCCAAAGCCGCTGATCTGTTTGAACAACCGCTCGGCGAACTCTTCGGTATGCCCGTGCTCGAGCATCCCTTCGAAGAACTTCTGCCGAAAGCTGTCGATCAGCCCCGGCCGCCGCCAGCCACCCATCGCCTTCCTCAATTGATCGGCCTCGCCCGGTGTAAAGCCAGCCGCGACGACTGCCAACTGCATCGCTTGCTCTTGAAACAAGGGCACACCCAGCGTCCGTTCGAGGACTTTGTTGACCTTGTCGTCCGCACAAATCGGCTCGATCTGCTCGCCGCTGCGTGCCCGATCGCGGCGGTCCAAATAAGGATGCACCATATCGCCTTGGATCGGCCCAGGCCGCACGATCGCGACTTCAATCACGATGTCGTAAAACCGCTCGGGACGCAGCCGCGGCAGCATGCTCATTTGCGCCCGGCTTTCAATCTGAAATACGCCGATGGTTTCCGCGCGGCAGATCATTTCGTAAACGGCGCGGTCGTCTTGCGGGGTGTTGGCGATCGTCAGCCGCCGCCCGTGATGCCGCTCGACCAGGTCGAAGCAGCGATGAATCGCGGTCAGCATCCCAAGCGCCAAGCAATCGACTTTCA
The DNA here is from genome assembly GCA_027622275.1 of Planctomycetota bacterium. GTDB lineage: Bacteria > Planctomycetota > Planctomycetia > Pirellulales > Pirellulaceae. The sequence continues at coordinate 86,390 of JAQBZB010000003.1, read as the reverse complement.
GAATGCCAAGCTCGTCGAGATCGTCTTTGTCCCATTGAATCACCGTACGGTCCACCATCGCGGCGTTCTCGATCGGGACCAACTCGCACAACGGGCCTTGCGTGATCACCATGCCGCCGACGTGCTGGGAAAGATGGCGAGGAAAGCCGAGCACTTCGTTCACCAAAGTCATCAGCTGACGACCGACTCGCGACCGCGGATCGATGCCACTTTGTTGACACCGTTTTGCCAAGACGGTTTCTTCGCTACGCCCGTCGATGTTCTTCGCCAACGCATCGCTGCGATCGAGCGACAATCCGAGTGCTTTGCCAACGTCTCGGATCGCGGAACGCGGGCGATAAGTAATCACGGTCGCCGCCAGTCCCGCCCGGTCTCGCCCATACTTGTTATAGACGTACTGCAACACTTCCTCGCGGCGTTCGTGCTCGAAGTCGACGTCGATGTCGGGCGCTTCGTTGCGCTCGCGGCTGACGAACCGCTCGAACAGCAAGTCCGTTTCCGTCGGATCGACGGCGGTGATGCCCAAGCAAAAGCAAACCGACGAATTCGCCGCCGACCCGCGTCCTTGGCAGAGGATGTTTCGCGAGCGGGCGAACTGGACGATGTCGTAAACGGTCAGAAAGAACGCTTCGTAGCGGAGGTCTTTAATGATCGCCAGCTCGTGTTCCAGCTGCTGCTTGATCGAGTCAGGCACGTTGTCGTTGTATCGTTGGCACGCCCCTTGCCAGGTGAGTTGCCGCAAGTATTCCAGCGGCGTCTGGCCGACGGGAGCGAGTTCGACGGGATACTCGTAACGCAATTCATTCAGCGAAAACGTACAGCGATCAGCCAACTCCATCGTCCGGCGGACGGCGTCCGGCACGCGGGCGAAGACTTGTTGAATCTCGTCCAGCGTCCGCAAGTGCCGCTCGGCGTTTGGCAGCAAGCGGTCGCCCAACGCTTCCACCGTCGTGCCGTGGCGAATCGCGGCAAGAACATGTTGCAGCATCATGCGTTGCGGGACGTGATAGTGGACGTCGCCCGCGGCCACCAGCGGCAGCCCCGTTTGTTTCGAGAGCCGAATTAGCTGATCCAGTCGTTCGGCGTCGTTCGTTCCATAATGCAGTTCCGCCAACAGATAGCAGCGATCGGCAAAGATGTCGCGGTAATTGTAGCCATCACGCTCCGCCGTGATGAGCCTGTTTTGCTGGAGTTGGAATTGGTGGAGATCATTCGCTATCGAAGAATCGTTCGAAGAAGGCTCATCACGCGGAGCGTGATGGCTACTTTGCACCGCCAGCAGCCCGCTGCTATGTTGAGCGATGTCTTCGATCGTTAACTCGCACTCACCCTTCGGAGCCCGGCGGCGGCCGAGGGTAAGTAAACGAGCCAGCCTGCCGTAGGCCGCTCGATCGGTAGCGAGCAACACAACTCGCGAGCCATCCACTGGCACGATCTCCGCGCCGATCAGCAGCTTCAAGTCACTGTCTTTAGCGGCCGCATGGGCTCGCACGATGCCGGCCAAGCTGTGGCGATCGGTGATGGCGAGCGCCGAGTATCCCAACTCAATCGCCCGGCTGACAAGTTCATCCGGATGCGAGGCCCCTTCCAAAAATGAAAAGTTGGTGCGGCAATGCAGCTCGGCATAAGAAAACGCAGGCGTGCTCGAAGAGTTGCCAGCAGCAGCCCGCGTTGGACGTCGTTTCGAAGAAATTGGAGCTTCTGGCATGACCTCTGACTTCTCCCTACTCAAACGCTCCGTGCAAGAACCAACCCCCATCCTGCAACGAACGAAAAATCCAAAAGCGAAAACCTTGTGTCGTTTCCACGCGATAGTAATCGCGCCGCACGCCGCGCTGCCGCCACCAGCCGGTTTCAATTCGCTCCGGCCCCCAGTGACGTGCGACGACGTATTGCTCGCCACCGTACTGAAACTGGCTCGGCGATCCGTTGGACGCAACTGTGCAGATCTCTAAAGCGACCGGCTTGGCCAGTAAGTGCAAGGGTCGATCGAGCAGCGAGAACGGCGAACGGTTGCTATTTCTTTTTCGCGACCCGCTGCCGCCGACCAGTGGTTCATAGCGATAAGCTTTTTCGGGCTGTGCATCGCTTTGCAAGACACAACGGACGATCGCCTGACGGCCAAGTCGACCGGCCATGCGATCGATCAGAGAAGCCACCAGCGGCGAATCGCGTCTCATCACATCGTCGTCGAACAGCTCTTTCTGTTGCTGGCTCAAGCGGTCATGCCTTGTCGCGCAGATCACAATGCTGGTCACCGGGTTTCGCAAAACCAGCCGCTCCAGTTGCATCTCGGTGAGCTTCCATAGATGTTTGGCATCGGCACTCGGACGAACGCAACCTACTTCGAACACGACGAGCCCGTTGTCCTGGCAAGTCAGTCGATTAGTCAGTTGCAGCGAGCCTGTGCCTTGTTTCAACAGCATGAAGCACAAACGTTCGATCAACTGGCGGATCACTTGCTGGATGACGCTTTGTTGAGCGACGGGATGCTCGAAAATCCATTCGGCCGTAAAGTCGGTCGGCGAGTGAATCTGAGAAATGATTTCCGGCTGTTGGCCGAGAGCCTGATCCAGACGTTGCAGCAAGGTGGTTCCGAAACGAGCTTTCAATTCGTTACGAGGCAGCGGGATCAAATCGCCGATCCGTTCCAGCCCCAGGCGAGTCAGTGTCTCGACGATGACGGGCGGCAGGCGTAATGCTTCGATTGGTAATTCAGCTAGGCCAGAATAATCGCTCGTAGGGTGCGTGAAACGCACCTCAACATGCTGCGGCCGGTGCGTTTCACGCACCCTACATGCGTAATGAGCCAGCGCCCAGGCGGCTCCGACGGTGTTTGCCGAGCCGATTTGCACGGTCAGATGTTGTTGCAGAAAGGCAGTCTCGATTTGCCGGTTCAAAGCCTGCTCACCGCCGAACAACGGCGCGATGCCTGTCACATCCAACAGCAACGTCTCGACCGGCTCTTCCTCCGCCAAACCAACGAGCGGACTGAATTGATGACACCAGACGGCGAGTTCTTCCAGCGTCTTGTGATCTTCAAACGAATCATACGGCTCGATGTGGAACCGCGACTCTTTGTACGATGGCCTTCCAAGGCCGTCGTTTCCGTGATTCGACGGCCTGGGAAGGCCATCGTACTGGTTGCCTAACGCCGTTGCTTCGGCCAGCGGCATGCCGATGCGGACGCCGAGTTGCCAAGCCGCGCGCGAACAGGCGACGACGCTTTGTCCCCGCCGTGCGCTGTGATGCAGGATGATAGGCTGCTGTTTAAGCTCGGGCTTGGCGCGGATCAGGCGCTGGACCGGCCAATTGAGCAGCCAAAGGGCGAGGATACGCGTCACGGACTTCACCTGTCTGATCGTCGATCTCAAGTTCAATCGGTTTCGTTCCAAAGAGGCCACCGCAGCGCAGCAGCTCAACTCCTAATCGCCAGCCTTTTGGAGTGCGATGACTTGTCATCGCTTTCTTTTCCGGTTGGCCGTGCGACTCAAGCCCCCTTGTTTTCACCGCAGAACTTAAAATAGAAAGCGGCGACAAGTCGCCGCACTCCAAATGGCGCGGCGATACCAGCATCCGCACGCTGGCCCAGGACGATTCGTGGCGAGCGGTCGCGGGACGAACCAACAGCCCCAAGTTGCCGCCATGCTCGGCTGCCAATTGCAAACGGCGAAACGCATGACTCGTCAGCCGCTGGGGCCAGGCAACCACCGCGGCGACATCGGGGCAACGTAGCGCTTGCTCGATTGCCCAGCATTCGTCTTTCTCGCCGGCCGGAAGAACGACAATCGCATTCTGCAAATCGAGCTGACAAGCGGCGGCAGCAGGCGGATAAAAACTCTGCGCCCGATCCACCAAGACCAGCGTTCCACCATCACGACACGCCGATCGAGCCGCCAGCATCGCGAGCAAACCGGCCCCGCTGCCCGCCGCACCAGCAATCCATTCGACCAGCGACCCGCACTGAAATCCCCGTTGCGGCAACAGACGATCCAACGCTAAACAGCCGCTGGATGTTGATTGACAGGGTTTCTTTTCGCTCTCCTTGCGATGTAGTAACTCCCTTAGCTGCATTATCTTAGGGTTCATCTGACGCTACCTAAGGTTTCGACACGAGGGCTCAAAAGTATACATTAGTATACTATCGAAGCAAGGCCGAGACGACTTGAATCTGGAAAACAAAATTGCCACTCGCGGCAACTCGTTCCCAGGCTCCTGCCTGGGAACGCACTGCCCACGAGGCTCTGCCTCGCACGACCGGCGGAGCCGGAAGAGCAGCGGGTTCCCAGGCAGGAGCCTGGGAACCAGAATTCTGACTGCTGACTCCTGACCCCTGGATTCCCATTCCTGTAGCATTGACCCGATGAACCAAGAGCAACCTGATTTCAACGGCCTGCAAGTCGCTGCGTTCGAAAGTCGCAATGCGGGCGAGATGGCTCGGCTGATCGAGCGGCATGGCGGTGTGCCGCATGTCAGCCCTTCGATGCGGGAGGCTCCGCTGGCCGAAAACCGGCTCGCCATCGACTTTGCTCATCAACTGATCACCGGCCAAATCAGCATCGTCATCTTTTTGACGGGAGTCGGCTTCCGGCATCTGCTGGCCGCCGTCGAACGACACATTGATCGCCAACGATTTCTCGACGCCCTGGCCGACATCACCACGATCTGTCGCGGCCCCAAGCCAGCCGCCGTGATGAACGAACTTGGCATGAAGCCGACGTTTCGCGTCCCTGAACCGAATACCTGGCGGGAGCTGCTCACGACGATCGATCAACACGTTCCGATCGCCAGCCAAACGGTGGCGGTGCAGGAGTACGGCAAGTCGAATCCGAGTCTGATCGCCGGGCTGGAAGCTCGCGGCGCGAACGTGCTGAGCATCCCTGTTTACACCTGGGAGCTGCCCGAAGACTGCGGCCCGCTCGAAGCGAACGTGCGGGCTCTGGCGGCCGGCGAGTTGGACGTGATTCTGTTTACGTCGGCGAACCAGGCGACCAACTTGTTGCGAGTCGCCAGTCGGCTCGACTTGGAAGCCGACGTCCGACGGCAGCTGCGCCAGACTGTCGTTGCGTCAGTCGGGCCCACGACCAGCGAAACACTCCGCGAACTAGAATTGCCGGTCGACATCGAACCCGAACACCCGAAGATGGGACCGCTCGTCGCGACCGCCGCTCGCCGAAGTGCCGATCTGCGCGAACGAAAACAACGCATTTCGCTCCTCTTCTCTGATCCGAGTTCCGACGTGCTCGATAAACAAGCTCCTTGGTACGACAGCCCCTTCATGAAGGCTTGTCGTCTTGAACCGACCGACGTCACGCCCGTCTGGCTGATGCGGCAGGCGGGGCGTTACATGGCGGAATACCGAGCCGTTCGTGCCAAGACGACGTTCCTGGAACTGTGCAAGAATCCGCAGCTGTGCAGCGAAGTGATGTGTACGGCGGTCAAGCGGCTGGGTGTCGACGCGGCGATCATCTTTTCGGACTTGCTGCCGATCTTGGAGCCGATGGGACTCGACCTCGAATTCGCGCAAGGCGAAGGCCCTGTGATCCACAACCCGGTTCGCGAAGGAGCCGACGTCGATCGCGTGCTCGAACTGGAAAGCATCGACTCGCTGCACTTTGTCACCGAGACCGTCCGCCAGACGCGAGCCGACTTGCCGGACGATATGCCGCTGATCGGCTTCGCCGGTGCTCCGTTCACTCTCGCCAGTTACGCGATCGAAGGCGGCTCGAGCCGCAACTACCTTCATACCAAGACGCTGATGTATCGCGACGAAGGTGCTTGGCGGGCGCTGATGGAACGCTTTGTCCGCGCGGTGACGCTGTATCTGAATGCCCAGATCGCTGCGGGCGCTCAGTGTGTTCAGCTGTTTGATTCGTGGGCCGGCTGCCTTGGTCCCGACGACTATCGCCGTTACGCATTGCCTTACGTGCGCGAGATCATCGCGGGGATTGTGCCCGGAGTGCCGGTGATCAACTTCGGCGCGGGCAACCCGGCGTTGTTGCCGCTGTTGGCCGAAGGCGGCAGCGCCGTCGTTGGTGTTGATTGGCGAGTGCGGCTTGACGAAGCTTGGGCGACGGTGGGGCACGACCGGGCCGTCCAAGGCAATCTCGATCCAGCGATCTTGCTGGCCGATCGCGAAGAGATCCGCCGCCGAGCCCAAGAGGTACTCAATCAAGCGGCTGGTCGCCCCGGACACATCTTCAACCTCGGCCACGGCATCTTGCAACAAACGCCGGTTGATAATGCGATTGCATTAGTGGATGCCGTGCATGAGTTGAGTTCACGCTGAAGGGGGTCGGGTGTAGGGTGTTCAGTTTAGTGCTGTCGATGCGGATCAGGACGATGTCGTTTCTGTTCCGCATGAATTTCTTCGTCGGACTCTTGTCCCCCAACGAGTTTGTCTCGTTGGAGACAAAAGATTCGTGAGTGAGAAGCCAGATTCTGAACACCCCACTCCCAACCCTGTTCCGCGCGAGACATCATGGAAACCCCGAACCCTTACGAGAGTCCACACGGAATTGACGAGATGCGGAAGGATGAACACTTCGTTCGCCGCTATTTTCCGTTATTGGCCGGTGGTTTAGCGGGTGGACTGCTGCTGAGCGCGTTTGCTCCATTCGTCGGCGTTCCGCTGACGCTCGTCGCGACCCCGGCGATGGTTCGTGCGACACGCATCTATTGGCGCACCGTTCGTGGCTCCGGGCAGCCGGACTGGACGGATTGGTGCGGACTCTTCTTTGCGTCGCTGGCAGTTGTGTTGCCGGTGTCGTTCGTCGGCGGGATTGCGTTTTGTTGCGTTTGCACGGCGGGTGGTTTCGTTACGTATAATGTCGAGAATTACAGGAACGATGCAGCGCTGAGCATGTCGCTCATGTACACCGTCATGTATCTCGGTCTCGCCGCCGGGCTTTTGGCATCGCTCTTCCTGCTCAAGCGATTCAACTATCTGTCGAAGATCGAGAAGGACGCGTTGCAGCAAGATACCGTTCCTGACAGTACACAGTCAGAGACGGATTGACCGAACGATCCAAGTTCATGCATCAGTCAGCTCGCTTCGTCCAGACCCCGCTGGGAACGCCCGAGTAGGTCACTCCCGCCGGGAGTGACCTGGGCGGTTGGAGTTGGATCGCCGTTCGAGGTCACGCTCGGCGAGCGAGACCTACTAAGCCATACAGCCCCGCCTTACAGCCATGCGCCACCGGGTGATACAGGGGCATCATGTCGTTGAGGCTGTCGGGCAGTTCGAGGACGAAGTAGTTTGACTGGTGACTGTTTGACATCAACGAGCCCCTGGGAATAGGTGCTATCAGTATCGGGCAACCGAAAGACGTGTACAAGTCTTTGCCGAACCGGTGTTTTTGAACCGGTGTTTTTGCACTGGGAGTTTGAGTCAGCTCGGTGCATCGGATATCTTGGAGGGGGTACGGCGCGTGCCATTCCCCCTCCCTTACCACCGGCTCGAAAGCAACTCGATGAGATGTCTTCCACGTGAGCGGCTGTTGAGCGCGGCAGCTTTCTTGTTTCGCTTGCTACTGCGGAATCGCAGAGTCGGTGCAACCGCGCTTCTGCTTCTCGTTGTCTGTGTCGCCGCGAACGCCGACGAACCGAGCTTTGTGCGCGATGTGAAGCCGATTCTCACGCAGCATTGCGCGAAGTGTCACAACGTGGCGAAGCAGGAATCTGGTTTGCGGCTTGATGTGGGCGGTGGCCTGCTGCGTGGCGGGGATGGCGGCGCGGTGCTGGTGGCGGGCGATGTCGCGAACAGCCGACTGCTGCGAATTCTCCGCGGTGAAGATGACGAAGTCGAACAAATGCCGCCCGAAGGACCGCCGCTCGGCCAGCAAGAGATCGCCACGATCCAGGCGTGGATCGCGGCCGGTGCGAAGGTGCCAGAAGCGGAGCTGAAGCTTAAAGTCGAATCGGACCATTGGGCCTACCAAGTTCTAACTCGGCCAAGTCTGCCAGCCGTTACACGAACAGATTCGGTTCAAAACGCGATTGATCACTTCGTGCTGGCCAAGCTGCAAGCGGAAGGTCTCGCTCCGTCCGCCGAAGCAAATCGCGCGACGTTGATCCGCCGCGTGAGTCTCGACTTGCTTGGCATCCCGCCGACGCCGGCCGAAGTCGATGCGTTCGTCAATGACGCACGGCCGGATGCGTCTGAAAGGCTGGTCGATCGATTGTTGGCATCGCCCGCGTACGGAGAGCGCTGGGGGCGGCATTGGCTGGATCTGGCGCGATACGCGGATAGCAACGGTTTTACACGCGACTTCGGCCGCGAGATTTGGAAGTATCGCGAGTGGGTGATCGCGGCCGTGAACTCCGGGATGTCGTTCGATCAGTTTACGATCGAGCAGTTCGCGGGCGACATGCTGCCCGATCCGACACTCGACCAATTGATCGCGACCGGCTTTCATCGCAATACGCTGATCAACGAGGAAGGCGGCACCGACCAGGAGCAGTTCCGCGTCGATGCCGTCGCCGATCGTGTTGACACGACGGGCGTCGTCTATCTTGGCTTGACGCTTGGTTGTGCGCGCTGCCACCAGCACAAGTACGACCCGATCAGCCAACGCGAGTACTATCAAGTGTTTGCCTTCCTGAATAACTGCGACGAACCACAAGTCGATGCGCCGACGCCGTGGGAGATTGCGCAAGGGGTCGTCGATCGTCGGGACGGCATTCGCGGGCAGATCCAAGAGCGGGAAACGGCGCTCGCCGCACAGGCCGAAGAATTCACGAAGAAGCAACTCGAGTGGGAACCAACGATCGCGCCGGACTTTTACCGCACTTTGCCTGGCCCAACGCAGGCGGCGCTCGGGAAAAAGCTCGACAAACGCGATGATGTCGAGAAGAAGCTGATCGTTGAGCTGTTCAAGACGACTGACGCGGCTCGCGAGGCGTTCCCGCTTGTGAAAGAGATTGCGGACCTCCGCGCGATCGAACCGGCGATTCCTACGTCGATGATTCTGCGCGAGCGGCAAGAGCTGCGCGAAACGCACATCCACCGGCGTGGCAACTTCCTCGATCAAGGCGATCGTGTTGCGGCAAGCGTGCCGAGCGTTTTGCATTCACTAGCGACCGAGGCGAGCGAAGCCACTCGTCTCGACTTTGCCCGCTGGCTGGTCGCTGCCGACAACCCGCTGACGCCGCGCGTGATCGTGAATCGCTTCTGGCAACGCTTCTTCGGACGCGGGATTGTCGAGACGGAAAACGACTTCGGCATCCAAGGAACGCCGCCCACGCACCCACAGTTGCTCGATTGGCTGGCCGCCGAGTTCGTCGCATCGGGCTGGGACGTGAAAGCCATCCATCGCGCGATCGTGACTTCGGCCACCTACCGGCAAGCATCGCATCATCGCCGCGAACTCGACGAAGTCGATCCGTTCAACAAGCTACTGGCGCGTCAATCGCGAGTGCGGCTGGATGCCGAGATCATCCGCGACAACGCGCTCGCCGTCGGCGGACTGCTCAGCCGCAAGATCGGCGGCCCCAGCGTCCATCCGCCACAGCCGGAAGGGATCTACCTGTTCACACAAGATCCCAAACCGTGGAACACCGACACGCACGAAGATCGCTATCGACGCGGCATGTACACGTACTTTTGGCGCTCCAGTCCGTATCCATCGCTGATGGCCTTCGACGCGCCCGAAGCCAATGTCACATGTACCCGCCGAGTCCGTTCCAACACGCCGCTGCAGTCCCTAACGCTGGCGAACGACATTCAGTTTATTGAGTGTGCTCGCGCGCTGGCTGTCGAGGTACTCGCAACAGACTGTGACCATGATGGAAAACGGGCCGAGCTGTTGTTTCAACGGTGTTTCTCGCGCGGCCCGAACGAGCTTGAGCGATCACGGCTCGTCGAACTTGTCGCCGCGCAACGAACCGCCTTTTCCCAAGATCCAGATGCCGCGACCGCACTGATCGGCGGCGAGAAGCCAGACAGCAACGACATCGAACTCGCCGCTTGGACCGCGGCTTCGCGGGTGCTTATGAATCTCGACGAATTCATTACGAGGGAGTGACTTTGAACATTCAACAACATCATCTACTCCACACAACACGCCGCCACTTCTTTCGTGACTGCCGCGTCGGTTTGGGCGCGATGGCACTCGGCTCGATGATGAATCAGGACGGGCCGTTCGCCGCGGAACAGGCACTCGACGCAACGAACCCGCTCGCCCCAAAGCCGCCGCACTTCAAGCCTCGCGCGAAGAACGTCATATTTTTGTTCATGGCGGGCGGGCCGAGTCAGTTGGAGCTGTTTGATCCGAAACCGAAGCTACAACAGCTCGAAGGGCAAGTGATCCCCGAGTCGTATGTCGAAAACCAAAGGTTCGCGTTTCTGAAGAAGGATGCGAAGCTGCTGGGCACGCGACGCAAGTTCGCCCAGCATGGCGACAGCGGACAAACGGTCTCGGAATGCCTGCCGCATATCGCTTCGATCTCGGACGACATTGCGATCGTACGTTCGATGTCGACCGACGTGTTCAATCACGGCCCGGCGAAGTTCTTTATGAACACGGGCTTCAACCGATTCGGACGGCCGAGCATGGGAGCCTGGATCACGTACGGCATCGGCAGCGAGGCCAGCGACTTGCCGGGCTTTGTGGTCTTGCAATCAGGACCGCGCGGTCCGCGCGGTGGTTCGCCGAATTGGGGCAGCGGCTTCTTGCCGACGACTTTTCAAGGCGTTCCGTTCCGTGGCAAAGGGGCACCGATCCTGAACCTGGATAACCCGGCGGGGATCGATGCCGCGCGGCAAGGCGACTTCGTTCAAGCCGTCAACGATTTCAATCGGTTACGGCTTGCCGACACGCACGACCCCGAAATCGCCACACGCATCGCGGCCTACGAGATGGCTTATCGAATGCAATCGAGTGCCCCCGAGTTGATGGACATCACGGACGAAACGCAAGAGACGATCGAGCTGTACGGTGCCGACCCGGCCAAGCCTTCGTTCGCGAACAATTGTCTGCTGGCTCGGCGGTTGGTCCAGCGTGGCACTCGGTTTGTCCAGCTGTATCACACGGACTGGGACCATCACGGCAATCCGGATACGGAACTGACAGGGACGTTGGACAAAGTCTGCAAAGAAATCGATCAGCCCGCGGCGGCGTTGGTGAAAGACTTGAAGCGGCTAGGTATGCTGGACGATACGATCGTCGTGTGGGGAGGTGAATTTGGCCGGACACCGCAAGGCGAGCCGCGTGACTTCCTCGGTCGCGACCATCATATCGAAGCGTTTTCAATGTGGTTGGCCGGCGGAGGCGTGAAGGCTGGGATCACGATCGGTAAGACTGACGATCTCGGTTATTTTCCTGTGGAAGATCGTGTCCACGTCCACGACTTGCACGCCACCATCTTGCACCTGATGGGACTCGATCACTTGAAACTAACGTATCGCTTCCAGGGACGGGACTTCCGGCTGACGGATGTGGCGGGCGATGTTGTCCAGAAACTCCTTGCTTGACCTCCAGCGGACATAAGGACTTGCACCCATGCGTACCAACACCTTCATCGTCGTTGTCGCCATGCTGGCCACCGGCGTGGCGCTCGCCGCCAAGAGAGAGAAGCAACGCGAGCCGGATCAACCCGAGTTGCCGGCTCCCACGGGAAAGACGATCGTCGCAAAAGATTCCAAGCTGGAATTGCTCTTCACCCGCAAAGCCAAGATCGAAGGAGGCCTGACGGAAGGGCCTGCGGTCGCGCCGGACGGCAGCATCTATTTCTCCGACATTCCAATGGGCAGCGATGACGGAATGATCTTGCGGTTCGATCCCAAGACGAACAAGACGAAACCGTTCACGAAAGACAGCCGCAAGTCGAACGGCTTGATCTTCGACGCGAAGGGATTCCTGTTGTCGTGCGAAGGAGCCGATCATGGGGGACGCGGGATTGCGCGCTGGAACGTCGAGACGGGTGAGCGGACGACGGTTGCCGATCGCTATCGAGGCATGAAGTTCAATGCACCCAATGACATCTGCCTCGATCGACATGGGCGAATCTATTTCACCGACCCGAAGTATGTCGGCGACGAGCCGCGCGAGTTGCCGTCGCGAGCCGTCTATCGCGTCGAAGCCGACGGGTCGGTCGACATCGTGACTGAAAACGTCCACAAACCGAACGGAATCGCGATCAGCCCCGATGGCAAGACGCTCTATCTCGCCGAACATGACAATGGGACTGACAAGATTGATGCCGATGCTCCTGCTCCGGAGCAAGGAGCGATGCGGATCTATGCGTTTGCGTTGGACGATAAAGGGACTGTTCGGGACCGCCGCACGATCGTTGAGTTCGGCGAGAAGAAGGGCTGTGACGGGATGTGTGTGGATGCCAAAGGCAATGTCTATCTGACAGTGCGTGACGCGAGCCGCCCTGGTGTGCTGGTCGTGAATCCCGACGGCAAAGAGGTCGGCTTCATTCCGACGGGGCCCGCCGATCAAGATTTGGCGGCGGCAACCGGCCTGCCCAGCAACGTCGAATTCGGCATCGGCAAAGACTCGAACCTGCTTTATGTCACCGTCGACACGAGTCTCTATCGCATTCGGCTGAAGGCGCAAGGGTATCACGTTCAATATCAAACGCCGTGAGCGTCATTCGGTTGCGACGCGCCACTTCCCCTCTCGATAGACCGATTGCCGGGGATCGAATTCGGTCAGCTCCGCGAGTGTTTGCGGGCTCGCGGGGAGCGTGTCATCGCGGGCGATGAGCTGGGACCAAGGAGAAGGGTCGGAGGGCTCGGCAATCGCTTCGGTTGCAGTCGTGGCCAAAAGAGTAAGTTCAAGGGTCAGGAACTTTCGCAGCAGACGCGGTGCGAGACGGCCCTCGGCACGGATGGCTTCCTGGTATTCACTCTCGGAGATGAGATGCGAATAGTGCGTCGCCGCAGCTTGTACCGGTGGACGTGAAAAATAGCGCCGCGCGTCGTCCAGCTGTCCAGTTCGAAGCCGCTGCAGGGCGGTCAGCAATGCTTTCCGGTCGGCCTCGGTGATTCCCGCGAAAGCCGAGACCGTCATCTTGGGCGGCTTGAGCAGCGCCGGATCATGATCGGGGTCCAGCGAAAACGCCATCGCTCGAAAGGCTCTTTCTTCCCTTGGCGTTCGCGCGAGTCCAGCCATTCCCAGCAAACAACCGCGGCCGAGTTCATCGGGTGCCAGGGACGCGGCGATCAAGTAGAGCCGGATCGCCATGGCGCGGGCTTCCGGGTCCTCGGTCTTGACCGCCAGATCTTCGGCGTAGCTTCGATAGGCTTCCGGAGCTTCCGGCTTCAGAGCGGCGAGCCGATCCGGATCGACGGCGCGAATGATGTCGTCAATCGAGACACGCGGCAAGATGTGTTTCCGAACACCGCCGTTGGGGAGTGGTTCGTGGACTTCGATGTGGACCGCATTCTCGACAATCAAGAATCCACGGATGGGCTCGTCCTGATTCTTCTGAAAGACGATGACCGCCCGGCACGGAACGGAGATCGAACCGAGGACGAGGAAGATCAGAATCGTGAGTCGTCGAAGCATCGTAAGTCGCCTAATCTGTCTGATTCAGCAGCAGCCACATTCGCAAGATCAGTTCGTGTCCGTCTCGCACTTGGATCAGGATATGAGTCGCCTCGCGATCGCGCGTCGCAAGCTGTTTGACGAAAGCATCGGCCTCCGCTTTTCGGGAGGGATGCTGACGAGCGAGATCAACGGCCAAAAAACGCAACCACACACGGTCCAAGAGCGCCAACTTCTGCAAATCGTTCGTCGCCAGGTAGTCGACCGCTCGCAAATCGACATCCATCCGCTGAACCTGCTGTTTCTCCGCCGCGGTCAGCTTCGTCTCCAGCAACTCCTTCAGCCGGCTCTCGATCATGGCTTGCGCGACGACGCTCGGAGTTACTGGCGCTTCGGGCCATGCTGTCGTCCGTTGCAAGATGGCTTGAGCGGTATAGAAATCATACAGCGTTTGCGCGGCGTCGTTGAAAACCTGGTACTTGTCTCGTTCGCCGACATCCTCTTGCTTCGCGTCAACCAACACATCGCGCAACAGCTCAACGCGGAGCGCCTCGCGTCCCGCGTCTCCGGCACCAACTTCGTATTCGTGTCCGAGCAGCTTCGAGACGATCTCTTGAAGTTGTTCACGACTTACTCCAAAATTTTCCAGTTGATCGGCGACCGCCAAACGCACCTGCTTCCATTCGCCGAGTTCTTCGACGCGGGGAAGAATCGCACGATGCTCTTCGATTCGTTTCTTGCCCAGCAGATAGGTCGCCAATGCAGCAGCTTGATCGGGCGCCAGATCGTTGACGCGATCCGTCAGTCCCGCAATTGTTTCGACAAAGCCGAATCGAGTAACGGGACCGGTGCGTGGATTCAACAGCATCGTCAACCGCTCGTTCAGCATCCTTAACGTCGTCGGTTCAAGCGATTTCGGCTTGTCTTCCGCGGGCGGCGCGGTTAGTTCCTCGCGGGTCAAGAACGCTTCGGGGTCTTGCTCGGCGAGCGCGTCGAACGTCGCGTCGCCCGCCGTTCCATGAGCTACCGCGCATCCGAGCGTGCTGTGATAGGCAAGGTTCACGATCTCGACCAGCAGCGCTTCAGGCTCGCCAATCTCCGCGCGCGGTTCGGCGAGCAAGCTGTTGGCTCCGACTAGGAATCGCGTCAGCCGCCTGTTAGCAACTTCTTCGGCGGCACCCCCGAGTGATTTACGAACCGCGCTGGCGACTGCCGCGACATCCGGTGATTCAGGTGCCTCGCCGAGACGCTTGATAAACGCCTCTGCCAGGAACGCTTGCAGCTCCGGATCTTTCGTCTTTTCGTAGACCTCCAACATGCGTACGGCGATGATCGGACTCTTCGAAGCAACCGCGTCACGAATCAAAGGTTCATACTCCCGCCAGGTGTGACTGGCTCCCGACAGCACGACCACCAGGAAATCCGTGTTCAGTTTCTCAAGTTTTGTTTCGTCAAGGTAGGCCGCCGTTTGCTCGGCGACCAAAGCATGTGCGGACGCGACGAGTGCCGGCTCGCTCTTGGCGAGGGCAATCAACAAACGATAGAGCCGCTCCGCAATACCTTCGTACGCATGTTGCTGGAGCGCATGAGGCTCCAGACCTGCGTCAATCGTCCGCCCCACCGCTCGTTCCAATTCTGTCGAGGCATCATTCCGACGCTCATCCGAAGCCGCGGTCACCAGGCCCACGGCCGCTCGCGTGGCCAGAAAGGCATGAGGATAAAGCTTGTCGTCTCGCAGATCACGTTCGGATCGGGGAATGCGAGCGATCACATCATCCAGCAGTCGTCGAGCGGCTTGCTGATCGGGATCGCGAGCGTAGCACAGCGAAATCACCCGCATCAGCAAGTCTCGCTGTTCAGCGTCGTGATTGGCGCCGAACAGTTCGCCAACGAGCTTTCCGTACGTGGCGAGCCGCGTGCTGGGATCCTTCAATTCGACATTGATGAGAACCGGACGCAGTTGACGCATTTCGCGCCGGGCGGCACCGATGGCAAACTCCAACTCTTCGCCCCACCACGCGGTATCGACCTTGTTCTCGTCGACGACGATCGGGGCGAGTGCTCGCGGCTGTTCGCCGACCGCTTCGATCGGCTGCGGCTTGGCCCCGTTGTTTTGAATTATGACCCATCCGAAGAAACCTACGACCATCAACGCGGCGACACTTGCCGCGAGCAAGGCACCGTGCGTGAAATTGCGTTCCGACCGATTACGCTGGTCCTGGAGTCGCGTTCGTTCCTTGATGATCTCCGCGACTTGGGCCGGGTTAAGACCCCACTGCTTTCCTTCCGATTCGAAGCGCGTTCGCACGTCGCTTGTCAAGCGAGCGTTCTCGCCGAGCTTGGCATCGACTAGCCGTTCGATGTGTTCGCGAGCCTGTTGTTCGGAAATCTGGCGGATGTCGAGCGCAACGCACACCTCGCGAATGGCACTGGCGACGCCGGTCGATTGGATGCCGTGACGTTCCTCGCCGTGCCGGCGCAGATTCTCTTCAACATCGAAAGTCAGCAGCTTTCGCGGCAAGCTGATCAGCGTACCCTGAATCAGCTCTCGAAAGCCCACGAGTCGTTCTTGCTGCCGGACATCCGCATCTTCACGGGGCGTGGTCGCGCGAAACTGCGTTGCCGCGATTGCTCGTTCAACTTGCTCTTCGGAGAGTCCCAACTCCGTCGCTAGCGCGTTCAACAGAACCCGGCTCTTGGCATTGATGCCGCGATGCTGAGCCAGAATCGGCGCCGACCTCTCAAGAAACTGCTTGACGTTCACAGCACACAGTGCGTCGTCTTCCGAGCCGATGGTCGCGGTCGTCGTGTCCGGATCGGCATCGGCCCGCTCCGATTTGAAACGCAGGCCCTTCTCCGCGGCCTCTTCGATCAGAAGATGATGAGCAAATGTTTTTGCGAGACCGAGGACTGAGTTTCCATGTTTGACGAGATTCCGCTCCAGCAACACAGGCACCACACCATCGGTGATGTGTGCCAAGGAAGCACTTAGATAATCACGATAGATGGCTTCCGGCTTTCGAGTCGGTGGCGGAGGCTCAGGTGGCGGCGATCCCTCCACACGCCAACGTCCACGCTCGCGCAGCGCGTCGTCGGACTCGAGGTCACCGGCTGACTCGGTCTCACCGGCCCGGTTGGCCTGCGGTGGCGGAGGAGGCACCACGGCGGGTTCGCGGTTCAGTGACTGTAACGCGATTGCCGCCTCTTGCGAGCTGAGACCCATCTCGTCGGCTGTCGCGGCGAGCAATGTCTGCGCGCGAGCACCGAAGCCTCGCTGCTCGGCGATGATCGCCTGGGCTCGGTTCAGGTAACCGCGCAAACGATCCTCGTGCGAAGGATCGGGCGCGCGATCCTGTCTCGTCGGAGCTGGCGGAGGCGGTGGCGAACCGTTGCCGGTGTTGGTCGTCGCGCCGGCCTGCGATCCGCTCGTGGGAGGCGGCGGTGGGGAGACGGGAGGCGTTAGCGAGAAGTCTTGCTCGGGACCGGCGTGCGCGGCAGCGACCGGTGTGGGCTTCCCTGGTTGGCTCGGCGACGGCAACGGCGGCGGTTTCGGAGGACTAAGGTCGATCTCCGAGATGACACCTCGTTGGCGCAGGTCATTGATCGTGTGGCGGAGCTCCTCGCCGCTCAGTCCCAGTTCTTCCGCAAGCGATACCAGACGACGCCAATGCGTGACGTCCAATACGGATCGCTCCAGCACGATGGACGAAGCACGTTCGAGGAAGATCCGAATCTTCCGTTCGTCGTCCGGCTGAAGTGTTTGCGGTGGTGGCTTGGGCTGATTCAACGGTGGCTTCCGAAAAGTGATGAGTATCCAACGGCCCTGAACGCGTTGGCATCCAAACAGCGCCGGATACTAATTGTAACACGTCACCGACCGTCGGCAGCCAGCCATTTGAGATAGAACGAAGCCGCCAGCCGATGCAGTCGTGATACATTGATGCTCGGGCCAGGGCCAACGAGTTTTTCACATCGCGCAATCAGCCGCCTGGCGATAGCCTGCGGTTCTCCCCGGTGGACTGGTGGATACGGAACCGCACTGATCGCACGGAACGGCGACACAACCATCAGCCGCTTGGCGATAGAGAGTGTCCCGCTTATGTTTGCTTGGTTCTGGCGCGTTTTACCAGTAAGTAGAGGGTCAGGCAGTTCTGTGCCACCACCATCAAGCCGGTCTCTGCGGTTGCCCTCGTTAGACCTCGCCCGTGTAGCTCACTTCCACCGCGGTGCTTTTTGCTGTCTCCATACCTCCGCTCGATTCGCATCTTGCGTTGACGACCGCTGGCAACTCCTGCGTCGCTTTTCATCTTCTCTTTTTGTGCATCCATCAGCGACTGGTCTTCCAAGCGACGAACCGTGCGACGCCTGGAACCCAGAGCCAGGCAACGATCGGCAAGTTCGCAACCGGCACAGCGGCTTTCGTCCTGTTCAAACCGAAGCTCGATCACGTGTCGGCCGTCGGCCCGAGGGTCTTTGCTGCGGCTGACCTGACGCATCAAATCCCCGGCGGGGCAGCGGAGTGAACAGGACGATTCATGCCACTCAAACTCGTCAGCGGTAATTTGAACTTGGCCGCTATCGGTTCGGCGGCCTTTGGAACCCTTTCGCTCGGGCACCGGCGCGAACAGTTCCACGTCTTCATCGACGCAGTCCTTC
Source organism: Planctomycetota bacterium (assembly GCA_027622275.1). GTDB lineage: Bacteria > Planctomycetota > Planctomycetia > Pirellulales > Pirellulaceae. The sequence goes on along the minus strand of JAQBZB010000003.1, from coordinate 68,238 downwards.
AGCTCCAGCAGCGAGCAGTAACCGCCGTCGGCATGCACCTTTTTAAAACTCTCACCGATGATCGACCGAGTCTTCCGAATCATGGGAATCAGCGTGCCGGTATCATTCTTCTTGCGGAACACTCCGTAGGACAAAATCACGTCGCTCTGGAAGTCGCACATGTACTGCACGTTATACAGCGGTCGAATGACCTTGAGCTTGTCCTTACCGATCACCGCGTCGACGTCGGCGGGGCTGATCTTGATGTCTTCCTCCTGGCGTCGGAGACTGCTGGGCAAACCGCGATTGAGCCTGATTTCATCAAGGATTCTCGCCTTCGCTGTGCGGAAATGTTCGAGTTGCTCTTGGCGTCCTCCAGGTGTTTTAGCCAGCCACGAAGGAATCCGTTTCAGCGGGCGATGGGACGCGATCTGACTCGGATCGTCGAACTTGGCGATCGCGCGTTTCATGATCGACAGCCGTTTGGAAACTTGCTTGAGGCGAAACATTTTGTGCCTCGAAGCGGACGCGGCAACAAACGTTCCGTCGAGACAGCCCTCGGTGGGATCGATGCGTTTTTCTTGGATCGCATCTCGGATCATTTGGGTGTGAAAGGCTTCGATGAACTTGGCGGCGCGATCACGGAAGTTGTAGAGCGTCGTTCGGCTGGGCTGATTGCCACGACCGACCAACTTGCAGCGGTCATCGTTTTTGGCGTTGACTGCCCACTTCGCCGGAGAACGAATGCCTTGCAGAATCAGCACCATCACAATGGCTAACAGACGTTCGGGCCGGAAGGGCTTCGAGCCGGTGCCGCGGTAGGCATCGTAGAGAGCTTGATGATCGGTCTGGGAAATGAATTGCTCAACCGCCTGCACATGATCGTCATCTGCCAGTCGTTCTTGCAGCTCAACCAGTTCGAACGAATTGGGCTGCAGGGGATCGTCACGAAAGCCGCTTTTTTAAATCGTCGCACATGTGGTATCCTTACCGTGGCTTCTTTGAGGGTGTCCGTTCACAATTTCGTAGTCGCACTACGAGAAGGCCCCGAACGGAAGCCGTTTTGTTGCTAGCAATTGCACTGCCCTAAGCGGGACGCTCTCTATCGCGTGGCGGCTGATAATCCGGGTTCGAGGGAACCGCAGGCTATGAAAACGCCGGGATAAACCGGTTTGGAGTTGAGAATGAAAGAGTCTTACAGCGAAATCTTAGCCGGATACGCTGGCCCCGAGTCGTACGCCGACGATGGTAACATCGTGCAGTCTAACCTCGACCGAACCCCGAGTCGGAAGTGTCGAAGGTCACGCGGATTGCTCGGTGTGCGCGAGGCGGCTCAAGCGAGCCGTGAGTTCAAGTTCACCGCCCTGCTACACCACATCAACGTCGAACTGCTGACTTCGAGCTTTTACGAACTCAAGAAAACGGCAGCCGTCGGCGTCGACAAAGTGACATGGCATGAATACGAGCAAGGCCTGGAAGATCGCCGACCAACGCTGCGCGTCGGTGCCCGGCTATGGCTTCCGGCCGGGACGTGCTCCGCATCAAGCCCTTGATGCTTTGTACGTCGCGATCACCGAAAAGCGAGTGAACTGGATTTTGGACGCCGACGTGGAAGGCTTCTTTGACAACATCGACCGTGACTGGTTGGTCAAATTCATCGAGCATCGCGTCGGAGACAAGCGGATCGTTCGACTGATCCAGAAGTGGCTCAACGCCGGGATCATCGAAGGAACCGACCCCTTCACTCGCTCGCTCAAGGCTTCCCAGTCGTCACTTTGATCCCGAGTTGTTGTTCGAACTGTGAGATCTGCTGCGAAGTAAATTGGTCGGATGCAACTCGCAGTTTCGCGAGCTTGGGCAATCCATTGTTGACGAGACCGCTAAACGTGATTGGCGTGCCTCGGATGTCCAATTCGTTGATTGCAATCTGAGCGAGATGAGGGAGGCAGGCGTCCGTGATTTTAGTCCAGGCCAGCGAGAGATCGTTGACTTCTCCGATCGACGCCACAGCCGTAACTCCTTTGTCGTCGACGAGCGTGCGATCCAGGATGATGCTGCCGGATCGTGAATTGGACTGCCAGTCGACGAATCCTGATCCGGTGACTCGCGTACAGGAAAGATCAATCGAGACCAGCGATGTCGCGCCGCCTCACAGCGTGAGGGCTACATTAATACAACGCCGTCGAGAGTTTGCGTTGATACTCCGTCGTCAATTCGGAATCATTGCGCAGGACGCGAAAGATGTCGATCATGACTTGACGAGCCGCGTCGCCGACGCCCTTGCGGTCTTGTTCGACGATGGCGAGGCAAGCTTGCAGCGCTGCTTCATATTGATGCGCGCCGGCGAGGGCTTCGGCCAGTTGCAGTTGCAGCCCCAGGTTGCCCGGCTCAGCGGCAGCAGCCTGTTTCAGGCTGTCGAGATCGACGCCTTCCATGCTCCGAAGATCGAGCGCCGCTTTGACTTTCTCGGCCTCCGGTTCGAGGAATCCTCGCTTTTCCAGTTCACTGATCACGTGCTGGCAATCGTCGAAACGCTGCTGAGCAAGTAGCGTGCGGGCCAAGCCGATTTGGAATTCCGCATTGTCGGGTGCTTGCTCGGCGAGCGAGCGGTATTTGGCTTCGGCCGTCTCGGGCGCTGATTCTTCGAACCGCTTGGCTTCGACGAACGTGCTGATCGTGAACAATTGATCGAGCCAGCCGCGAATCTGCGCTTCCGGTAGAGCGCCGGTAAAGAAGTCAACAACTTCGCCGTCGATCACGGCATACACGGCGGGTATGCCTTGCACGTTGAACTTGGCGGCGGCTTCGGGCACTTCTTCGGTGTTCGCTTTGACGAGAATGAACTTCCCGTCCAACTCAGTCGCCAACGCTTCCAAGATGGGAGCCAAGGCGCGACACGGCGCACACCAAGCGGCCCAGAAATCGACGATGACAAGAGCTTCGCGCGAACGCTCGAAGACATCTTGCTCGAAGGTGTCGGGCGTCGTATTGACTACCCAAGGTGACGGCGTTTGAAGTTCTTCACTCATGATTGGTTACCATCGGGAGGCAGCTTAATGGATAGACGATGAATACGCACTCCTCAGTTTAGGAGTCTGGCCACCGTGGGCAAGTAGCATGCGGCGTTGATGAAAGAGCGAGAGATCGGCTCGTCGACAGTCTACCGGACGTCTGGCCCCACACAGGAGATGTTTCCGAGCAGCACCCGTCCCCAACGAGCTTGTCTCGTTGGAACAAAAGATTCGTGAGTTAGAAGCGAACGGAAACAAAGACGAGACCCCAACGGGCTTGTCCCGTTCGGTGAATGAGATTCGACTGCATGCGGTATGGATCGACGTGGCCGCACAAAACCTCATTCACCCACGAGGCAAGCTCGCGGGGGTCTTTTGTTTTCAAACGAGTTTAGTTAACCAGCTAATCTTTGGCTCCCACGAGGCAAGCTCGTTGGGGACCGCGAAACACGCGGTGTTCCCTCGCAGAAACGACTTTTCGCCTGAAGCATGCTGTGTCGTGACTCGCTTGCGATACGAAATCGCCCATCTACAATAGGGCTCACATTCACCTCGCCTCCTACCGCACAAGCACGCCCGCAAGGACTCCATCATGGTAATGCTCGATTATCTCGTCTTGGCTGGATATTTCGTCTTGATGATCGGCATCGGGGTTTATGCCTCGCGTTTGGTGAAGGAGCAAGAAGACTTCTTCATGGGTGGCCGGTCATTCGGCAAGCTGCTGCAAACATTCGCTGCCTTCGGTGCGGGGACGGGACCGAGCGATCCAGTCATTACGGGACGCACGACGTTCACCAGCGGCATGAGCGGCATGTGGAGCGTGATGTACTGGCTGTTCGTCACACCGTTCTATTGGATTGCCGGCGTGTGGTATCGACGTATGCGGCACCTGACGCTGGGTGATTGGTTCGTCGAACGATACGAGTCGAAAGCGTTGGGCGCGGCGTACTGTATCTTTGGCATCTCGTTCTACATGGTCTACGGCTCGATGTTCTTTTCGGCGATCGGCAAAGTTGCGGCACCGCTGATCGAATCAGACACGGTCATGCTCGGTGGTCAGGCCGTCGGGATTCAGTATGTGTTGGTCCCCTTCATCGGCGTGGTCGTTCTTGTCTATGGCCTCCTCGGCGGTCTGCGGGCGGCTTACATGACAGACCTGATCCAAGGTCTGTGCATCATTTTGCTCTCGATCATCTTGATCCCATACGGATTAAACGCACTCGTTGTCCAGTTCGGCGATCCTCAAACCGATAGCATGCTGGACGGCTTTCGGTACATGCACGAGCAACTGCCGAAAGAGCATTTCAGTGTCATCGGTTCGACCAGCACAAGCGAGTTTCCGCTACATCGCATCGTGGCAATTGTGATTATCAATCTGGTCGGCATCGTCGTGCAGCCGCATTTCATCGCCACCGGCGGTGGCTCGGCGAAGACGGAAAACAACGCTCGAATTGGATTGGTGGTCGGCAACTTTCTGAAGAGGTTTTGCACGGTCGGCTGGGTGTTGACAGCGCTGATCGCTCTGGCCCTGTACGCGAACGATCCAGAGTTGGTACTCGATCCGGGTAAGACCTGGGGTGTCGCGTCGCGGAATTTGCTGGGCCCAGGGCTGACCGGTTTGATGCTGGCCTGTTTGCTCGCCGCGCTGATGAGCAGCGTCGACGCCTACATGATCGTCGGATCGGCGTTGGTGGTGCGCAACATCTATGCCCCCTACATCAACAAAACTGCGACGGAAGCGGAATATGTTCGCGTCGCACGCATGACGGGTGCGATTACCGTCGGCGGAGCCGTGATCGTCTCGCTGTTTTACATGGACGTCTTTGAGCAGTTGAAATTGACGTGGGTTTTCAATATCTTGTTTGCGGCTCCGTTCTGGGTGGGCATGTACTGGCGACGCGCGACGGCGGGAGCGGCGTGGGCGACCGTCGTGTTTAACGTCCTGATCTTCTTCGGCATTCCGTTCATGGCACCAAGACTGATGCCCCAATTGCAAGACAACAAGGACTACCTCGTGACAACTCGAATCGTACAAACAACGACGAAGCGCGATGCTGCTCCAAGCGATGTACTTCGTCGCGAGACGGAGATTACCGAGTGGGAAAAGGCGAACGCCGTTGCGTCGCCCGAACTAGAAGCCGCCGAGCAGGAGTATCGCGGTGCTGCGACATTGCTACGCGAATCGACAGCCGCGAACGAAGCGTCGGACGAACTGCTGGGATCACTGCAACGAGCCACGGCCAGACTGAGCGCCGCACGCGCGGTGGTTGCCAAGCTGGCCGATCAGCCGAAACCACTTGTAGCGGGCGACGAGTTCGTCGAGACAAAGACCAGCGGAGGTAAGAGCGTTTTCTGGCCAGACGGCGTAAAACCAGTCGACCGTGACGGCCAGCTACTATTGGGCGTGAAGCCGCAAAAAGTCGGAGATCCGACGGAATTAGATGCGAGAACAACGCAGCAAATCCTGGCCTACGACGAAACTGTCAAGTTGCGTGGCTACGGCGACTTTCAGATCGACTATCTGTTGTACCGATGGGCAGGAGTCAACTGGAGTTCGATGACGGACGCGACGCTCGACACCTTGTCGCTGCCGCCAAAGATCATTATGCCGTTCTTGGTCATGATCCTGTTCAGCCTGATCACGCCCCGCAACAGCAAGGAGAGTCTCGACCGATACTACTCCAAGATGAAGACGCCCGTCGTCCCTGACCACGAACAAGACCGAAAGAACTTGGAGGAAGCGTTTGCGAACGTCGAAGCGCTCGAGGCTCGCAAGCTTTTCCCAGGCACCAGCCTCGAGTTTCAACGTCCCACCAAGGTGGACATCATCGGCGTGATCGTTTGCTTTGTCGTCTGTTTTGGCATTATCGGGCTGGCAGTCGCCGTAGCGGGCATTGGCGGATGATGCCCTGTACGATGGCCTTCCAAGGCCGTCGTGAAGCAATCGACGGCCTTGGAAGGCCATCGTACAGGTCTAAGCGAGATGACACCTTGTCCAACTGCGGCAAATGGCCGATTATGGAAGTGACTCCATTCTCTTTGCTCCACACGCGATAAGTGCCTGATGAAACGGACCCTTCTGAAATCCAAGATCCACCGTGCGACAGTGACCGACGCCAACCTCGCCTACGAGGGCAGCGTCACGATCGATCTGGAACTGCTCGAGGCGGCCGATATCGTCGTGTACGAACGGGTTGAGATTTACAACATCACCAACGGCTCTCGGCTCTCGACCTACGCGATTCTCGGTGAACCGGGTGCTGGGGAAATTTGCATCAATGGTGCGGCGGCGCATCACGTTAACCCAGGCGACTTGGTGATCATCGCCAGCTATGCCGAGTACGAAGAAAACGAGATCGAGCATCACGAACCCCGGCTGATCCTCGTCGACCGCCAGAACCGAACACAGCTTGCTCAAGCGGAATAAAGTTTTCCCCGCCTACTCTCTGCTAAGAACGCGATCCATGCCGAACCATAAGCAGCGACGCGACAAACTGCGTCGACTCGTCCGCGAAGCTGAAGCCGAAGCGATTTTGGTCACCAGCTACGATAACGTCACGTACCTGACCGGCTTCACGGGCGACTCGAGCTATCTGCTGCTGACGTGCGACGGGCAAATTGTGTTGAGCGATCGACGCTACACGACACAACTGGAAACGGAATGTCCGAACATCGATTTGGAGATCCGCGGTCCCGAGATGACGATGCTGGACTCCGTTGCCAAAGTCGTACGGAAGGCGAAACTCGGATCGCTCGCCATCGAAGCGAGCAACGTGACGTTGGAGTTCTCGCAGAAGCTTGCCGAGAAGCTCCCCAAGGTCAATCTGGTCACGACGAGCGGTTTGGTTGAGCAACTACGCGAAATCAAAGACAAAGACGAACTGGCGGAGATTCGCGAAGCGATTACGATCGCCGAACGAGCATTCGCGGTTGTAAAAGCCGGCTTACGACCGGAACAAACGGAAAAGCAAGTGGCCGACGAACTCGAGCGGCAAGTCCGCTTGTTCGGCGGCGAGTGTACGGCCTTTTGGCCGATCGTTGGCGTGGGACCGAACGGCGCGCTGCCTCACTATCGTCCCGGCGGCGTGAAGATCGGCGAGAGCTTCATGGTGCTCGTCGACTGGGGTGCTAAAGCGAAGCTCTATCTGAGTGACTTGACGCGGATCATCGTGACTGGAAAAGCTCCGGCCAAGCTGGAGCGCGTCTACAACGTCGTTCTCAAGGCTCAGAAGAAAGCGATCGGTGCCATTCGCCCTGGTGCGATCATGGAAGATGTCGATGCCGCAGCGCGAAAAGTCATCACCGACGCGGGCTTTGGCAAACAGTTCGGCCACTCGCTCGGTCATGGCTTCGGCCTGCAAATTCACGAACAACCGCGGCTCGCCGTCAATCAGAAACGTACGCTGGAGCCGGGAATGGTGGTGACTGTCGAGCCCGGGATCTACTTACCAGGAACATTTGGCGTGCGGATCGAAGATGATATCTTGGTGACCAAGGACGGCCACGAAGTTCTGTCGCACGTGCCAAAGGAATACGCCGACTGTGTGATCGCGTAGGGAAACTCATGCTGAACGTCGAAGCAATCCAGGATTCGTTGAGGAAGTTCGAGCTCGACGGCTGGTTGCTGTATGACTTTCGCGGGACGAATCGGTTAGCTCGTCGCGTGCTCGGGATGAGCGACGACAATGTTGGCTCGCGGCGTTGGTTCTACTGCATTCCCGCCGAGGGCGAGCCGATGAAGCTCGTCCATCGGATCGAAACGGCGGCCTTGGCCGGCGTGCCGGGCTCGGCGAGCGTCTATCTCAAGTGGCAAGAATTGGAAGCGGGTGTCGAGCGGCTCGTCGCCGGGATGACGCGTGTCGCAATGGAGTACTCGCCGAACAATGCCAATCCGTACGTCTCGCGCGTCGATGCCGGGACAATCGAGTTAGTGCGTCGATTTGGCTGCGAGGTTGTTTCGTCGGGGAACCTCGTGCAGCAATTCGAGGCCGTCTGGGACGAGGCTCAATGGCAGATGCATCTCGAAGCTTCGCAGCACACCGACGCGGCGTTTGCCCGCGTTTGGTCTTTGATCGCCAACCGCATCCGCTCCGGCCAGCGCCTGACCGAATGCATCGTGCAGCAAGAGATCATGCAACACTTCGTCGAACACGGCCTGACGACTTATCACCCGCCGATCATCGGCGTTGGTCCGCACAGCGGCGATCCTCACTTCGAGCCGGACGCCGACAACGATACCGAGATGCGCGAAGGTGATTTTGTGTTGATCGATTTGTGGGCCAAGATGGATCGGCCGCGAGCTGTCTACAGCGATCTGACGCGAGTCGGTTTCATCGGCCACCAGGTGCCAGAGCGTTACGAAGAAGTGTTTCAAGTCGTGGCGCGGGCTCGCGACGCGGGAATCGCCATCGTCAAACAGGCCTTCGCTAGAGGCCAGCCGCTGCAAGGCTGGCAAGTCGATCAGGCGACGCGCGACGTGATCGAGGCCGCCGGATTTGGCGAAGCGTTCATTCACCGCACCGGACACAGCATCGGCCAAGAGACACATGGCAACGGTGCCAACATGGACAACCTCGAAATGCACGACGAGCGGCTGGTGTTGCCCGGCACCTGTTTCTCGATTGAACCGGGAATCTATCTGCCAGAGTTTGGCGTGCGGAGCGAGGTCGATGTGTTTGTCGACCGTGAAGGCAATGTCCATGTTACCGGCGGCGACCTGCAACAAGCGGTGATCCCGATCTTGGCGGAATATTGATTCAGGAGTTGTAACCATGTTGAACCGGCGTCTTCACTTTTTGCTGCTGCTTGCCGGCTGTGTTTTCGCAACCGGCTGTAGCGTATCGAATCAAGCTTCAACCGCGGAGGCCGAACCGATGACCGAGAATCCGTCCGACGAGAGCGTCCCAACGACGCCAGTGAAAGATGAAAGCCAATCTGATGCGACTGCAACAAAGCATGAGATCGCCACGTTCGGTGCGGGATGTTTCTGGTGCGTTGAGGCTGTCTTCCTGGAACTGGACGGTGTCGTCTCGGTCGAGTCAGGATATACCGGCGGCCACGTCGTGAATCCGACGTACGACGAAGTCTGCGATGGCAGGACCGGACACGCCGAAGCCTGCCGCATCACGTTCGACCCGGCGAAGATCAGCTTCGACGAACTGCTCGAAGTCTTCTGGCAGACACACGATCCCACCACGCTCAATCAGCAAGGAGGCGACCGAGGACCGCAATACCGCTCGGCGGTGTTCTACCACAACGGTCCGCAAAAGGAACTTGCCGAGAAGTACAAGAAAGCTCTCGACGAATCCGGCGCGTTTCGCTATCCGATCGTCACCGAGATCACCGCGGCACCCATCTTTTACAAAGCGGAAGATTACCACCAAAACTATTTCGCCTCGAATCCGTATGATGGCTATTGCAATGCCGTGGCCAAGCCCAAGGTCGACAAGGTGCGCAAGGTCTTCAAAGACAAGTTGAAGAAGGACGGCGGTGCCGTGGAGTAGACGGTCAGAGAGGCACGCTCGCGTGATCTACGGCGGCGAGTTCGGCCGCACATCCGACTCGCAGGGTTCAGCAGGCCGCGACCACAACCCGAATGCCTTCACCACTTGGTTCGCCGCCGGCGGCTTTAAAGGCGGAGCACAATACGGCGCTTCGGACGAATTTGGCTACAAGTCCGTCGAAAACCGGGTCAACGCACACGACATCCACGCGACGGTGCTGCATCAGATGGGCATCGACCACACCAAACTGACCTACCGCTTCAACGGCCGGGACTTCCGATTGACCGATGTTGAAGGTGAGGTCCTGCGCGAGATTCTTGCGTAGACTTCTGTCGCCGGGGCGGAAGTCGTCGTACGAGATAGGGAGCAGCGGATTGGGTGTTTGTTTCGTGATTGGGCGGGCGGACGATCCGTTTCGATGTTGGGTTTGACAATCACGGCTTCCGGGTGTCCCGATGTCTGCATTTCCCGGAGCCCACGCAACTTTGTATGATGATTGTTGCCGCTAATGGGAAAGACCACCAGATTCATGCCCCGTTGTTTGACAAGGACTGCGGCCATCTGCCTGCGTTCAATGACTTGAGCAACTGCCGGAGAACTTCGCATGAGAAACGCTGCTGCCGACGCTCGGCTCAAGTCCACATCGCTCGCGCTGCTGTTGTTCGTGAGCTTGTGCCAACTTCTCTTTCTCCTCACGACGGAGATTCGCGGTCAGGATTTAGCCGGGAAGCCGGCGGCTGCGAGTTCGGAGTCACGGCGGGACTCGTTCGGCGTTCACAGCCGCCAGCGCCTGCCCGTCGACAAGATCGAATGCGAGCGCGTCCCGCTCGGCGAGGCCGATGACTACAAGCCGTGCATGGCCCAGTTGCCCAGCGGCGAGTTGCTGCTGACCGCCTTCCATCAGTACCAGCGAGATGGGAACAAGGTCATGGAACAGACGCTTCTTTTTCGCTCGCAGGACGGTGGCCGGACGTGGTCGCCGCCGGAGAAGCTCGATCTGTTGGGTCGTGAGCCGTATCTGACCGTGCTCGAAGATGGTACCGTCTTTATCACCGGGCATCTGCTGGCGCAGGACGTGCGCAACGAGTGGGGTTATACGACGGGCTTTCTTCATCGCTCGGCGGATGGCGGCCGGACGTGGCAATCGACCCGCGCCGAGTCGGAACAAATCAAACCGAACGCCAGCAACCACACCACGCGCAACGTGCTGCAACTGGCGGATGGGTCGCTCGTGGTGGGCGTCGATTACGATGGCGGAGGGGGCCCTTATTTCGTCTGGCGTTCGACGGACGGCGGGACGACGTGGGACAAGTCGCAGCACTGCCAGCCGCGTGACTTCAAGAGCGTCTACGGCTTCTTCGGCGGCGAGACTTGGTTGTGGCAGGCGCGGTCCGGCAAGATCTGGGCGCTGGTCCGCGTCGACAGCAACGAGTTGCCCATCACGGACCGCCCGATCAAGGCGGGCAACGACCAGGCCGATCACTTCATCTTGTTCTCGTCGGCCGATGGTGGGAAAAACTTTGAGCGCGGCCGCGACTTTGGCGACTATGGCGAGATGTACATGTCGTTGCTCCGGCTGCGGGACAAGCGGCTGCTGTTGACGTTCACGGTCCGCGATTTGAATCCGCCGCTGGGTGTCCGCGCCCTGTTGGGCGTGGAAACCGACGACGGCTTTGAGATCGATTTCAATCACGACCGGCTGATGCTCGACACCCGCACGCCGATCGGCAAGTACCAGGGAGGCGGCTTCGGACCAACGGTGCAGCTCAAAGATGGCACACTCGTCACGTCGTACTCGTATCGCGGCGACGACGACAAAACGCATCTCGAAGTCGTGCGCTGGAAACCGCCCGTACTTCGTAAACCTTGATTATTCACGAGAACCGGCGAAAGTGTGGTAATTTGTTTCATTGCTCAGTATTGCATTGATCCTGGGTAAGCAGCCTGTAAATCAGTCGGGAATACAATTGACGAAGAGCCAGTTAAACGAGTGGGATGAAGTCATGCGGATTTTCGGCTGGCGAATTCGACGAGCGATTTTTGCGGCGGTCTGCTTGCTCGTCGCTCAGTCGGCAATCGCCGATCAGATCGATTATGTTCGCGACGTCAAGCCGATCCTCAAGTCACGGTGCTATGCTTGTCACGGACCGCTCAAGCAACGATCCGGGCTGCGGCTTGATGCGGGCCGATTGATTCAGCAGGGAGGCGACGACGGTGCGGCCGTCGTGCCAGGGAAACCGGACGAGAGTCCGCTGGTAGCCCGCATTTCGGCGCAAGACGCTTCCGAACGGATGCCGCCGGAAGGCGAACCGCTCACCACGGCACAGATCGAACTGCTGAAGCAATGGATTGTCCAAGGAGCGGCTTCGCCTGAAGACGAACAGCCCGAACCCGACCCTCGGGAGCATTGGGCATTCCGGCCACCGCAGCGTCCCGCGGTGCCTGCTGCCGCTGAAACGGAAGCGGGGCAAAACCCGATCGACGCGTTTCTGGCCGACTCGCTCGCGCGACGCGGTTTGACACCCAGCGGCGCGGCCCCGAAGCACGTCCTGTTGCGCCGTGTCTACCTCGATCTGATCGGCCTGCCGCCGACGCGCGACGAGCTGCTGGCTTTCCTCGCGGACGAGTCTCCATCGGCGTACGAAGCCATCGTGGATCGGCTGCTGGATGATCCGCGTCACGGCGAACGGTGGGGCCGACATTGGATGGATGTCTGGCGCTACAGCGATTGGTACGGCCGACGCGACGTAAACGATGTGCGGAACAGTGCCTCGCAAATCTGGCGCTGGCGGGATTGGATCGTGCGATCAATCAACGAGGACAAGGGCTACGACCGCATGATCCGCGAGATGCTCGCGGCCGACGAGATCTTCCCCGAGGACTACGAAGCGGGCGTCGCGACCGGCTACCTGATCCGCAACTACTATTCGCTCAATCCAAACGACTGGATGCGCAGCGCCGTGGAACACACCGGCAAGGCGTTTCTTGGCCTGACGTTTAACTGCGCCCACTGCCACGATCACAAGTACGACCCGATCTCGCACGACGACTATTTTCGGATGCGAGCGTTCTTCGAGCCGATCTCCATTCGCCAGGATCGCGTGGCTGGTGAAGCCGATCCCGGCATCTTCCAGGACTACACTTACAGCGGAACGCGCGCGGTTCAACGGCTGGGCGTCGTGCGCATTTTCGACAAAACGCCCGACGCTCCGACTTGGTTTTACACGGGAGGCGACGAGCGGAACCGGGTGACGCAGCGAGGCTCGATCCCGCCCGGGGTGCCGGCGTTTCTGGAAAACACCGCGCTGACCATCGAACCGGTGAAGCTGCCGCCGCGCGCTTGGTATCCGGGGCTGCGCGAGGAGATTCAACAGACGGTGCTCGCCGACGCGCGTACGGCGCTAGCTCGCGACGAAACGGAACTGGCCGCGGCGAAGACGGCTGCGACCGACGCGCCCGCGGACCTGCCAGAACAACTCGCTCGCGCCGGCACGCTGCGACTAAAGGCGGCCGAAGCAAAAGTTGCCGCCGCTCGCGCGGAACTAGCAAGCGTTGAAGCCAGGATCGCCGCGGATCGGGCCAAATTCGGCGAGACGTCGAGTGACGAGGCGTCTGGTTTGACTCGCGATGCCAGTCGGTTGGAACGTGAAGCGACGTTGAAGAACGCCGAAAGCGAAGTGCTGGCCGGGGAACTCGCTGTGCTGGACGCCGAAGCCAAACCGGCCGACGACGCCAACCGGGCCAAAGCCATCGACGCCGCGACGAACAACCGGGCGGCCGCCAGCGCTGCCGTGGGCAAAACGCGGGCGGCGCTGGCCGACGAAAAGCTGGCGGAGACTTACTCGGCGTTTTCTCCGATGTACCCACAGGAGAGTACCGGGCGGCGACGTGCCTTGGCCGAGTGGATTGCCAGCCGCGACAATCCGCTGACAGCGCGAGTCGCCGCCAATCACATCTGGATGCGGCACTTCCACACGCCCCTGGTGGCCAGCGTTTACGACTTCGGCCGCAACGGCGCTCAACCCACCCATCCAGAACTGCTCGATTGGCTGGCCGTCGAATTCATGGAAGCCGGTTGGAACATGAAGCATCTGCATCGCCTGATCGTCACCAGCGACGCCTATCGACGCGCGTCCGTGGTGGGCGAGGCGACGCAAAACGTCACGGTCGATCCCGAGAACAAACTGCTGTGGCGGATGAATGTTGGTCGCATGGAATCCGAGGTTGTGCGCGACAGCCTGCTGTACTGCGCGGGACGGCTGGATCGGACGATGGGCGGAGTCGAACTAGAGAACGACCAGGCGCTCACGACCAATCGCCGCAGTCTGTACTACAGCGTTCATCCCGAGGCGGGCGGCAAGAGCGCGCTGGGAGAGTTGTTCGACGCACCCAATCCGTTGGACTGTTATCGCCGCACGACCAGCATCGTCCCACAGCAAGCGCTGGCGCTAACCAACAGCGATCTGGTGCATCAGATGAGTGCCGCCATCGTCAGTGCGTGGGACGAGCGAGCGGGCGAGACGCAGGCGGATCAGTTTGTGGCCGCGATGTTCGAACAGGTTTTGACGCGCACGCCAACGGAGGTGGAACAACGACTCTGCCGCGACGCCCTTGAAAAACAGCAGCAGTTATCGCCGAACCCCGGCTCCGCCGAGGCGGTGGTGCGGGCTCGTGAGAGTCTCGTCCGGATCTTACTCAACCACAACGACTTCGTCACGATCAGGTAGACCTATGAAAGACCACTCGTTCCAATCGGCCCCATGCCCTGGACGTCGTTCGCGTCGTGCTTTCCTTGCCGATCTGGGCATGGGTTTTACGGGCTTGTCACTGGGGGCGATGCTGGCGGAGGATGGTATCGTTCGCGCCGCCGAAGCATCATCCGAGTTCTCCTCGACACTCCCTCTCGCCCCTTCTCCGCACTTCACGCCGCGCGCTAAATCCGTCATCTGGATTTTCCTGTCGGGTGGCTACAGTCACTTGGAAACCTTTGATCCTAAACCGGCCTTGAACAAGTATGCCGGCATGACGTTCGACAAGACGCCGTTCGAGAATCCGGTCAACTCGCCGTTGCACCGAAAGCGATTCCGCTCGGTGCCGTCCGAGGACATCAACGTCCGCGATGTGTATCCGACCATTTATCCGATGCAAGTTGACTGGCGGAAGCATGGCGAAAGTGGCATCGAGATTTCCGATTGGTGGCCGCAGTTGGCCAAGTACGCCGATGACCTGTGCTTCGTCCGCAACATGTGGACCACCGACAACGATCACGCGGCGGAGAACCAGTTCCATACGGGCCGCCACAAGCTGGACGAATCGCAGCCGAGCATCGGTGCCTGGGCGCACTATGGCTTGGGTGCCGTGAACGAGAATCTGCCCAAGTTCGTCGTGCTCGGCGGTCCCACACGGTCGGACACGCGGGAGTCGATTGGTTCGCTCTATCTGGGTCCACAACACACGGGCATTCCGCTGGCGCTGGATCCGACGAACCCGCTTCCGTTTGCTCGGCGTCATGCTGACCAAACGCTGGATCAGCAGCGGCACGAGTTCGATGTGATCAACCAATTGAATGAACTGAGCGCCGTCGAGTATCCCGAGGACCAAGCGCTGCGAGCCCGCATCCGAGCGTACGAATTGGCGTTTCGGATGCAGGCGGCCGTGCCGGAAGCAGTCGACTTCTCTCAGGAATCGCAAGCCACTTTGGAACTGTATGGCATGAATCAGGATGCCACGCGGTTGGCCGGCCAGAGGTTGCTGGCGACTCGGCGGCTGGTTGAACGCGGCGTGCGGTTCGTCCAGGTTTTCCCGTCGCCCTACGGAGCCTGGGATTCACACCAGAAGCTCAAGGACAATCACACACGGCTTTGTGCGACGGTGGACTTGCCGATTGCCGGTTTGATTCAAGACCTGAAACAGCGGGGACTGCTGGACGACGTGGTGGTTGTGTTCGGTACGGAATTCGGCCGCACGCCGGGCCTCGAGCAACGCGGCGGCAGCAACACCGGCCGCGACCACCATCCCAACGGGTTCACGATCTGGATGGCCGGAGCAGGACTGAAACAGGGCCACGTCCACGGCGCGACCGACGAACTTGGTTATCACGCCTTGGGCGATGGCCACTACGTCACGGACCTGCACGCCACCGTGCTGCACTTGTTGGGACTTGACAATCGCCGTCTGGAAATCCCCGGCCGCAAGCGTCTGGAGATCGACCACGGCCGAGTGATCGATGACATCCTGGCATAGCGCAATCCTGGCACGACCCAGGAATCGCACGGCGGCTACCGGAAACCCGCGACCGAGGCAGTCACACGGTTGATTCGCGCCGACGTGAGTGGTTATGTTCACTTCATGAGCGAAGCCAGCAACGTCACTCAAATTCTCAACGCGCTTAGCGGTCGCGAGCAAGCCTCCAGCGAACAACTGCTGCCGATTGTCTATCGCGAACTACGGCGATTGGCTTCCCGGCAGTCATCTCAAGAGAAGCTGGAACAAACGCTGCAAGGGACGGCGTTGGTACACGAATCTTATGTGCGGCTGGTCGATGGCGAGCACCAACAGCGTTGGGATTCGCGCGGACACTTTTTTGCGGCGGCGGCCGAAGCAATGCGACGGATTCTCGTCGAGAGCGCGCGACGAAAGCAAAGCCTGAAACATGGCGGCGATTATGAACAAGTTGAGCTGCAGGATGGTGATTTCACCTGCGACGCACCCGGAAACGATTTGCTCGTATTGGACGAGGCACTCGCGCGATTGGAGCAAGAGTCGCCTGACAAGGCCAAGCTGGTGAAGCTTCGATATTTTGCTGGGTTGACGTTGGAGCAAGCCGCCGAGGCACTTAATATCTCCCGCGCAACCGCCTCAAGACATTGGACTTACGCTCGCGCGTGGCTTTATGTTGCACTTTCTGATGATTAATGTGAGGCGCTAGCCGCTTCGTTTTCGCATTACATGATGAGACCAAAGTAGCCGTCACGCTCCGCCGTGACGAGCCTTCGGCGTGGAGCCTGATCCATCATCGGACGTGGCACTCGCAACAACGCCTGACGAAGAAGGCTGATCGCACAGAGCGTGATGGCTACATTACACGCCGGAGTCTTATCATGACCAAACAGCAAGTGGATATCGAATCGATTTTCGATCGCGCCGTGCAGCTTGATTCCCCGGAGCAACGACAAGCTTTCCTCGATGAAACTTGTGGCAGCGACCGGGAGCTACGCCGCCGTGTCGAAGCGCTGTTGCGAGCCAGCAACGACGCCGGCAGCTTCTTGGAGAAACCACCCGAGGGATTAGCGGCCACGATTTCGACGGGTGAATTTGACACCGTCGACGATGCTGTTAGCGAAATCTCGCTCGAGTTTCTCGCTCCCAGCCAGAAACCGAATTGCCTCGGCACGCTCGGCCAATACGAGGTAATCGAAGTCGTTGGCCGTGGCGGCATGGGAATTGTCTTGCGCGCTTACGACACGACATTGAATCGTGTTGTCGCGATCAAGGTGATGGCTCCGGAGTTGGCCGCCAATCCAATGGCTGTGAAGCGATTTCTGCGCGAGGCCCGCGCTGCGGCCGCCGTCAGCCACGATCATGTGGTGACGATTCACGCGATCGAAGAAGACAGCCGGCCACCCTTTATCGTCATGGAGTTTGTCGACGGGCAGTCGTGGCAAGAAAAGATCGATCGAACGGGCGGACTGGAACTGACCGAGATCCTGCGCATCGGCATGCAGATGGCTCGCGGGCTGGCCGCCGCTCACGAACAGGGCCTTGTCCATCGCGACATCAAGCCGGCCAACATCCTGCTGGAGAACGGCGTCGAGCGGGTGAAGCTGACTGACTTCGGGTTGGCTCGCGCGGTCGATGACGTCAGCGTCACGCAAACGGCTCAGATCGCCGGAACTCCCCCGTTCATGTCGCCGGAACAAGCCCAAGGCCACGCGCTCGATGCCCGCAGCGGAATGGGAGCATGCCTGCCGTGCTGGGACGACCACATTGTTCTCGACCGGCGACGATCCAAACAGCTTGCGCGGCGCGGCGAATCTTGCGGATACAACATCGCGGCAAGAACAGCCCAGTGTGACGTGGGCGGTTGACTGGGAAGACGGCTTTGCGGCGACGGCACCGGTCGGTTCGTTCAAGCCCCACGACTTCGGACTCGACGATAGGCACGGCAACGCCTGGGAATGGTGCGAGGACGTCGGCGATGAAGATTGGTACGAAACGTCGCCTTCGGGCGACCCGCTCCGCCGCGGCTCGGGCAAGCACGTCTTCCGCGGCGGCGGCTTCGACAACTGGCCCGGCTTCCTTCGCTCGGCCGATCGATACAGCAGCCACTCGCCAACGATCTTCACCGACTGGGCTGGCTTCCGCGTAGTGCGAGAAGTTTCTGCGAAATGCAACGCCGCCGCGCAGAACATCCCCGGCATTGAAGTTGTCTTCGCGAAGCGTGCCAAGCGAGCGGCGGCGGTTGCACTGGTCGCGAACATCGGCGAGGGTAAGCGGCTTTGGTTCTACGACCAGCAGTACGATTCGCCCAGCGATCCGGGAGCATTTGTGCTTCTACTGCGCACCGAAGGAAAGCTGTTGGCGGAATGGCGCAATCATGGCTGGTCGACCGATTGGTTGCCGCTGACCGAAGAACAGGCAACCAGCTACCTATGGGCTTGTCGCAAGGAAAGCACGTCGGGAGCCGACAACGCCATCAACTACCTCGGTATGGAAATCAGCACGGCTCGCAAGATCCCCACGCCCCACCAGATCGCCAAGGGCGGCGAGGCAGAACGGCTAGCCGCTTATGTCGACTCTCGAATCCAAAGCGACTCATCGTCCGAATTCAAGGCTCAGAAGTAACTCCCATGACACTCAAGAATCACGGTGCAACGTCATTACTTATTCGAATCGAAGAATTGGAACGTCAAAACCGCTGGATGCGCGCGTGCTTGACTTGCGTGTGTTTGGTCGGCGCAGGGGTTGTCCTGCTGGCGGCCAAAGCTGCGACCGGAGATAAGACGATCGAAGCAACCCAGATCATCCTGCGGGACGAGGACGGAAACAAACGCGTTGTGCTGGGGCACGACACACATCCGAATTGGGACGGGCCGTGCTGCTTGAAATCGTCGGGCCTCACTCCTCTCCAGAAGATTACCTTGAGGCTACATTGCGAGTCAACGATGTCGAACAGGGCATGTGTCGCGCCTTGGCGGTTCGCATTGGATACAAAGGACCTGGATTGTTGGGCTTGGGGAGTAAGAAGTTGTGGTGTTCCGGAATGGTACCTACCGAATTGGCGGCAAACTGATGCGGCATTTGGAGTAACTCACACAGATCAATCGTTCTTTCCGCTCACAGGAGACATTCATGACTCACCGATCCATCTTGCCATTTGTGCTGTGTCTCGTGGCGATCTCGCCGGCAACTCGTGCCGAGGAGCAAGCCCACATGCTGGAACAGCTCCGGCACGGCTATGAACAGGCGCGCGACGTTGCCGCCAAGATCGAGCAGCCAACACGTGGTTCAGACGGATTCCGCGATAAACTCAAAGTCTGGTCGGATGCCATCCGGAAGCGGCGCGAAGCGGCCTACGCACTGATTCCAGTGCTGTTGGAACATTGGACGATTCTGCCAGACGGCTCCGACGAATTGGCTGCGACTGGTAAAGAAATCAAAGCTGTTTACATCGACATCGCTGGTAAACCTCTCACACAGGCAAACAGCGATGCGAGATCATTCTTCGCGGATGCCGTCTGGCCACTGCTTGCTGACAACAGGCTGACCCAGGAGCGAGCCGCACTCTTCGTGGAGTTAACCGAACCGCACCTGGGCGTCCGGTTGAACGACAAGATCGCACAGCTCGGCAAACCAACGGAACCGCTTGACTGGAACCTTCAGGACGCACATTCGTTGGCTCTGCTACGAGCGGGACGGATCGACGACGCTCGGCGCGAGAATGAACTGCTCCTCAAAAAGCTCACACTCAACCTCGAACGTGGCCTCCTTCCCAACGTCGAAGTCAACTACCGCAACGGCAAGCGGACCCAGCAGTCGTTGCGGCGCGAGTATCTGCTCCACAGAGCATTGATCGAAGCCGTCGGAGAAGACAAAGACAAAGCCAGGAAGCTGCTGACCGAGGTGACGGATATCGAGGAAGCCGAGGAGATCACCAAACAACAAGAATCCTGCGTCCGCGAGATTGAATCCCGAACTAGTTCGTAAAACCGCTCTTCCAGATGTTGGATCGAGGCGAGAGTGGCGGAAGGACTGAGTAGAATGTCGAGCAACATTTCCGATCATTCGAGTGTTAACCTCCCGACTGTCTCTCTGTGTGAGCCGAGCCCCCCTTGTCGCCAGTGGCTTTTGATCGGCATGATCATGCTGGGGGCTGACCTGGTCCTTGGCGTGCTGGCGACGGTGTTGGAGTTTCGACATTGGGGTGAGGAAGGAGTTACGCCGGACGTTCTCATTTCGTATGCCGCGATCATGCCACAAATCGTGCTGATCATGTCCTATCTTGTGCTTGCGCGGGAAGCCGATGCCCGGGGACTTTGGAAGAGCGTCGCGGGAATGCTGGGAAGTTACCTGCTGATGTGTCTGCTAAGTCTCGTCTTTATGGAGGTGCTCCCGGATGCGGGGAACACGGCGATCACGATCACGACGGCACTAGGCATTCTCGCATTGCTCGGCTTTTCCATCAGCCGTATTCCACGATTCGGCAATCTTACGGGTGCCGACCAGTCGCCGCAGATGCCAGCGACCGAGCCAAAAGAGTCACCTAGCGACGGCAATATTGGCTGGCTGGGTGGTATCGCACTCTTCATTGCCTTCCTCGTTTTGAAGGGCCTCGGCCGGCGTTTCATCAGGCCCATTTTCGGTGCTGGTCTCGAAGCCGATGACTGGGCGTTGATCGAGTTCATTGCCATCTTCGCGTTTGGCTTGTCGTTTGCAATCTGGTTCGCCATCACCAAGATTCGGCTGCGAGGAAAGCTCGGCACGGTGTCTTGCGTGACAGGTATCACAGAGATTCTCATTTTGCTGGTGCATGCCGGTATGGCGGCTGTCATACTCACGGTTATCGTGACCGAAGCGGCGGCCGCTCCTCAGCTCGACGACGCCGGCATCGATCAGATTCTGGACCCGTGGATGAAACGAGGAAGCCTGGTTTCCGCGGTCTGCCATGTGGTCTGGGTCATTGTAACCGCGGTACTCTTCGCCTCACTGCGAAGCCGATCGGGATACGATGCGGCTGAGAATCCCGCCAATTTATCTGAGATTTGAATCGAGAAGGTCTCATGGACGTCGGCCGTTGTTTTCGCGATGCGTTTGAAGTCTACAAGCAGAACCTTGTCGTGCTGGTTGTCGCGGCGTTGCTCGTCGATGTGTTGGGATTGCTGACGTTGTTGATCCTGTTGGGTCCGCTGGCGGGCGGGTTGTCTTTGCTGACGCTGCGAGCTGTGCGATCCAAAGAGCAACGCGCGGACCTGAACGACTTGTTCCGCGCTTTCAGCAAGTTCCTGCCGCTGTTCGGTCTCTTCTGGTTGACATTTGTGCCGATCATGCTCGGCACAGTGATACTGATCGTTCCCGGATTGTACTTGATGACCATTTGGATGTTCAGCTTCTACCTTGTCGTCGATCGCGATGAAGGCGTGTTCGCGTCGCTCGGCAAGAGCCAGCAAATGGTCAATCGAGCCGGGTTCGGCAATTGCCTCTTGCTGACGTTTGTCGAATTCGCACTACATCTCGCACCCTTGGGAATTCCCTATGTCGGCTGCATCTTCGGTTGGTTCATCACGCCGATCGGCTGGCTGATCGTCGCGTCGGCCTACGCGCAACTGATCGAATCGCAAAAGCTGCCGCTGTCGGATGAAGAAGTTCGTTCGAGTGACTAATTGAGCTTCTGCGTCCCCGCAATCAACGAAGAGTTGACACGAAACTGCTCGGACTGGATCTGGTCCGGCCATTGCAGTGAATCTGGCTCGATGACTTGGATCGGAGTTGAGACGGCCATATGCCCCCTCTCTTCGCGTGAGTTGCTGTTATCGTGCGGTGTCGTCAAAGGAACATTAGCTCGATCGCAACTTGCGTTTCACTTCGGCCAACGGCAGCGCGGGCTTCTTGCTTTCGGCCCGTTTGGCTTGGCGGAGTTCCAACAGGTCTTCCGCGTCGGCCAGACATTTTTGGATGGCGACAAATTCTTCGTAGGGCAAAACGGCGAATTGCTTCTTGCCATCCTTGACCAAGATTTCGGGATGCAGTTTCAACACGGCAGTCTCCAATGCTAGTAAGCGTCTTTTCGATGCACTACACGATAGATAACGATCGGCCTCAAACACCTCGCTTGGCGTCGCGGCAGGCGTTTTGGGCGGCGATTTTGGCGGGGTCGGGGACCAGCGGGAAGGTGGTCAGGATGTGGGCGAACTCGGACTCGGTCAGGCCGTCGAGGTGGGCGATCAGGCCGTCCAGTTCGGCGCGGAGTTTCGCGCGCTCGACCGCGTCCGTGACTCCCTACCGGTGGCTCTTCAGACCGGCTTCCTTCGCCAAGCCGTCGAACTCCGCCGTCGTGCAGATCAGACGGGCCGCACGGTCAATGATCAGGGCGAACGCAGCATCACTCGACGACAGCCGGGGCACGGGCATTTGATAGACGTAGAACATGTTGCAGTGCGCTGTGACTCGTTGGCGAATCAGGAAGTCGAAGATGAACGAGTCGAGCACCGCCGTAAGGTAAACAAGGTGAGTCGCCTCGGTCGGCTGAAGCGACGTTATCAACGTGTTGCCGGTGAAGACTTCACACGGCAGGAACGATGCAATCATAGTTCGTCCATCAGTGTTGCGTGCGACGTCGCGGAAGCCGATGCGGTACTGCTGATAGGGAAGTTGCTGACCATCGTCGGTGCCTCGACCAATCAAACTTGCGCGACCGGAGTTTTCAAGAATCCAGTACCTTGGCTCCGCCATGTGATGTTCAAACTGGTGAATCATTTTTCCTTCGTACAACGGCAAGCGGCCGTTGCCAGGCGACTCCTTGAACAATCCACTGTCGTTGGTCATGTCGAACTCGCGGAAGAACTTCACGTTCCATGTGTCGGCGAGTTCTTCGCCGAGCAGCGGGAAGCGGAGCATTTTCTCGGCGACTTGCACGTCCACGTCCGACTTGAACTCCATGACCGACAGCGAGTCGGGAGAGAGGCGGCGAATCAGATCCACTGGCATTTCAATGTCGTCGTGGCTCGGAAACCGCTCGAGATCGGCGACATCCAGCCGCATGAACGCTGCGGGGAACTTGGCGGTGGAACCGCCACGCTCGAACGTCAGCACGACGAACTTGTAGCTGCGATGCACGCCCTCAAAGATTTCTTTCCGGTTCTCGAAACCGAAGATTCCGGTGACTTGCGTCTCGGCAAATAGCATCTCACGAAGTTGCTTGGCACCAAGATCGGTGTAGATGCCGCTTGGGATGACAATGCCGCAGTCACCACCCCGGGCGCAGCAAATGGAAGCAGCGTTCGACGAACAGCTTGTAGAGGTTGATGTCGCTGCCGGCTTTCTTGCCGTTCACGATGCTGATCTGGTTGCGGTACTCAAGTGCCGAACGGAAGTAGGCTGACTGGTGAGTGAAGCGGCTAAGGTAATCGAGCCATGCGGCGCGCACGTCGGCATCACCCAGCAGCTTCGATTGCTCCTTCTCGAACTCGTGGATGGTCATCTTGTTTTTGGTGACCACGTCCGAGTATTCCTCGAAGAACTCTTTGCCATTGGGCTTGAGGATTTCCCAGGGAGGGTTTGCGAGGATGGCGTCAAAGCCGCCGCGTTTGTTGAGGATTTCGTCGAACTCGAAACCCCAATGGAACGGGTGCAGGGTGTCGATGTCGGCGGGCTTAAGCGGTCGCTTGATCGGCTTGCCTGCGGCCTTCTTGTTGTCGTCCCAAGTGGCTTGCTCAAACTTGATGCCGAGCGATTTGAATTCTTCGAGCAGGATGTCGTTGAGCGTCTCGTAGGCTTCGTGCTTCTTCGTTTCGATGCTGTCGCGCAGTCCGGTTAGGTCTTTGGCGTACTCGGTCGCGTGGCGGAAGAGTTCGATCAAGCGGTTCTTTTCTTCCAGCACTTGCTTGTAGTTCTTGCGGAACAAATTGCCCTGCGCATTCCGCTTCTCGAAGTCGGCGTCGTTGACGCGCATCAGCCCGATCAGCGAGTTGCCAGCCAAAATGTTGAAGTCGATGTTCGGCAGCGGCTCCAAATCATCGACCTGCTGGGCCGACGCGACGAGTGCCAGGAACAGACGCAGCCGAGCGATTTCGGTCGCCTCTTCCATCACGTCCACGCCGTACAGGTTGTCGGTGATGATCCGCTTCTTGATGAAGTAGCTGACGCTCGGATGGTCGCGTTCGACCTTGGCGAGCCAGTCGCGCAGGTTGCGGTCGTTGAGGAACTTAATCTTGCCGATCACGGCGGCGTAGATGTTGATCAGCGTCTTCATGGCCGCGACCAGGAACGCGCCGGAGCCGCAGGCGGGGTCGAGCAGGCTGAGGCCGGGGAGGACTTCATGCAGCAGCCGCTTGCACAGAGTGGTGTTCAGGTCCATGAGCAGGTCGCCGAGCGACTCATACGCCCGAACCTTGACGCCCGCGATGGGGTGGGCCTTCACGGCGTCGGGTGTGTTGATCGCGTCCAGAATCAGTCGATGGATCGTGCGCTCGCAGAGGTACTCGGTGATTTCGGTGCGGGTGTAGTAGGCACCAAAGGCTTTTTGGTTGATGTACTTTTCGAAGATGTAACCCAGCACGTCGGGGTTGATTTCGTCGTCCTGGCCGCGTGGCGTGTCGTCCAGATTCCACGAGTATCGGTCGAACAACGCGAACAGGTTGTCGAAGGCTTCATCAGGAACTGCGATCTTGGGGTTGTGCTGTTCGACATGATGCGGCAGAAACAAACCGCCGTTGAGGTATTTAATCTGGCCCAGCAACTTCTTGGCGTCGGTCGAGCGTTTGCCTTCCGGCTTGGCGAAGCCCTCGAAGAACAGCGTCTTCAAAAACTCACGGAAGTAGCGATTCTTGCCGCGCTGCTTGGATTCGGCCAGCTTGTCTCCGAGATAGTTCAGCTTGCCGCCATCAACAAAACCCTTCTTCTGCAAGAAGTAGATGAACATCAGCCGGTTGAGCAGCACCAAGGCATACCAGCGCCGCTGACGCTCGTCGCGGATGCCGCGAATCAGTTCCAAGAACGCTACGTGTTGGTCCTGAAACTCGCGGAAGAATTTCTTGGTGACCTGCTCGATGTCGAGCGCCGACCGCAACCGGTCGGCGACTTCGATGATGGTGACGTTGCCCTCCGCGTCGAATTCGCTGAGGTCGAACACGATTTGGCCGAGCTTGCTGAGAAACAAATCGCCCGGCTGACCTTTGCAGTACAGATGGTCGCGGGGATAGAGCTTGCCGTCCTGCCGTTTCACCCAGTACCACAGGCTTTGCGTCCGCTCGCGGTCGACGAAGATCAGTAGGTTTTCGTGGCGAAGCTGGGTAATTTCCTTTTGAACGGCCGCGCGGAGTTTAGCATCGGGAATTGCGTGCTGAGCCGATTCGATCTCGTAAACCGACACGCCGGCGAGCTGCGCGATTTCGCGCCGCGTGAAGTCCATTTCGCGGACAGAAAACGCGACCGGCTTTCGGCTGTCCGGATGCGACCAGCCCAGCTCTTCGATGAACAGGCGTTGGAAGTCGAATTGCTGAAGAAGGGTGCGGGTGCGGGCGAAGTCAAGCGGCATGGGAGGGTAGAAAAATCCGTTTATGGGGAAATGACTTCGACAGTAATCTCGGTGAACCGGTCGAGTCGGTGATCGTTCGTCAAGAACACGTCGCAATTTGCCGCAGTCGCCGCCGCAAGGTGAATCGCGTCGGGTGTTTTGAAGCCGAACTGGGCACGAATCTCAGTGGCGCGGTCCATCACGGCTCGCGTGAGCGGAACGATTTCGGAGACGTTTTCCGCGAAGTACTCGTCGAAGTCCCTAAGCACCGCAGTATTGCCTAATTGAATGGGCTTTACACGGCATTCGAGGCGAGTGAGATCACTGGCCACGCGAACGATACCAATAGCCGCGAGTCGCGCATCGACGATCGCTGCGTACGGCTCCATTCTCTCGACCGTGTAGATCACCGGGTTCGCATCGAGATAGATTCGCACAGTTATTCTCCCCAGCTATCTCGTTCCGCCTGGATGTAGGCGTCTACCTCTTCCCGCGTCGGTGGCTCATACCCGCGGAGACGCTGCCGCTCGCGAATCGCCGCCATGACTTCTGAGTACGAGCGTTTATGTTCTCCGATCGTCTCGACGATTAGCCGCACTCTGCCCTCTTTGATCGGCAGCGGCTCGTCTAGCACCACCGTCTGCTCGTCCGACATCGTGCCGGTTACGACGTAGGTGTTTTGCGTGGTCATGGTCAACTCCCGTTCTGGTTGGCTTGATTTCCGACTGTATATTCTACTTGATCCGACAACCCCAGGGTGCAGATGATTTGCGGCTCGCGTGCTGCAGCGTCTTCCTTGGGGATGCACAAGCGGTCTTCTTCGTGCAAGGCGACGATGAGTTCGGCCAGCTTTTCGTCCGTGACGCCGGTGCGCAGCTCGCGGTTCAGCAGGTCGCGGGCGGGCTCGGTCAACGGCTGGTCGTAGATGGCGTCCACGGCCCGGTGCAGGGGCTTGATGTCGAACAAGGTATTCTTCACTTCGGCCGCGTACGCCTTGAGCCGTTCGTAGACGCGACGGCGAGCGCTCGTCGGCTAGCCGAGCTGTCCGCCGGTTTGGGCGTGTTCGGTCTGAATCCCTTTCACGGTCGTTTCCACGAGCGTGTGATGGTTGGTCAATCGCGGCAGGGCGGGCGTGCCGGGATCACAGGCGGCGGCGCGCAGGATTTCGTGCTGGCTCTCGGTGACAGTTTGGCCTTGTTCGTCCACCCAGGCGAGCACGTCGTTGCCATCGGCCGTGCGGACGTAGACCATGACGCCGGACGCCGGTTGGATCGCGGTGCCACCTTCGGGACGCGGCGCAACGGCCGAGAGTGATTTGGTCGAGAACACGACGGGCGGCAGGTCAGGAATGATTTTTTGAGCGTCGGGTCGGCGTCGGTGGCGTTTTTCCAGATTTGATAAGCCCGCGACGCAAGGTCCACTTCGTCATCAACCGGATCGTCGTAGACGCCCGACTTTTCGGTGAACAGGTCGTGGATCAGGCCGTCGTGTCGTTCGTCTTCGAAGAATGTTTCGTCGGTGCCGACAACCTCGGCGTTTTGCCGCAAGCGCTGGCGGACGCGGCTGCGCAAGTGGATGATCAGTTCGACGCCCGCTGCCGGCAGAAACGAATAGCAGAGGATTTGCTCGGCCGCTTGCCCGATGCGGTCCACGCGACCGGCGCGCTGGATGAGCCGGATGATCGCCCACGGCAAGTCGTAATTCACGACGATGGCGGCGTCCTGAAGATTCTGGCCTTCGCTCAACACATCGGTGGCGACGAGCACGCGTAGTTCGTCGGTGGGCGAGACTTGTCCACGGGCCGGGTTGCTTTGCGGGCTGAAGCGGTGGGCGAAACGCGAAGGGTCGTCCGTGTCGCCCGTCACTTCGCCGAGTTGGTTCAAGGATCGGCTGCGCAACTGCTCGGCCAGGTATCGAACCGTATCGGCGAACTGCGAGAACACGAGCACTTTTTCCCCAGGGTGTTTTTTCGTGAGTAGCTTGTGGAGTTCGGCGAGCTTGTTGTCCCGATCCGGCTGCCAATCCCCGGCAAGGGTGAGAATGGAGAAGAGCCCCTCGGCGTCCTGCCGGAGGTGATTGGCCAGTTCGTCGACGAACAGGTCAGGGCGCAGCCAGTCGAAGAGTGTGTGGTGTTCCTGCGACAGCGTGCGATACGCGGCGTCGGCATCGGTCGCGAACGCAGCGAGGTCTTGGGCGCGAGTCCCGGGCGCGGCTTGGGTGTCGCCGCTTTCTTCTTCGAGAAGCGTGCCGGTGGTTTGGGCATCGTGGTCGGCATCATCGCCGCGCGTGTCGAACAACGAAGAGTCCTGCGTGCCGATGGGCAACGGCAGGCCGTTCTCGATCGCTTGCAGGTGAATGAAGTTTCGCAGGATGTGTCGTCGCACCGACAGCAGAAACGAGTGACCGCTGCTTTCAAGTCGCTTGAAGAGGTTCGTGCGGCAGAAGCCGATGAGCCGCTTGCCGGCGCGGGACAGATTTCGCATTACGTCCGCTTCGTCGCGGGACGGAGGCTGATCGGGCGAGGGCTTGAGGTAATTCGCCAAACCGTAACGAGGCAGATGAAGTTCTCGGATGGTGTCCACCACAGCATCCGAGTACAGGCGGGCGTACTGGTCGTTCGGGTCCTTGTCGCGGATGCGGAATTTCAGGGCCTTGGGCTGACGCTTGGGAAAATGGAAGCGAGTGCCGCCCTCGAGCACGAGAAAGCGGCGGTCGCCAGTGGTCTTGGTTCGTCCGCATTGCGAACAGTTGTCCTGAGTCGGCAGCAACACGGTGGCGCAGTCCGGACATTCGGTGAACGAGTAGTTGCGTTCCACAAAGGTGCGCGTGCGGCGGACCATGAACAGCCGCATCAACTCGCGCCAGTCGTCGGCGTGTTCGCTTTTTTCGAACGCCGCGATGCAATTTAGCGGGCATTGATGGCGACGAGTGAATTCGTCGGGGCGACCGTCGCAATCGCGGCGCAGGTATTCTTCGGGACGGATGCCCACCGTGTCGTCGGGGTTGAGGAACAAGCGGAGTTGATTCGCCAAATCGAGGTACGCTTTGTTGTACGGCGTCGCGGAAAGCAGGATGCACTTGCTGGAATTTCGCGAAAGGTAGTCGCGAAGCACGGCCCAGCGGCGGCCTTCGCGGTTGCGCAGATTGTGGCTCTCGTCGATGATCACGATGCGGTAACGACGGAGTTCGGGAAGGATCGACTGGGCTTGCGTGATCGAAACGACCTTGGCAATCAAGCGGTAGCGATGCGCGTAATCCTCCCACATGCCGACCAGGTTCTTGGGGCAGATGATGAGCGTCTCCAGCGAATAGGGCGGGTCTTGAAAGACGCGGGCCAGCGCCGTCGCCATGAGGGTCTTTCCGAGACCAACCACGTCACCCAGGATGACACCGCCGCGCTTCTGCAAATGGCGGGCGGCAATGCGAACCGCCGCGGACTGAAACTCCAGCAGCGTCGAGCGCATGTCGGCGGGAATGGTGAACTCGGACAGCCCCGCCCGCGCCTCTTCGGCCAGATGGTAGGCCATCTTGATGTAGATCCAATGGGGCGGCGGCGCGTCAGGCCGCGCCCAGCTTTCATCAATGACCTGAATCAGTTCGTTGGTGATGTCGATGCACCACTTGTCGCTCCAGCGGTCCTCGAACCAACCGGCGAGCTTTTGCGTGGCGTCGTGGTCGAGCACGTCCACATTCAATTCACCCTGACACGACAATCCGGCGAACGTGAGATTGCTCGATCCCAGAAAGCCAGTGATGGGGTTGTTCGGGTCGGATCGAAAGCAAAGATAGAGCTTGGCATGGAGCGGATGGTGGAGGTAGAGCTTCACCACGACCTTGCCGGCCTTGAGTTGAGCCGATAGCCGGCGCAGGCCCGCCTCGTCGCTGGCCGTGGGAGCCCCGAAGCTGAGTTGCTCCTGAAAACGGCGAGCCAGGTCACGTTTGGCTCGAATCACCGTCTGATTGCTGACTTGATCCTCGTGGGCCAACAGGCTGTACGCCTGTCGCAAATCGTCCTGCGGCAAACGCTGCATGCCGATCAGCAGCCGGCACTGTCGCCCCGAACCGCCAGCCCACGCTTCGACGAGTCCGTCGATTGCCTTCCAACCACGAAGGTTGAAATACCCAACGCAAAAGTCCGCACGTTCCGCGAGTGCCAGCGTTTCGCGAAGAGCTGGAAGTAGTGACAAGTCAATGTTGTCGAAAATTCGTGGCATGTTGCGTTTACCGCAGCCGCGCGCCGTGAACTGCCCGAAGGCTTGAAATACGTGTTGGCGCTTAGCTTACCGTCACCCCCACCAAGGTGCCAGTAGAACACGCGACTTACCGCTCGCCAGCCTTGAAGAAGAAACCATCACCCTTGCGTCGGAGGCTGCTGCAATAAGAGTTGATCACGAGTTGCATCAAAAGTCATCGTCCGCCGGCGGCGCGTTGAAGTTGTCGAAGACTTGCAGGCGATCGGGTGCCTTGTCCTCAAAACGCGTGAAGTCTTTTCGCCAGATTAGCTCGATGTTGCCGACCGGGCCGTTACGTTGCTTGGCAATAATGATCTCGGCTTGGCCGGCGACCTCGGCAGCATCTTCGCCGCGCCGATAATACTCTTCGCGGTGGACGAACATCACGACGTCCGCGTCCTGCTCGATGGCACCCGATTCGCGAAGATGACTGAGTTTCGGGAGGTGATCCTTGCTGTCTTCAGCCTGCCGGTTCAGCTGTGCCAGGCAAAGGACGGGTACGTCGAGTTCGCGGGCGACACCCTTCAGTCGGCGTGCGATCTTGGCAACTTGTTCTTGACGCGGATCCTTTTGATTGTCCGGTTCGATCAACTGGAGATAGTCGACGACGATCAAGCCCAGCCGACCTTCGCGGCGTTTAATCCGACGAGCCGCAGCCGAGATCTCGGTGACCGTGCGCGATGGCGAATCGTCAACAAACAGAGGAGCTTGGCTGATCTCCGACGCCTGCTGGACGAGCCGTTGCCGATCTTCCGACGAGATGGTTCCGTTACGCAACCGATGGCCGTTCACGCGTGCCGCCGAACAGAGCAAACGATCAGCCAACTCGATCGACGACATTTCCAAGCTGACAAACAGCACGGGGACGAACAGCTTGAGGACAACATTCTCCGCAATGTTCATGGCGAACGCCGTCTTCCCCATGCTCGGTCGAGCCGCGAGTACGACCAATTCCGAGTTGTGCAGCCCTCCCAGCAATCCATCGAGTTCGGTGAAACCGCTCTCGACGCCGCCTTCGGTATGTTCGCCTTTCATCCTGGCATCGATTCGATCCATCGCATCGTGCAAGATGTCACGAATACTAGAAACGTTCGACGTGCCGCGACTGTCGAGAATGCCGAAGATTTTTTGTTCGGCTTGGCTGAGCAAGTGCTTGGCCTCGTGATTCTCTTCGTACGCCTCGCGGAGGATCTCGGTGCTGGCGTCGATCAGCGCGCGATAAGTCGCCTTTTCCCGCACAATTTGCGCGTAATAGATGGCGTGAGCTGCGTTGGGGACGGACTTAAAAACGCGGCCGAGATAGGGCGCGCCGCCGATGCGCTCGAAGTCACCGGCCGACTTGAGCTTCTCGACGAGCAGTGTCAAATCGATCTTGCGCCCTTCGTCGTGCATGGCGAGCATGTGCTCGAACAGCTTGCGATTGGCGTCGTCATAGAAGTCGTCGTGACGGAGCGTTAACGCGATGTCGTCGCAGGCGTCGGGACTGAGCATGATGCTCCCCAGGACGCCCATTTCGGCATCAAGATTAAACGGAGGCTGCCGATCAAGGATCTCGGACGTGACGGGCCTTGCTGCGCGCGGCGAATCGCTGCGTTGGAATGTAGCCACCGCAAACCTCCTGGGGCGGATTCATCAGACGACGAACACCTTCCAACACGAACCGAGACGGTAACGCATGGGTCTGAATCTGTTGAACGATGCCGGAACGATGCGTTACTCGTCGCTGGCGGTCGGCACGACCCACACCTTGAGGTCTGCTTCGATCTCTTGATGAAGATGCACTTTGACGGTGTAGAGTCCCAGCTCTTTGAGCGGACCATCCAGCCGGATTTGATCCGTCGTCAGCGTGTAGTCCGCTTGCCTCAACGCCGCCACGATCTCGGCGGCGCCGACGCTGCCGTAGAGATGGCCTTCGTCGTTGGCATTGGCCTCGATCGTGATGCTCTGTTTGCTCAACGCATCTCCCAGCGACTCCAGATCAGCCAATCGCGACTTCTCGATGGCGTGCAGTTTGGCCTTATGCTTCTCCACCATTCGTTTGTGATGGTCGGTCGCCAACGTCGCCAGGCCTTGCGGCAGCAAGTAGTTATGTGCGTATCCGGACTTCACTTCGACAACATCACCCTGCTTTCCAAGGTGATCGACGGACTGAATCAGCAAAAGCTGGACGCCGCCGTGGGGACCACGAGGCAATCGCTTCAGACGAGGTTTCTTTCGGGTAGCTGTCTTGGGCATTATTTACTCACGCTTTGGAAGTGTTTGCGTAACTGTTTCAATTCAAAAGGGGATATCGTCTGGCGGCGGTTCGGAACCGCCGCCGGAGCCGGTGTCGGCGGAACCGACACTAGCCGGTGCATGTTCGCTGTATTCTGATTCGTTGTGTCCGCCGCCACCACGCGGCCGGTCGCCACGCGGGCCAATGAATTGCAATCGCTCGCCGACAACCCTTAACTTCGATTTCTTTTGGCCATCGGTTTCCCAGGTTTCGTACTTCAACCGACCTTCGATAAAGATGGGGGAACCTTTGGCGAGGTACTCGCTGGCGATCTCGGCGGTTCTTCCCCAAAGAGTCACATCGACAAACACAGTGTCATCTACAAACTCGCCGTTGGCGTTTTTGCGTTTGTCGTTAATCGCCATGCCGATTTCCGTTACCGCCAAGCCACTTTGCGTGTACTTCAACTCGATATCACGAGTGATGTTGCCCATCAAAATAACGCGATTGAAATTGGCCATGACTTGATTCCTTGTTGCGTTGGGTGATGTCAAAGCTGATCGGGATCAGAGTAACAAACCAACTACGTCCGAGCAACAAAAACGATGCAACGCAATCGATTCTCTAGCTTTCCGCGACGGCTTCGGCGGTCTCTTCCGACGCTTCTTCACTGGAAGTGTCATCCAAGACGACGTCATCCGAGTTGGAAGCATCGTCCGAGGCAACGGGAACCGCCACCACTTCGCCTTTCGCATGAGCCACGAGGGTGTCGACCAGTCGCGGATCCACCTTGAGTGTCAAGTTTCGCAAGATATTGTCGTTCAACTGGCAGGCGCGATTGAACTCGCTTAACCGAGAACTCTCGAGTCGGAAATAAGTCAGCCAGTAGGTTCCCTTGCGCTGCCCATTGATCGGGTAGGCCAATCGCTGCTCGTTCCAAAGGCGGTTCGCCAACACCTCGCCTGCGAGCTTCTCGACCATTTCTGGAAGCGCGTCAGAGACCCCATTGGGATCGCGTGCGTAACGATTTGAATCCAGGATAAACAGACATTCGTAAACGTTTTGTGCCAAAGCATCGCTCCTATCACAATTAAGCCATCGCTTAGAAAGGATTGCGAGTAACCCGGCCGGGCACCGCAATCAAAGGTTGTATTGATCGAGACCTAATTCACCCGGCGTTGTATTGGTTCATGCAGCTTTCAATTCCTTCGCGGACCCAGCACTCGACAGCGTCGGCGGCGCGGGCCACGGCGATCTCCATTTCCGCACGATCTTCCTTCGTAAACTTGCTCAAAACAAAGTCCGCCGCGTCCCAACCGGCAGGCGGCGTTCCGATCCCGATTCGCAGTCTCGGGAATTCGTCAGTTCCTAAACGCTGGATGATGTCTCGCAGTCCATTTTGGCCGCCGGACGAACCCTTCGTTCTGATTCTCAACTTTCCTAACGGCAAACTCAAGTCGTCACAAACCACCAGCAGGTCAGCAAGCTCAAGTTTATAAAAATCCCGCGACGCCAGAATACTAGAGCCGCTTCGATTCATATAGGTGTGAGGGCAAAGTAGCAGTAACTTTTCGGTTCCGATCGACGCTTCGACCGTCTCGCCTTGAAACCTCGCTCGTGGGGTCGACTGGCCGAATCGCTCGGCTAGTTTTGCAGCCACCTGGAAGCCAACATTGTGTCGAGTCTCCTCGTATTTCCGACCGGGATTCCCGAGCCCAGCAACCAGCTTCATGCAACCACCGTCGATTCAGCCGCAAGCCAACACCAGCCTCGCAGCCTATTCGTCCTCCTCTTCTTCCTTCTGACCACCGATCACCTCCGGCTCCGCTCCCTCCGCGCCTGGCAATCCTGCTTCTTCCAATTCTTCAACCGGCTCGATGACATGAACGATGACCGCATCGGCGTCGCTGAGCAAGGTCGCTCCATTGGGAAGCTGCAACTGGGACGCGATAATCGACTGACCCAAATGCAGGTCGTTGACGGAAACAACCAGCCTATCCGGCAAGGCGTTAACCGCGCATTCGATTTCTATCTCGTGAGTGACGTGCTCGACGACACCACCCTCGCGCAGACCGGGAGATTCGCCACGCAGTTCTACCGGCACGGTTACCTCAACTTTCTCGTCGGCGGAAACACGCGTCAAATCGAGGTGCAAAACGGTCGACCCGAACGCATCCCATTGGATGTCACGAATCAACGCGCTGTCGGTAACCGCGCCGCGGATGTCGACGACCTTGGTTCCGTGGCGAATCGCACCGTTCACCTCAGAGGCGGGAATCGTGAGATTTACGTTCTTCTCGCCGTGCCCGTATAATATCGCGGGAATGTGGCCGGACTTGCGAAGCCGCCGCGTGTGGTTGGTCCCTAGTTGTTCTCGAACCGCAACATTCAGTGTGTCAGCCATTCGCCAAAGCCTTGATCGCTAAGCTAGAGTGGTGTAGAAACCCGCTATTCTGGCAAATCTGAGCAGTGTTTCAAGCCCAACTAGCCGATCTTCCAGGCATTTGCAACGCGGCCCGATCTAGTGAGTCGCTCGCGCGATCTTGTGGATTGTCCCGTCGACTATTAACTTTGACCTGATTCCCTGCGTTTCTTGAAGCTCAAGTTTCCCCGACGGCGGTTAACCATGGCCAAGGCTAATTCCAAAGTATTTGAATACGTGGAGCCGATTGGTGCTCGCGTGTTGGTCCGCAAGGACGAACCCAAACGGGAGACGAAGGGGGGCATCGCACTGCCAGACGCTGCCGAAATTCCGACGATCACGGGGCGAATCGTGACCATCTCGGCACAAGTCGAAAACGATCCCGATATGCCGCTGCGTCAGTACGACCGCATTCTGTTTCATCCGAAAGACGCGATTCCGGTCGATTTTGAACCGGACAACCAGCTCTTCGTGGTGCCCGTCGAAGATGTAGTCGCTGTGTTTCGTCGTGAAAAGCCTGAAAACTCGTCTGGCGGCGGCCATTGAGCGGTCAAGTCCGGCTGCGACCTTCGAACAACTCGCTGATCGATTGATCGTGATGAGTGCGTTTGATGGCCTCGGCCAAGAGCGGGGCAACGGTGCGGACTTTAATCTTGGGTAGCTTCTGGTCCTCTGCCAGCGGAATACTGTCCGTAATCACGATGCCGTCAATCGGCGCCCGCTCGAGGTTCTGACGCGCCGACCCACACAGGACACCGTGTGTTGCGGCCACGTGGATCTCACGAGCCCCGGCTGCTTTGACAAGCGATGCGGCCCCACAGATCGAGCCCGCCGTGCTAATCATATCATCGAACAGCAGCGCAACGCGTCCTGCGACCGGACCGCCGATGATGTTTTCCTGCTTCGTATGCAGCGCGTCGGAGCGACGTTTGTCAACGATTGCCAGCTTTCCGCCCATCCGCTTCATGTGACCGATCGCCCGCTTGATGCTTCCTTCGTCGGGGCTGACAACAACGATGTCATCTTCCGTCAGGCCCATGTCCAGAAAGTGATCATTGAGGACGGGACCGGCGTACAAGTGATCGACCGGAACGTCGAAGAAACCTTGGATCTGCGCGGCATGAAGGTCCATGGTGAGCACACGATCCGCACCGGCGCGAGTGATCAGATTCGCCACCAGCTTGGCCGTGATCGGGGTCCGCCCTTCGTCTTTGCGATCTTGTCGTGCATATCCGAAGTAAGGAATTACCGCGGTGATGCGAGCGGCGCTCGCCCGTTTGCAACTGTCGATCATGATCAACAGTTCCATCAGGTTGTCATTGACCGGCGGCGACGTGGGTTGAATCAGGAAGACATCGCGGCCGCGAACGTCCTCTTCAATTTTGCAGTAGTTCTCGCCGTCCGGAAACTTGCCAAGCGTGACCTCCCCTAGCGGCAAATGCAACGAATCGCAAATGTCCTGAGCCAATTGAGGATTGCCCTGGCCGCTGAAGATCTTCAGTTCACGCATTAGTGGCCTTGCTTTCGCATCTCATCTTCGACGATTTTCAGATCTTCGAGCGTATTGACGCTTAACGACTCGCACGGCTGAAGAACGGCCAACGCGCGAACTTCTTTGCCTTCACGCTTTAGAATACCGGGGCAGTCGGTGATGTAATACTCCCTCTGCCGGTTCTCGTCCGTGAGCTGTTCCAAGGCACCGAGCAACTCGACCGTGTCGAACACGTAAGTGCTCATGTTGACTTCGGTTATCGCACGCTGCTCGGGTGTCGCCTCCTTCTCCTCGACAATCCCCTCGAAGACGCCGGTAGCGTCGCGGACGATACGCCCCAGGCCCGTCGGGTCGTCTTTGTGCAAGGTGCCGAGCAAACAAGCCGGTGTGCCCGCCGAAAACTCTTCGAGCAGCTTCTCGATCGACGATCGCTGAATTAAAGGCGAGTCGCCGGTCACGATCAACACAGGTCCAGTCTGCCCAAGAAGTGCTTCGCGGCACATCATCACTGCGTGCCCGGTGCCGAGCTGCTCGGTCTGTTGGGCGAAAAGCAAATTGTTTCGACCGTCCAGCGCCTCGCGAACCAAGTCGGCACGGTAGCCAACGACCACGACAATTCGCTCGACCCCGGCTCGCTCAAGCGCATCGATGACGTAGCTGATCAGCGGACGCCCGCAAACCTCGAACAACACCTTGGGCAAGTCGGACTTCATTCGAGTCCCTTTGCCGGCGGCAAGCACAACTGCCTGTTTAGTCATCGATTCGTCCCGGAATCCGTCGCGCAAAGAACAACTGCGGCCACCATCTTGCCACGAAGAATCAGGGTCTGCCAGGGGACGCGATGCGAACCGACTGGACGCACGAGGACTCGACTAGCGGTAGAAATGCGAAGCGATCGCGGCCAACCGGATCGGCGTGGACAAGGGATTTCGTACTTCGCTCGGATACATCTCTTCGTAGTGTTTGCGACAGGATGGACAATGCGACAAATGCTCTCGCACATCTGTTGCCACGGCAGCTTCGAGGGATTGATCGTGGTACTTTGCGAGCAATGGAACCGTCTCACGACAGTTGAGGCCGGCACGAGATTCGGGATCGTCGCGGTTCGTCAATCCGTACCCGATGGCAGAAAACAGCAACACGAAGATGCCGATTGCCATGATGGGACGGAGCTGCGCCAAGCGTTTGCGTCGCCGCAATTGAGTCACCATGGCGCTCACTGCGCCGGACGGACAATCGTTCCACGAGCCTTGATCGTGCATCACAACACCTCTCTCCGGCGCGGCCACCCACCTCGCCGACATTCATAGATTATCGTCCGTAACTCAATTCGTCGTCTGTGGGTCGTCTCACATTGATTCGCCTCGTCCAAGCGAGTTCCATGGTTCAAGGACATCTCGAATCCTCAAGGTCGGTTTCCAGGCTCGACGGGCAGCACAGGCGCAGGGCGTTGGACGCTGTTAGCCAGCCGACTTAGTTCAAGAATTACAATTCGACGGCGCCCGATCCTCACGAGGCCTTCCTGCTGCATTTCCCCCAGGACGACGGTAACCGTCTCTCGCGTGCTACCAATGACATTTGCTAAGTCTTGATGAGAAAGCTGAATACGAAGTTTCACTCCGTCGCTTTCTTGAGATCCGTACTGTTCCGCCAATTCCAGAAGAAGATGAGTCAGACGATCGCGGTTTGACAGGAACAGCAGGTTCTTCAGGCGTTGCTCGATCCGTCGGCGGCGCAGCCCTATAATTTTCGTCACGCCGAGAGTGACGTCGGCATGGGCTTCCATCGTTTGCCGCATCACTTCGCCGGGAATCAGCACGACCGTCGACTTTTCGATGGACTCCGCATACTCGTCACGAGGCCCCGCGTCTAATAATGCAAGTTCGCCGAACAGTTCGCCTGGTTCGATAAAGGCCAGGATCGATTGTTTGCCGTCGGGAGTGAGGTGGCAGATCTTCACGCGACCTGATGCCAGCAGGAAGACGGCGTCTGTCTCGTCCATGGGCAGGTAGATCGGAGTGCCGCGCGGAAACGTACGCGCCTTGCTTCTGGCTTCGATGCCCTGCAATTCGTCAGCCGTAAGTTGCTCGAAGAGCTGACAATTCTTGAGATACCACAGTTTTTCTGACATCAGCGACCGTCACAGGTTACGAAACAGCAAGGCGATGCTGCGACCGGCGGTGCGATACCGCGTTAGGCGTCTACGGGCTGTGGTGGGTGGTGGAGCGAGAACCTGATGCTTAAGTTACCCGACCAGGATTTGAACCTGGACTGAGGGAATCAAAATCCCTAGTGCTACCATTACACTATCGGGCAATCCTACAGTCGTTCGACCGCGCCAATACTTTACGGATTCTCTGGCCGGTTAACAACCGCGAATGAAAGCTGTTCCAGCTCAATCGCCAGATCCACTCCGACACGGCTGACGTGGTCCGGCAGCGCCAATGTCACCGGGGCGAAATTCAAGATGCCCTCGATTCCCGCGGCGACGAGCGCGTCGGCGACGGCTTGGGCAGCCGAACCGGGAACCGCGACAATTGCCAAGCGAATTCCTTTTGCCGCAACGACTTCGGATAAGTCGTCAAGATGAAAGACTTCGATTCCCTCGACCGTTTCGCCGATTTTGTGCGTGTCGACATCAAACGCCGCCACAAATCGGAAGCCCTGTTGATTGAAGCCTCGATAGCGTAAGAGGGCTCGGCCAAGATTACCAAGTCCGACGACGGCAACCGGCCAGGAACGATCGGTCCCCAAGATTTTCTTGATCGCGGCGATCAGCTCTTCGCAGCGGTAACCAATTCCGGGGTAACCAAATTGGCCAAAGTACGCCAAGTCCTTACGCACTTGAGCGTCCGTGAAGCCGAGCAGTGTCCCAAGTTGAGTCGAGTTGGTGGTTGCATGACCTTCGTGTACCAACTGTTGAAGCTCACGCAGATAGAGACTCAACCGGCTGACAACTGCTTGTGGTACGGTCGACTCTACCGGAACTGGTGGCTGCTTTTCTTTGCTATCATCCATCCGCGTACTTCAACCCGGGCCGAGTGAGCATTCACTTAGACTTATAGGTAGTTGGCGAAGTGCGAACAAGCCTCGGGCCGCGCCAGGTACCAGCTCGAGCAACGACCTTAAAACGACAAAAGCCCCTCTCGCAGGCGGCGAGAGGGGCTTTGTGGCTCAAATCCCAATCCGTCAAAGCTGGTCTCAGGCTCAAATTACCAACCAAACTCGCCTTTGGTGTTCGAGTCGAGCCAAAAGTTGCCCGTCGATGCGTCATAAATCCAGCCACCAGCATTGTTGGCAGTTACGTCAGCCGCGACGGGAGATGTACCCGCTGTTGCGACAGCCTTCACGGTTGGCTTTCCCGTGAAAGGATTCTCTGGCAGTGCGACCAGGTAGGGACCCAGGCCACCACCTGCAGCAACGGTCCCGGCCGGATTCGTCTCTTTCGTAAGTGCATCGATGGTCGTGCCGGAGAGGGCGGGCTTGGCTCCCGCGTGGTGAGCCCGGAACGTTTGTGCGACGGATCGGAGGGTACCGAGATTGAACTCGGCAGTGCTTTGCTTTGCATCGTCGGTCGACCCAGCAAACTGGGGAACGACCACGGCAGCTAGGACCGCCATGATGACCACCACGATCAGGATCTCGACCAGCGTAAACCCTTGGAACTTTTGACGACTCATGATTTGGAACCCCTAATTATTGACCTTGCGTGTTTATTTCCTGTTCGCCAGCCCATCTCGACTGGATCGTCCGCAACCTCTTGCTCGCCGAACTCGCCCCGAGCAATTGCTTCTCAAGACTATCTAGGTCGCGAAAAGTGCGCAGTCAAAAAAATTCTTGAATTGGCCGCGACCTGGCGACAGTTGAGCACCTATGCCGGGTCTCAACCGTTGATTTTCAAGTGGTCGGATGACCGAGATCCTGGACATCCGGGCATCCGGACAACAGGCTTGGCACCGGCTAACCGTCGTAAATGCTGTAATCGAATAAGATTCCTGCCAATCACCTCATTTCCACATCGATCGCAGATTCTCTGACTGGCGTGATCGATCTCCCACACCTATATCACTCAGGCCATTTATAGCACCCACAATTTCCAAATTAAGTTATCAGCTCATTTTGACGATGAACGACGATAACCGGCAAGTGTAAGTGCGTGGGGGTGGAGAAATCCTCACCTACAAGCGTGTCATTGATGGCAACCCGCCTGCCCAGCCAGACAGGCAACCTAGCGACGGATCGTTTTGGCCGACAGGCTTGGCGAGTGACGCCGAGCAAGAGGAACTTCACTGTGTTACGTCGTTGAGGAGAATCGGAAGATGAAATCATTCCAGGGAATGCTGACTTTGGCGGTCGTTGCAATCGCCCTGTCGGCAGCAGATGCATCGGGTGCTTACTTCGGCGCGGCGAGTTATCGCCACTGTGCCGGCACCACCCCAGCCAGCTATGGCTGTGCAAAGCAACAGTGCTACACAACCACCAAGACTTGCAAAGAGGTTGTGTACGACCAACAGCAGTACACCTGCTACAAGACCGTCTACGATACGGTCTACGATAAGCAAACGGTCGACTGCGTAAAGCAAGTTCGCGAGACGCACTTCAAGGAGTGCAATTACACGGTCTGCAAGCCGGTCTACGAGACCTGCTACCGAACCGTGAATTACACGGTTTGCAAGCCGGTCTACGAGACGCGCACCAAGGATGTTTGCTACACCGTGTGCCGCCCCGTGTGGGAAACACGGACCAAGGACATTTGTTACACCGTCTGCAAGCCC
Organism: Planctomycetota bacterium; assembly: GCA_027622275.1. GTDB lineage: Bacteria > Planctomycetota > Planctomycetia > Pirellulales > Pirellulaceae. The sequence goes on along the minus strand of JAQBZB010000003.1, from coordinate 27,879 downwards.
GTGTATGAAACGTACACGAAGGACATCTGCTACACGGTGTGCAAGCCCGTCTGGGAGACTCGCACGAAGGACATTTGCTACACGGTGTGCAAGCCCGTGTGGGAGACCTGCAGCAAGGATATTTGCTATACGGTCTGCAAGCCCGTCTGGGAGACACGAACGAAGGATGTCTGCTACACGGTTTGCAAGCCCATTTATGAAACGCATTACCGCGACGTCTGCCAGACCATCTGTCGTCCGGTTCACTACACGAAGACGGTTCAGGTTTGCAGCGGACACTGGGATACCGAAGTCACTGAATGCCCAGGTCCGGTCGTCACGAAGGTGATTCAGGAACCGGGTTGCTGGACATGGGATCCATGCCGTTGCTGCTGTGTTTATCAGCCGGGAGAATGCCGCACCGTCCAGGTGCAATGCCCACCACGGCGCAGCTGCCGCAAAGTGTGGGTGCCTGAGGTTCAAGAACGAACGATCAATTGTGTTCGCTATGAGCAGGAAGTCGTGACGAAGCAGATTCCCTACACGACTTGCCGCATGGTTCCAGAGACGCGCACAAAGACCTGCACCTATCGCGTTTGTCACATGACGAGCGAGAAGTGCGTGAAGACGGTCACGTACAAGCGTTGTCACATGGTGCCGGAACAAGTCGTGAAGACTTGCTCCTACAAGGTTTGCCACATGGTGCCGGAGAAATGTGTCAAGACGGTTACCTATCGCAGGTGCCACATGGTGCCGGAGAAGGTGACCAAAACTTGCACCTACAAGGTGTGCCACATGGTCCCTGAAAAGGTCGTCAAGACTTGCACCTACCGTGTCTGCCACATGGTCAAAGAATGTTGCACGAAGCAAGTGCCGTACACGACATGCCGCTACGAGCAAGTCACCTGCACGAAGCGAGTGCCCTATACGGTCTGCAAGCCCGTGCATTACACCAAGACGATTTGCACGCCTCGCTGTGTGCCGCGTCAGGTGCCTTACACGGTAACACGTTGCGTACCACGAGTCGTCTGCAAGCAGGTGCCCGTCACGGTCTGCTGCCCGGCTCCGACCTGTTCTGACGCTCATCAAAAGGGTTGCAAGACTTGCGGCTAGTCACCGCGTAACCGATTCTTCCTCTCCACGGAAGTGTTTTTGTCTGGCTATCGAGACGGTGATCTGACCTTCGAGTTGGATCACCGTTTTTTATTTCTTGGCCGAGGCGATTGCGGCCGTCTGGCTGCCGAACGGAACCGGACGGTATACATTATTGGACGTGAATTGTTCGATTCACGAGACTTCCCCTCACGCCGCGAGTCAAGGAATCCAGAATGCTTCGAGAAACCGTCCTCTTTGTGACGAGCATGAGTCTTTTGACTCCGGCTCTACACGCAGAGTCTCCGCCCGTCTCGTCGCCATCGAGTGACGTGACCGACAAACTCCACCTTGATCCTTTCTATACGAAGCATATCAGTGCAGCCGGATTCCCGATTCTCGGTTCGGCGAAAGTGTCGGACGCGGCGCTGCGCGAGGCCGCCTATCTGATCGACGAGATGCTGAAACGTCGTGAGGACATCCGGCTCGCCCTGATCGAGAGCAAAACTCGCTTCGCCGTCATGGCACCCGATGAGTTCACGACGGACATCCCGGAACACAGCGACCTGACGCCGAAGGTCTTTTGGGACCGGCGTGCGCGCGGCCTCGGGGCGACACCGGCTCGCCCGGCGGTCAGCTGCGGCGAAGAGAATCTACTTTGCCTGCGTGGCGATCCGTATCACGAAGAGAACATCTTGGTTCACGAATTCGCTCACGCGATTCACGACATGGGGCTAACGCGGCTCGACGAGAACTTCGACGGTCGGCTCCGAGCGATCTACGACCAGGCAATCCGCGATGGACTCTGGAAAGGCAAGTATGCCGCGAACAATCACCACGAGTATTGGGCCGAGGGCGTCCAATCGTACTTCGGGACAAACCGGCCTCCCGACCACGATCACAATCACGTCGACACGCGGGATGAGCTAGCGGAATACGATCCGAGGCTCTTTGCACTGATCGACGAAACATTTCGCGGCAACCCGTGGCAGTACACCCGCCCGGAACATCGCAAGGATCTGCCTCATTTACGCGAGTGGGATGTCGCGAAGCTTCCGGCGTTCTCGTGGCCCGAGCATCTCGTGCAGGAAGGCGACAGGCAGAAACGTGCTCGCGAACAACGGACCAGCGACGAACGTTAACCGACGTCAGCAGCGGCGGGACGCTATTCGCCTTCTAACCCTAACTTGAACCGCAAATCCGGGGTCACACGACGAGTTGAGGCTGTATATGCAGCATTTCTACGTCAAAACGAAATGCAGTTTCGTTGCCACGAGTAATCGAACACTGGCTAGCTAGCCCGGACGGTCTCGTGTACAACACCGGACATGAACACCAAACGGAAGAAACGGCGCGTCGAAACTGTCAAGAAGACGGTCAAGGGAAAGGTGTATACGTCCGTGCTGCTGCGCTGCAGCTTTCGCAAGGATGGCAAAGTCAAACATGAGACGCTGGGAAATCTCACCCAACTGCCGCCCGATGTGATCGAGTTCTTTCCCGGCCGGGTACCCGCGACAGTGGGTGCGGCCGACCCGCCGACGTTCACGCAAATCGTGGCGCGGGCACGGCAGCGTTGTGGCATCAACCGCATCGTGTTCGTCGGAGACCGCGGCATGATTACGTCGGCTCGCATCAACGAAGACCTGCGAGGCGTGGAGGGCCTGGACTGGATGTCGGCTTTGCGCAGCGAGGGAATTCGCCAGTTACGCGAAGCGGGCGCGATCCAGATGTCGCTGTTCGACAAGCAGGATCTGGCGGAGGTAACGTCGGAACATTTCCCGGAGGAACGGCTTGTTGTCTGTCGCAATCCGGCGTTGGCGGAACAACGCGTCCGCAAGCGAAACGAGTTGCTCCGGGCGACCGAAGACCAACTCGAACCGATTCGGCTCGCGACGCGGCGCAAGCGAAACCCGCTTCGTGGCGAAAAGCAGATTGGCCTTCGCGTTGGCAAAGTGATTGGCAAGCACAAGATGGCGAAACACTTTGACTTGACGATCACGGCGAACTCGTTTGCGTACACGCGCCGGGAAGCAGCGATTCGCGAAGAGGCCGGGCTGTATGTTGTTCGCAGCAGCGTCGCTAAGAAGCAGATGAACTCCGAGCAGGTTGTCGAGACCTACAAAAGTCTCGCGAAAGTCGAGCGTGCGTTCCGTTGCTTGAAGACGGTCGACTTGTCGCTGCGTCCGATCTACCATCGCAACGACGACCGCATTCGGTCGCATGTGTTTATCTGCATGTTGGCTTACTACGTCGAGTGGCACCTGCGCGAGAAGCTGCGCGCGGTGCTGTTCGCGGACGATGACCAGGAGGCAGCGGCGGCGGCTCGGGCATCGATCGTTGCTGCGGCGCAACGTTCGGAGTCAGCGAAGCGCAAAGACGCCCATCGCCGCACGGACGACGATTATCCCGTGCAGAGCTTCCACGACATCCTGGCGGACCTGGGCACGCTTTGCCGCAACCGAATACGCATCGCCGAGTTTGATTCGGAGTTCGACAAGCTGACAATTGCCACCCCGTATCAAGAACACGTCCTCGAACTGCTAGGCGTCGCAACCTAACCCTTCGCCACGCGATCTGTTCCAGAAACATCGCATTTCAAATTCGCACCCTCCAGGCAATTGACTCTGCAAATAGCCGAGTCAAACCGGAATTTCTCGATCGGGAATCGATTCAAGTTAGGCCTAACCGAGAGGCTGGCAACGGTTCGAAACGCACACTTAGGCCTCGTCCGCAAATAACTTACCGAATTAGCGGTACGGCGCAAGCCGTCCGGTGCGGCAAACCGGAGGGCTTGCGCCCTGCCGCTACACGCGCAATTCGGTAACTTATTTTGGGACGACTCCTTAGTCGAGACGGCCATTACTGTCACCGAACTTTTCGACGGGCGTGTCGCAGGTCTGCAGTTTCTCGCCGCACGGCCGTCAAACGTCAGCCAGCGTGCCGGTGCTGTCGGCGAAGTTGTCGGTCTCGACGCCGAGACGCTGAAGCATGGTCACGAAGAGATTTGACAGTCGAATGTCCTCGTGAGCGGCCTCTTGTTGCCAGGGTTCTCTGCCGCCGTTCCAGGCGCCTCCCGCTTGATTGTCGCCCGCGTAGTTGAGGTACTGCCCGTGCTTGAACCCCATGTTCCTGCCGCCCGTCAGAATCAACGGGTAGTTGCGGGAAAGGTGGAAGGCGCTCGACGCGGAACCGAACAGGAGAAGTGTGTTGTCCAGCATGTTACCGTTTCCACCAGCCTCGGCCGTCGCCTTCAGTTTTCCGGCGAAGCGTCCATACTCTTCGCTGAGGAATCGACAGTAGGTGCCAAAGTTCTTCCAACCGCCGGGTTCCTTGGTCTCGTGAGAGAGTTGATGAGTCAGATTGAACCCGACCGCACGAGCAAGATAGTCGCTGACGCCGACGCCGTTTTCTCTGCCGATCTGGTACGCGGCAACTCGAGTGGAATCGGTCTTAAACGCGAGGTAGATCAGTTCGAACATCGTCTGCAGAAAAACCCGTGGATCTTCGGGTGTGATGTCGAGTTTCAGGTGATCGACATCGACTGTGGGAAGCGGAATGTTGAACCACCGCTTCGCCTTTTCGACCTTGATCTCGGTGTCCCGAACCGCTTGGAGATACTCGTCCAGCGTCTTCTGATCGTGGGTCGACAGCGTCTTCCGCAATGAACGTGCATCGGCCAGGAGATCGTCCAGGGCACTTTGACTCAGCGCGAGGCGCCGTGCCGCGTCGTCATCGCTCTTCACGAACAGCATGTCGAAGATTCGCTTGGGCCGGTGCTCTGCCGGGATGGCTCGACCACTTCGATTGAACGACACGGTATGCGCGCCACGCGGAGTTCCTGTGCCTCCATCGGTCGAAAGGACGAGCGATGAAATGCGAGTTTGATCGCCAACGTGCGCTGCAAATTCCTGATCGAGCGAGATGGAGTTTTTGTAGTCTCCCGAAGGCCCGGTGGGAGCCCCGGTGAGGAACTGATCCGCATTCGAATGGCCGTGGATGCTCCGCACTGAGGGATGCGATAAGCCGGAGAAAACCGTCAACTCATTGCGGAGCGGTTCCAGTGGCTCGAGGCATTTCGTAAACGTGAAGTTCTTCCCATTACCATGAGGAAACCAGGCCCAGTCTTGATGAGCCGGATCTTCCGCAAGCGGCATCGGCACTCCGTCAGGCATGTAGAAGCAGGCGAGGCGCTTCGGTGTGGCGGACTGTTCGGCGGCACTGGCGAGGCTGGCAATGGACTCGAACCACGGCAGCGCGAGAGCGACTCCGGAACCACGAAGGAATCTTCGACGGTCGAGTGATGTGAGATCGGTTGTCATACTGTTGTCTTTCTTCAAGCACACTGAATTTCAACCTCCCAGAGGGAGGGTGAAGTCACTTCGACTGAAACATGTCACTCGTGACAATCAACGTGACCATAGTAGCAAGTCCATCCCCCTGGTTGCGAAGATCGGCCGTGATCTGGTCAACACTTGACCGATCCCCAAACGTCAGAGGCCGTCCGATCGCATACGTTGTCATTTTATGAACCATCGCGCGGGCGAACTGGTCCTGTCGGTTTTCCAGCAGAAACCGTTTCAGTCCGTCCATGCCATCAAGTTCCTGCCCGTTGAACAGGAGGCTGGACGCATCGACTGGCTTCCCCTCGATCTGCGTCCGCCAACTTCCGATAGCATCAAAGTTTTCGAAAGCGATTCCCCATGGATCAATCTTTGCGTGACACGACATGCAGGCCGCCTGATTTCGATGATTCTCGATGCGCTGCTTCAAAGTCAGCTTTGCAATTTCGGGATCCGCCAGATCGATCTTAGGAACAGCCGGCGGTGGCGGTGGAGGCGGATCGTTCAACAGACTTTCGAGCATCCAGATGCCGCGTTTGAGCGGATGCGAATCCTGGCCGTCGGAATTCATGGCAAGCAGACCGGCCTGGGTCAGCAATCCGCCTCGCCGATGATGCGGATCGAACTCCACGCGGCGAAAGTGATTTCCATCGACGTCACTCCGTCCATAGTGACTTGCGAGTCGTTCATTGGCCATTGTGTAATCAGCATGGATGAAGTCCAACACACTGTGATTGTTCTCCAGCACTTCGTGAAAGAAGGCGACAGGTTCCTGCTGCATCGCCTCTTTCAGATACGGGTCGAACTGCGGGTAGGTTTTCCGGTCGACGTTCAGGTAATCGAGCAACTGCATACCGAGCCACTGACGCACAAAGTGTTTTGAAAAACGCTGAGACCGTGCATCAGCCAGCATTCGCTTGACCTGGCCGATCAGAACATCGCGGCCACTCAGCCGTGCGTTCGCCGCCAGATCCAGGAGTTCTTTGTCAGGCGTGCTGCACCACAGGAACATGGAAAGACGAGTTGCCAGTTCGTTCTGGCTCAGGCTTCCTGCCTGCGGTTGTTCCGAATCAGCCTGCACGAGATAGAGAAACTTCGGTGATGATAGCACGGTCGCCAGAACTTCGATCATCGCTTCTTGGAAATCACCGCATTCGGGGCGAATCTTTGTGAACAGAGCCAGTTTCTGGTCGACCTCTGACGGAGTCACACGCCGCCGCCAGGCACGCGACATGAAACGCGACAGCACTTCCCGCGCATAGACTGATTCGTCCGCTTTGTTCTCGCTGTCGAAAAAGATCCGAGTGTGCGAATCCGGTGGCCATTGCTCGTAAAGCGGTGCCGTGATCTCCACAAAATCAAGCTGAATGTCACCGTGTGAGACCGAGCTGTTCACAAACTTCACGTACTCAGAAGGACTCGGCAAATCTCCCATCTTCGAAATCCTGCGCACCGAATTGCGCGGGTAAACTTCACTCAGCGGAATGTCCCACTGATAGAATTCCGGTCGATCCGCAACGGCCTCAATGGTGACGTCATGGTCGCTGATTCGGACGGAGGCCTCCGAGTCGTTGCTGGCCTGCCAACCGAATTCCAGTTGCAGGCTGGGAATGCGCTGGTCCTCGACTGACGTTCGAGAGGCGCGGACGCGAATGCGAAGCGTCCCCTCGTCAGGAACGGTATCGCCCAGTTCGACAATCAGCGTTTGTCTCGGCGGGATGATGGCAACGTGATCGAAATCTGCCGGGATCTCGGGTCGTGTCTGCGTCGGTTGCCATGCGTATTTCGCGCCCCCGTAACTCCACGATGCTCTCGCGGCCCGTCCTGTACTCAGATTCTTGTAGTGGGTACCGTTTGGCCGGCCCTGGAATTCTGCAGTTCGCCGTTCGAGTTCCCGTTTGAGCATTTCTGGATCGTCTTTGTGCTGCTGCCTGATCTTTTCCAGTCCTTCGTCCTGCTGGGCCCAAAATTCAGCCGCAGCGGCCTGCATTGATACGCCCCAATAAATCGGTGCCGGCTGCTCGCCGCGCACCGTCGCCCGCTTCAGGGCGTTGCGACTTAACTCGCGGTAAGCCTCGAGCTGGACGGCCGACATGTGCAGCATCTCTGAGCTGTTCTGAAAACCGTCTTCCGAAGTGGACTCCGGCGGCAAGTCGCTCGCAAAGTCATACGGAAGTCCGAGTAAATCCTGCAGCACGTAGTTGTACTCGTAACGAGTCATTCGCCGGAAAGACGAGTGCCCCTGCTCAGCGCGACGCACCGTTGACGCAACCTGGATTTCCGAGGAAAGCCACTCCATCAATTTGCTGCGATCATCATCCGCCAGTTTGGCTTCGTCCGCGGGCGGCATTTCGCCATTGCTCAACACGGCAACGACTTCGAGCCACCAATCCACATCGCTTCCGTGCAGGAGATCGGGATCCAGCGTGTCGATCCGAATGTTGCCCTCCTGCGTCTCAGGTCCATGACATCGAACACAGGCTCTTTCCAGGACCGGCTGGATGTCCTTTCGAAATGCTGCGAGTTCGGGCTTTGGTGCTTCTGTTCCGACTGAACGCTGCTGGTGTTTCCGATAACTCGATCGCAGTGCTCCCGCTGCTTTCAGCTCTTCGAGCGTCAGAAGCGTCGAATCACTGCCGGTTCCCCGGGCGGTTTCGCGCTCGACGACGGGGGCCGAGCCGGCGCTGCCGCTGTTCTGCCCCATTACGACTTCACCTATCGCGCACAGCAAAGTGGCGAGCCAGATGACGCGTCGACATTCTTTCATTTCGATCATTCAACCTGAGCTTCCTGGGATTCACAAACGCGTTCAGCAAAACCGAGTGTCCCGTCCCTCACCCGTGGCCGCAAACTGCTCCTCCGAGACCATCTTGGATGTCGCTGGCCGCAATCGGCCGTTTCGAAGTGGCTTCCCACGCTTCGCGCATCCCACGTTCGATTCGCGATGCCAGAATCGGCCGCAACTCGTGCGAGCCATCGTTGTAGTAACTTTGTGGGTGCGTCGCGTAATACGTCAGCGAAGCGATCGGCGTCTCGTCGTTCCAGAAGCTGATCAATCGCAGATACGGATCGATGACGCCTTCCGGCGCGGCGATCGCGTCCGGATCGGCGCTCTTCCCAGCAACACAATGCCTCGCGCACTTAGCGGATCGAGGATCTCGCGCGCCGGCGCATACGCCACTGGAGTCCCCACGGCGGGTGTCGCATCGACGTTGAAGGTGGCAAATGCGGATTCCGACGAACGCCGTTAAAAGTGTCGCAACCGTCGCCACAAACCGCCCGATTCGATGACTCACTTCTGTTCGCCCTCCGGCTCGGCCGCAACGACAGCAACGAATAGCGGCTTCGATGCGTAGGTGGCTTTCATCACGAAGTTCAAGGATACGCCGGCCATCACACAAATCTGCTGCCGCTCGACCGGCGGCGCGTCCTTCGCTGCCGTCAGAGTAATGTGTCCTTCGACAGTCTTGCCTGTGAGCAGCGTCTTACTCTTCGGCTTTTCCAGCGTCACACCTTTTGGAAGTGAATCGCCGTAGACGCTGTTCAGATGGTTGTAAGTGACGTCCAGCGTGACGTTCTTGTCGAAGCCCTCGGCGCGTTCGAGCTTGACGTCGATCTGTTTCGATTCGCCCGGCTTCAGCGTGATGTCATACTCACTCAGCGTAACCGCGACGATGTCGCTGGCCGCGCCAATCGAGACGGTATGTATTTCCGCCGGCCAGTGCCCGCGTCCGCCGCCAGGTTGATAAGTCTCCTGGTAGGGCAATGCGACAGCGGTGAGATCGAACGACTCGCCGTCCTTGACGGAATGAGTCGCCTTTCCCGTCACCTGCACATTCGCCAGCGTCATCGGCGCGTCGGGCGCTGCCTGCAGCACGATGCATCCATCCTGACCTTTATCGGCCAGGATGCGGCCGCACGACGCTGCCACTCCGGCGGGCAAGCCTTCGATGCCAAGTTGAATCTCGCCAGTGAAACCGTTCTTGCGTTCCGCGCGAACGAAAATCGCGCCGCCGGTGCCGGGCGTGAGTTGTGTCTTGTCCGTGTCGATGAACAGCTCGAAGCTCGGCAGGCTGCGCGTCGCGCGAATGAAGTAGACAAAGTCCGCGCCGCCACGCAGATGCAAGTCGCGGATCTCGATCACGAACGTCCCGTCGGCGGGCGCTTCCCAATTCTCGACCAGCGAGTCGGCAAAGTTGCGTTTCCCCAACCGCATGTCGTCGTTTAACGTCAGCTGCTTGCCGGTCGCGTCAAGTATTCGCAAGTGCGAGTCGAGGGCCGACTGCTGGCGGCGCGCTACCACCTCGAAAGAAAACCGTTCGCCCTTCATCGCGGCGAACGAGAAACAATCGATGTCGCTCTCGGATTCGATGCGTCCCGACACTCCCACCGGAAGCGACACTTGTTGGGCGGCCTGCGGCGTGTTGTTCGCGGATTCCAGCTCGGTGAAAACCGGCAGATCGCTGACGACCACGGGCACCGGGTTTGTCACGGCATCTCCCATCGGCAGCTTCCACCACTGCGGCCCAGTCGGTTTATCAAGCGGAACGCTGACGAACGCTTCGTGTTTATCGGGCAGCTGATGGCCAACGAATTCGAATTTGGTCTGCTGCCCCCGGCCCACCGCCAGCGGAAACACATTGGTCACGAACGGCCGGCCATGAATCTCGATGGCGTACTCCCAATACTGATTTCCTTCATATCGTACGTCGCGGATTTCGAGGAAGTACTCGCCCGCGTGTTTGAATTCATGGTGCAGAAACGGATCGGCGAAGAAGTAGTTGTCCGCAGCGGCCAGCGTTGTGCCGTTGCCATCGCGGATGGAAAGGATGGGGTCGACGTGCTGTTGCAGGTCGTGGATGCGGTCTTGCAGCCGCTGCGAACGCACGTGAAAGCTCAACGCCTGGTCGGCCGCGACCGTGAATTTGAAATAGTCGACGTCTTCGGCCTTCTCGATCGCGCCACACACGGTCGCGGGCAACGTGATGGCGTGCGCCTTCTCGCGAGCATCGTTGTCGCCATTTTCCTGAATGACCGCATCCTCCGCGATCACCAGCTGGCCGAGGGTACTGACACCATTCGGCGTGCCAATTCGGAAGTCACGGACACCGGGCAGTGCATCCGACGCCACGTTGAAGCGAATCTTGATCTCTTGCAGATCCGGCTGCTCGCCCTCTTTGACTTCGGGGTGAATGACTTCACCAGTCACGCCATCGCCAGTCACAACGACATCGTACGCCCCGAGCATCGTGTAGCGCGACTTGAGCGTGTGTTCCGAGGATTGGCCGACTTGCGCCGCGACCGGCTTCAAGCTCATCAGCATCGGATAAGACGTTTGCGCTGTCGCGACGTCGACTGCGAACAAAACGAGTAGGGTGGGCTGTGCCCACCAAGCGAGATGGTGGGCACAGCCCACGCTTCGATTCGGATTGCGCATGCGATTCAAAGTCACTGTACAAAGAGGAATTGCTTGGAATTCATCAACGCCCACACCAAGTCTTCATAGCACTCTTGCGGCGTCAGGTAATCGGCCAAGAAGGAGCGCGAAGCGGCGAGTTCATCTTCGGTTGGCAAGCGTGATAATGTCGCCAAATACAACTGTTCGACGATCTCGTGGTGTTCCTTCTTGTCAGCGATCAACTTCATCAAGCGCCCATTCTTGTCGGTGATCTTGCTGGCCAACGTATCGCCGTTCAGCGTATGCAAGGCTTGCGACAGGCTTTCGTCCGGCGACCGCTCGCACTCGCAGACACTCGCCCGGCGAGGTTTCGCAAACGTATTGAGGAAGTAGTTCGGATACTCCGCATCCGGCAGCTCGATGGCCCGCGTGCCCATCGGCAAGCTCTTGAACTTGGTCTGGACGGCGGTGACTTGATCGATCGCATCGAGCAGGGCTTCGGCGGGCAAGCGTTTCACTTTGAAGTGGCTGTAGAAGCGGTTGTCGGCGGCGTTCTCTGGCGTGAGCTGCGAATCCAACTGATACAACCGTGAGGAGACAATCGAGCGAATCAGCCGCTTGAGATCGAAGCCGCCTTCGATCAACTCCGTTGACAACGCATCCATCAAAGCGACGTTGGTCGGCGGATTCGTCGAACGCATGTCATCGACCGGATCGACCAGACCGCGGCCGAGCAGGTAATACACGTAGCGATTCACCACGCTGCGCGAGAAGTAATCGTTCTCGGGCGACGTCAACCAGTCGGCCAAGGCCAGACGGCGATCCAGCGGGTGATCGACGGGTTCCGCGGCGAGCGGCGTGGGCGGCAATCGCTTGCCGGTCTTGGGGTGATTCACCTCGCCCGACTCGCGGACGACAACGACTTGCTCGCCCCCAAACAGCCCGAACTCCTCGCTGTTTTTGGTGCCCACGCGAGCGAAGAACGCGGCGAAGCCGTAGTAATCGGCTTGGCTGTATTTCTCGAACGGGTGATGATGACACTTCGCACACTCCAGCCGAATGCCAAGAAACAGCTGCGACGTCGATTCGGTCAGATCCGTCGAACTGGCATTGATGCGGAAGTAGTTCGCCGGGCCATTGGAGTAAATCGATCCCGTCCCCGTCACAAGTTCGCGAACGAAGCGATCAATCGGTTTGTTGACACGAAACGAATCACGAATCCAATTGTGCAAGGCCCACATGCCTTGGTCGCCGAGCTTGTTGCTAGTGTTGCGGATCAAGTCGGACCACTTCAGCGTCCAGTAAGCCGAGTACTGTTCGTTGTAGACGTCCAGGTTCGGATCGCCCGTCAGGCCGAGCAAGCGATCGATCAGCTTGTTGCGTTTGTGGGCGTCTTGCGATTCGAGGAAGCTCGTCACGTCCGCGACCGTCGGCAGTGTACCGATGACATCCAAGTAAACACGCCGCACGAACGTCGCGTCGTCGCACAGCGGCGAGGGCTCGATGCCCAACTCGCGGAACTTCTTCTCGGCCAGTTCATCCACGAAGTTGTTGTTCTTCCAACCGGCCAACTCGACCGAGGATTTGTAAGGCACGACAAAGCTCGCGATTTCCGCATGCGACTCGAAGCGAACCATGACGCAGGCCTGACCTTGCCCAACGGCCCGAACTTGCCCGCGCGGGGTGACGGCTAAGGTGCCTTCGTCCATCGAATCGAACAGAGCCCACGCCGTCACATCACGCGTTGTGTCGTCGCTGTAAGTCGCGTCGACCCGCAACTGCTGCGTTAACCCTTTGGTGCCGATGCGTTGTGCCGGCGTGACGGTCAGCTTTGTCACCTTGGGGACATCGCGACTCGGCCCCGGGCTCTGCTCGGCAAGCCACGCACGGAGGATCTGAAAATCGACCGAATCGGCTTTCAATCGCCAGCCGCCGCCGTGGGCAACTTGCATCGTCGGCTTTTGCAGGAAGAGGCTTTGCTCGGGAGCCAGCAACTCGACTCGCCGCCCCAACCGATCGCGGACGATCGCCGTGTGGTCGTCCGCGGGTTCAAATCCAAACACCGACAACTTGAAACCGCCTTTGCCGTGTTGACTGGCGTGACAAGCACCCATGTTGCAGCCGAGCTTGCTGATAATCGGAGCGACTTGACGATCGAAGTCGACGCGAGGATTCTCCACCACGCCAGAGACGGTGACCGGGACTTCTTGCGACTGGTCACCGACCGTCACTCGTAAGTTGGCGGTCCCATCCCCGACGGCGGCCAACACTCCCGACGAATCCACCGTGAAGATGTTTGCATCCGTCGATTCGAACTTCGCTTCGGCGGTCAGGTCGTCGGCACGATCAGCCGACTCCGAATCAGCCGACTGTTCGCGGATGCAAACTTGCAGCCGGTCAAAATTGCCGGCCAGCGAGATTTGCGGCGGGTCGATCCGAAATCCATCTGCGCTCGCGACCGAACAAGTCACTGCCAGACACACGATCGTTACGACTCGCCGACAGCAAGTAACCGGCGAAAGCCTCTTAGTCGGGGACACGCGCGTTCCCTCCGGGTGGGCATCCAGGGGTGGGCGGAGCCAAGCGGCTCCAGGTTCAGGTGGGCGGTCACCATTATGACGGACGAACGCACCAGATGCCATAGGAATGGCAAAGGCAGAAGGCAGAACTCACGATCGCGCGGTCAAAGGACTCGAAGGCCGCCGTCCCGGTCGACATCGACGGCCTAGATCTGCCCGAAACCATTGCCGCCCGGCCGTCCGATCTCGTGGACGCGAAAGGTCACTTCTTTCGCGGACGACGCCGAGCCAAGAAAGTGATGATCAACAACTTCCCGATTTGAGTTTCGCGCAGGGCGAGGAGCCATGCGGGGAAAGGCTCGGCGGGAGCCTCGCCCTCCCAATTCGCCCTCCCAATTCGCCGTCCGGGAATTAGATTGTCCACAGATTCCAAGGTGATCTCCCATCATTCATCTTGCAACAACAAGCTGCAAATGATCCGCATGGTCAAGCTCTCTAATTCGGATTTATTTGGATGGGGCCAGCGGTACATCACGGTTCATTTCGTCGTACAGCGTCTTCATACGAGCCACGATCTCAGAATGCTGTGCGGCCACATCCTGTTGCTCGCCAGGATCGGCTTTCAGATCGAACAGCTGCAGCGGCTTCGATTCGTCACCGGAATGGAGTCCCGGGTGGTCGCCGGGTTGATATTGTTCGTACGGCGCGAGAATGGTGACACCGTCCGGGCCGCGCGGATCGATCCAGCGTGCGCCGGATTTGTTGAGCGATAGGAAATTGTCGCGCGGCGGAAGTACAAACAGTTTCCAGCGGTCGTCCCGCACGGAGGCCAGCCGCGCGGCTTGCTGGCCAAATACCGCGGAGTGCGGACTCGCCGCGTCGCCAGTCAGCAGCGGCATGATGTCCCGGCCATCGATCACGCGGTCGGCAGGCGGTGCGATTCCGGCGGCCTTCAACACCGTGGCAAACAAGTCCATCATCACGGCGGGCGAATCGTTCACGTGCCCGGCGGGAACCTTGCCCGGCCAACGTGCGATACACGGCACGCGGTAGCCGCCTTCGTAGGTGCTCCCTTTCATGCCGCGCAGTCCGCCCGTGCTGCCGCCGAACCAAGGGCCGTTGTCGCTGGTGAACACGACGAAGGTCTTCTCGTCGAGCCCCAACTCGTTCAGCTTGCCCAGCACTTCACCGATGCCGGCGTCGAGATCCATCAGCACGTCGCCGTACAACCCCGCGCCGCTTTGCTTGTAATACTGTTCGGTCGTGGCGAGCGGCTTGTGCGGCATGACATGAGCGAGATACAGAAAGAACGGCTTCGCTTTGTTCCGTTCGATGAAGTCGAGCGCGCGAGCCGTGTAGCGCCGCGTGAGCGTCGCCTGAGCCACCGGATACTCGATGGCCTTGGTCCCCTCGACCAGTTCCACCGGTCGCATGTCGTTGCTGTACAAAATGCCGAGATACTCATCGAACCCGCGCCCCGTCGGCATTTGTTCAGGACGCTTGTGCCCCAGATGCCATTTGCCGACCATCCCCGTGGCGTAGCCGGCTTGCCGGAATAACTGAGCCAACGTCGCTTCGCCGTCAGGCAATGCCAGCAAATCGGCGGCCGGCCCGCCATCGGGCGCGGGATTGCCATTCATGCCGCAGCGAAATGGGTAACGCCCCGTCAGCAATGAAGCACGCGTCGGCGCACAGAACGGCATCGGCGTGTTGAACTGCGTCAGCCGCGCGCCCTCGGCCGCCATCCGGTCGAGGTGCGGCGTCTTGAACTTCGGATGACCGTAACAGCCGAGGTCGCCATAGCCGAGATCATCAGCGAGAAGGACGATTATATTGGGCTGGTCGGCCCCGCGGACGCTGCGAGTCGCGCCAAGACCGATGACGAAAATTGCGAGGAGCAGGGATATCGGCTTCACATCACATCCAATCAGATCGAGAGACGACAGAACGACAAGTCCTGTTATGACTTACCGCACCGGGAACGCGTGCTGCGAGTATAACGCCGCGTGTCGCGCCGGGAAATGATCACGTCGCGAATCCAGGGCCTTCAGTTTTTCAAACTGAGGGCTTCGTACGACGGGCCTCTGAGTCCTTGTCCTGACCCGCATCTTCCTCGTCACGAAGTGATGGCATGTGATAGCCTGGGACGCAAGTCCCAGGAGAACATCGCACCAGGACATGAGGAGCCGCGAAGCGGCGGCAGGCGAGGTACGACATCCGACGGTGGCTCCACCTGCCGTCGCTTCGCGAGATGCCGAAGAAGTGATTGACAGTTTTTCAAATTTGCCTAAATCGATGCCAGGTGGTTGGCTACGGCCTCACGTGATAGGCGGTCAGTGCTCCTTGGTCGCGGATATACAGACGGCCGCCGCAAACCACGGGATGTGCCCAACTGGGCCGGCCGTGGCTGCTAATCTTGAAGCGGCCACGTTCGACGTACTTGCCGGGATGCGCTTCCACCAAGGCAACTTGATGACCCTCGCTCAGCACGTACAGCATGCCGTCGGCAGCGACGAGCGACCCTTTGCCGACACTGCGCGCCTCCCAGACGACGTCGCCTGTCAAATAGTCAATGCACATCAAGACACCGCCGCCGTTACTGTAAAGGTGGTCGCCAATCTTCACGGCACCACCATGATGGCTTTGTAACTTCTTGAGAAAATAAATCTCTTCGGCGGATTGGTCCCCGCCGTTTGTTGAAATCTTGACAACGCCGGTCCCCGTGCCATAACCACTGGACACGAAGACGTGATCATCATGTACGATCGGTGTGAAGCAGTTGGCCGTTCCGTTATTGGCACCGTTGTACTTCCACAGGAACCGCCCCGTCTTGGCATCGACGCCAAACACGCTTTCGCGTGCGAATTGGACGATTTCACGCACACCGCCGATAGGGGCCGCGACGGGCGAAGAATAATGTGCGGCTTCAACAACCTCGCTGCTGCGCCACACAACGTCGCCTGTCAGCTTGTTCAATGCGGCCAGCGTGCCGTCCTTGCCGCCCGGCGTCACGATGATGCAGTCGCCTTCGATTAACGGTGATTCAGAATACCCCCAGCCCGGACGCCCGCCACCCAGATCCTGAGCGAGGTTGAGATGCCAGATCGTTTTCCCGGATGCGGCCTCGAGACAGGTCAGGTCACCGTTGCCGCCTTCGACATAAACCCGGTCGCCGTCCACCGTCGGAGTCCCACGCGGTCCGTCGCCCATGCCATTGCGGTAGCCGCCGTAGAAACCGCGCAACTCTTCGCGACTGACGATGCCGTCCTGGCCGGCAAAATCACGAGCAAATCGGTCTTCAACTTCCGCGGCGGTAAGCACACCGTCACGTCCCGATTGGCGTTTCACCAGGTAGCCTTCGAGTTCTGCTTTGGTCAGGAACTCGTCACCTTTGTTGGTTGCCGGATCACGAACGTCAGCGTCGTTGAAAGGACGATCCAGTTCCGTTCGGCGAGATTCTTCGCGGCTGATCTTGCCGTCGTTGTCCTTGTCAATTGCGGCGAACAACGCGGTGGCACGCCTGGCAGCAAGTTGCTGGGCATCGGCGTCGCGATCTTCCGCATCAAACTGCGCAAAACTCTCGCGCAGCACTTCGCCTGCTTCCGCGAAAGTCAACCGCTCGTCTTGATTCGCGTCCCAGGCCGCCAAGAAATGACGCGTACGAGTCCTGGCTACTTCTTTGGGATCGTTGCCGGTGGGGCGATCGTAATTGTTGAAATCGCGGCCAAAACGTTGCCAAGCTTCCGCTTCGTCGATCGTGCCATTGCCATCACGGTCGGCAGCGCTGAATTCCTTGGCGATCCGTTCATCGAGCGCTTTGACAAGCGGCTCGGGTTGGACGGCCCAGAGTAACGTCCCATCTTTGACGTTAAGACAAATGATGTGTTCGATACCATCCAGATCCCCCTGCGTGAAGATGCGGCCGTCCTTGACGGCGATGGATGAATAGCTGACCCCAGCCGTATCTGCTTGCCATAACAGCTCGGGCCCGTCGGCCGGCCACTCTTTCAAGAGCCCTTTATCGCTCGAGATTCCGTCCCGCTGGGGACCGCGCCATTGCGGCCAATCGTCGGGCCCGAAGGGAACTTGAGCCGTTACCGGTTGGTAGCCGGCCAACGCGAGAGTCAACAGAATCGAAAGTGAAGTCGCACAGCGAGTCATGGCTGCGTCCTTATGCGAGGCAGGATGGTTTTGGTGGGATCGACGGCAGGCAGACCAAGAACTATATCAGAAGTGAGGCGTTGGCGTCATCGGTCCAATTCGCTGATCGAACGGACCAGCAAGATGCTGACGCCCATCGACCGCGGTCGGGGCGAGCCGTAGTGGGTCCGAATTCCAAGTCGATAACGCCAGCCACCAGCACCCTCCGCACCGACGCCGACTCACTTCCGGCGGTTCGCCACCAGCCACTTCTGGATTTCTTCTTTGAATTGCGGTTTGATGACGCAGGTGAGGTGGTTCGCGTCGCGGATCTCGATCACCGGCCAATCGTTCCGTACCCACCCGTGGATCAGAACCACCGGCTCACCTTCGCCCCGGACAACATAAGCGATCTGGACCCCGTTAGAGTCGAATGTCCCGAGCGGCGGCCGGTCGGCGGCAACTGCGGTGTCGAGGCCCGCCTGGCGTAACCCGGATTATTCATGAACCGGTGAGTATTCTTCAAAACATACGTTTGTAAAAAGAGTTACGGCTAGCTTGCCCAAAACACCGCGCAAATCAGCCGCCACGCGATAGCGTGCGGTTCTCTCGAAGTTCGCGAGAACCGCAGGCTAGCGCCAGGCGGCTGATGAATAATCCGGCATAACGCGGCAAGCGCCGCCACGAGACAAGGCAATCGTGTCTTGCGGAACTTGAATTTCATGCGACGTGAATCCTCCGATGACGGTCTTGTGTCCTCAGGGAACGATCTGCAACGCGACACCGAACGGTTGAGACCGATTGGAACTGCCGCCGTAGGTCGCGCCGTCGGTGACGATTTGTAGCGAATCGATATGCGGCTTCGCTGGATCAAATTCGATCAGGCCGATGATCGTCGCCTCCACAAAGTTGTCGTCGTCGCGGCCGGGGTAAAACGGGTGCTTCATCTTCAAGACGCCGTCGATGCGGGCGCGGACGCGATCATCATCGACCGAGATCGCCGTCAGTTTCAGCGACCGCTCGTCCAAGCGATTCTTGCTCAAGTCGTTCAGTTCGGTGGTTGGATAGAACCGCGTCAGCAGCGTCTCGGCAACATTTGGATCAACCTGCCACGAGTCGCCGGCGGCGACGCGAGCGTTCGGTAGCAGCCGCGTCCACTCATTGCGTTCGAGCACATACCAGTCTTCCGACGGCAGCGCGGACCATTGCCCCGATCGTTCGCCGCCCAACCGGGTTGCGTCGAGCGGCACGAGTTCACCAGCGACGTCGCGGCGGGCCTCGGGGGAGCCGCGCGGAACGAGGTAACGTGCCGTCAAGTGCAAGGCCAGCGCGTCGTCGGCACAGTCTGGACGCGGCGATTGGGACGACGGCGCGACGATCGGCTGGCCGGCGGCCACCTGCAACGTCTTGACTGCAGTTTCGAGCATCTCAATCACGCTCGCCGGTCCCGCGTGAGCGACGTGTCGCGAATCGAGCGCTCGTCCATCCGCTGCAAACACATAGGCATGCACCGTGCCGGTCGAAAGCTGTGGCTGGCCCGCCTTCTGCCGCTGGCCGTTGGCTCGATTCAATTCGGCGAACAACTCGCGATAAGCCGCCAACTCATCTGCCTCGGTGTCGGCATTGGCTTGCAGGTAGGTGCCATCGACATACACGGAGACGAAATGAGCGTTGAGCAACTCGATGACCTTCTTATTGGAGAGCGAACTCGCCCTCAGCGCGGCCGCGCCGCCTCAGCAACGTTGCAGCGCGATGGCATTGGCCCGCGTCGTCGAGCCGCTGTAGGTGAATACGAACAACGGCCGCTGGTGCTTCTTCGCCAGCCGCCGGGCTTCCACCAAGTCGCTGGCCCAACCAACTTGATCCAACAACCTCTCGTCTTTCGTCGGCTGCCAGTCTTGCACCCGCTGCTTGACCATGGCGGCAAACTCGTCGTCCGCTGCATTGGCCCTCGTGGGAACAAACAAGGACAAGGAAACAATGACGACCGTGAAAGCACATTGCCAGGATCGCGAGAATTTCATTTTTAAAGCCTCTACAAGTTTTTGTTGTTGGGAGCGAACCTTGAATTCTCGCGGGTTCAATTCCTAATCACAAGTGGCACCCGTTTGGCGTCAATCAAAATCATCGGCCAAAGTTGCCGTGAATGGACGGTGATCGTGGTCGCTAATGATAGAATGAAAGCCGATATGCATTTTCTCCCAAAGAGGATATCTGATGTCTCTTGACGCTGTGAAACAATTGCATCGAACGAACTTCTCGATTCCACGATTCACCGACAAGCAAATCACCGAGAAGCTCGAAGCCTTGCTTGAGGATGGTGGATACAAGGTTGATCTTTGGCAAAGCAGGAAGCATCAACGTGGAGTTTCCGGGTAAGCTAAATGTGCAGAGGAGTGATCGAAAGGATGGCAAGTCCTGAGACAAAAGGTTCTACGAACTGGGATTGACTCCAAATGACAAAGAAGAAGAAATCATCAAGCAGTCGCCAAATTGCCCGCCATGGGAAACCTGTCAGCCCGCTGGCCACGGTAAAAGTGCCTAAAAAGTTGGCCAACGATCTGCAGAAGATGACGAATCCAGGCAACAGGTCGCTCAGACGGTGAATTCGGCGCTGGTATGGCTGAACTGGGGCATCGGCAAACGGATTCGTGAAGAGGTGCTGCAGGAGGAACGCGCCGAGTACGGCCAGCAGATTGTCTCCGCAGTGGGGAGACAATTGAACGCCGAGTTCGGCCGCGGATTCTCGGAAAAAAGCCTGTGGCACATGATTCGATTCGCCGAGGTGTTCCCAGACGAGGAGATTGTCTCCGCACTGCGGAGAGAATTGAGCTGGACTCACTTTAAACAAATCGTTTACCTCAACGACCCGCTCAAACGGGATTTCTACGCCGAGATGTGCCGTATCGAACGGTGGAGTACGCGGACGCTGCAGAAGAAGATCGGCGGCATGTTGTTCGAGCGGACGGCGCTGTCGAAAAAGCCCGCGGAACTGGCGGCTCAGGAAATCGCTGCTTTGCGAGACGAAGATCGCGTGTCGCCCGATTTGGTTTTTCGTGATCCGTATTTCCTCGACTTTCTCGGCCTGGCCGATACGTACAGCGAGAAGGATCTGGAAGCGGCGATTCTGCGGGAACTGGAAGCGTTCATTCTGGAACTGGGCAGCGGATTCGCATTCGTCGCGCGGCAGAAACGAATTTCCGTCGATAGCGAAGATTACTACCTCGACCTGCTCTTCTATCACCGCAAGTTGCGCCGCCTTGTCGCCATCGATCTGAAGCTCGACAAATTCAACCCGGAACATAAAGGCCAGATGGAATTGTATCTCCGCTGGCTGGAGCGGTACGAAATGGAGCCTGATGAGGACCCGCCGCTGGGGCTGATTCTCTGCGCAGGAAAGTCCGAGGAACAGGTGGAACTCCTGCAGTTGGATCAGAGCGGGATTCGAGTCGCCGCTTACCTGACGGAATTGCCGTCCCGCGAACTGCTGCAGCAGAAGCTGCATGAATCGATCCGCGCCGCGCGTGAACGACTGGAAAACAAGGAAGCATGAATCCAACAACCGCCCCAAAATTGGCGAGATATGGAAGGCTCATTCGTTGAGACTTGGGGCAACGGTAACAAGCATGCGGGCGCGGGGTGTCCGCTTACTTGTCGGCCGGGAGTTGAGCGAACCGGGTGACGGCGGTGAGTGGACGTGGGTTGTTCAGGCCACCGCCGATAACCACCAGGCGCCTGGCAACGATGACTGCTACGGGGGCGAGCACCTTCTCGGGTAGCTCGCCAACAACTTGCCACCGATCCGCTTGGGGATCGTATTCCAGCAAATCGCCCACGACGTTTCGCGGAGGCTTTGAACTATTGCAGCGCCCTCCGACGACCAAGATGCGGCCCTGATAGACGATGGTGCTCGATTCAAAATGACTGCGTCCATCGGGAAGACTGGCGATCGCGCTCCACTTGTTCGTCGCGGGATCGAACCGATGACACGAGTCGACGTCGATCTGGGTAATGTCGTGGCCATGGTCGCCGCCCAGCGCGTAAATCTTGCCGTCGAGTACTGCCGCACTCACATGACCGCGCGGGTCGGGCAGATTGGCTTCACGCTGCCAAGCGGTTCCCCCATCCAGCGACAAACTCCAGTGATCTCCTGAATCCGTATTACGATCCGCCTTGTAGCCACCGTTGCCTTCGTTCCAGACTTCCCAATAGCGGATTTGGTCTTTGTACCGCCCGACGACGGCCGATACGTACTCGGACCAATCGCCCACGTTGTCCATCGGAAACGCATGCACCGCTTTCGCTCCAGGCGGCGAGCCCATCAGGATGGCGTTGATCTCCAGTTGGGAATCAGCCGCCGATTTCACGAGCCGGTCGCCGTCACCCCAGTGCCGCGTTCCCTGCTTCGGTTCGAAGCCGCGCCATTCGGGAAACAAACGAATCGTGGAAACACCGTCCGCGGCCATTTTCGGAAACCACTTTTCGTGATTCCGAAACGAACTGGCGGACGAACTGATACCCCACGGCGGCAACGTCCGTTTTTGAACGGACAGGTCGTGCGCTGCGGCTAACAGGCCTTCGACTGCTGCGTTCGAGCACATCACGACAAGCGCCGCGAACAGGGTTCTGAATAGATGTATGGAAGATGTCATTGCATAACGCGACCTGTGAAAGTCGCCTTTCAATCCGCGAAAGGACGCGGCGTTCTTTCGCGGTGCGAAAGACGACATTGGTTTAGTCTCGAAGACCACTGAGTGAATGCTCAAGTACCGCGTCCCATGCCAGCTCTTGTAGCAAACGATTGAGGGCCTCCTCTTGATCGCCAAGCTTGGCCTGTTTCAGAATCGCAGGCACCGAGAGACCGACCGGACTGCGGCGATAGATCGTGGCGTAATTGACGTATGCGACCAGCGCCTTCAGCGGCGGCGTGCCGTGGCCGAGAGCGTCCGTGAAGAGATCTTCCTGGACTTTCAAACCAGGCGCCTCCCCGGCAATGATCTTCTCGCGCAGCGCGATCAATGCCTGTGGAGCCGGGGCCACGTACATCACGATCCGGCCATACTTCTCGTTGAGCTGGCGGATGTGCTCGTCCATTTTCTGAAAATGTTCGGCGTGCCGCTTGCGCAGCTCTTCGCCGGTGATGGCGTTGTGATCGACTTTGGCCGGCCGTTTGGCGGTCGGCTCGTAAATGTCCCAACGCAGCCAAATCGGCTGAACGATCACGCGGATGTCTTTGTTGTGCTTCAGAGCCAACGTCGTGAAATTCTCGATGCCCGCATCGGGCAGGAAGATGGGCGACAGCGTCAGCACATCGACCTTGCCCGTTGCGAGGGCGTCCATGGCCTTGTTTCTGTCCGCCGGGATGTCCCAATGCTGAACGACGCGCGAACCGCCAATCGAGGAAACGCCGAGTTGGACATGATCGGGAATTTCGGCCAGCTTGCACAAATCGGTAACAATGTCTGGCACCCAAACATGAAAGCTGTGTCCGCAGGTGAAGACGCGCTGACCTTGGGTGATCGGCTCAGCCAGTTTCGGGCTGTTTGCGGACGGAGCCTGTTCTCGGGGTTCCGCCGCCAGAGTTCCGACGGTCAGTGTGAGTAAGCCGAGCAACGCGATCCACAACCGCGATGTTGATCGTTGGTATGCAAACATAAAGACTTGTCCTTGTTGTTCGTCGGGTGGTGAGTCGGGTGGTGAGTTGTCACTTCGTAGCAAGACAATATACGTTGCCCGTGCCCACCAGGAACAGCCTTTGTGTCCGCCCGTCGCGGCCGGTCGTTCATACCGGGTATTCAATCACGGTCTTGACGCCCTGCGGTTGGCGATGTTCGTAGTGCCAGAGCGATTCACTTAACGTGACCCGCGCCGTGATGAGCGACTGCAATTCGTGGGCATACGTCTGCTTGAGCTGCGCCAGGTGTGAAAGAGCGTCACGGAAATCCCGCGGAGCCGCGTTGACGGTTCCCACATGCAAATGATTGCAAAGCAATGCCTGCCGCATCATTCTCGCCACGTTAAGACTTGCGGGTTGAGGGACGCGCGTGCTGCCGAGCCAAACCATGACTCCACAGGAACGGAGTGCTGCCGCGGCACTGACCAAGACGTCGTCGCTGCCGGTGCATTCCAGCACCAGATCGAAACCGTCTTGTTCCACATCCGGCAAGTCGAAGCAACCGTCAGCCGCCGACCAATACTGAACGCCGAATCGTCCAGCGAGCGTCGCGCGAAAGGAGTCCGCCCGATCGCGGCCAAACATGGTCACACTCCAGCCTCGAACCAAACACGCGAGCGCCGCGGCGAATCCAATCGGCCCCATGCCGGTCACCAGCACGCGTGGCCGAATGGTTTGCCAGATGTCCTGGCCGAGACGAGCCTGCTGTAACACCAGTGCTTCATTGACCCCCTTCTCTGCCACGGCGAGCGGTTCGGTGAAGACCGCAATGTCGGCGATCTCAGCGGGAACTCGAAACAAGTGTTGAGGTTTATCGAGCCATCGCGGCGCGCTAAAACCATGTTCCGACCAGATTCCTCGCTCGGTGAACTTTCCCAGCGGCAAGTAATCCAGCCGGCGCGTTTGACCCGGCAAGCTGCGGCGAACGGCGGGAACTACCAGATCGCCTACTTGCCAATCGGACACCGCGTCGCCAATCGCTTCCACGCGCGCGATGCATTCGTGACCGAGCACTAGAAACGGGCTGCCCGGCGGAGTCCACGGGTTGGCCGAGTGCAGAATCTCTCGATCCGTACCGCAAATTCCCAGTTCAATCGTGCGGCACAGGATATCGTCACAGCCGCCTGTTCCCGGTGGCGGCGGACAGGGAATCTCAACCAACTCGGGAACCGTTGAACCGGTACGTGCGGCAATCGCAGTTTGCATAGTGGGGCGTTATTGGAAAGGTGCAACGAAGGATAAAAACACATCCCGAGGTCGATTCATATGATCGCCAAACCAAAGCGAGTCGGCGTCCGTCACGTTTGTCCGCACTAACATACGTCTCGACTTCCAGGCGAACTACTGGGGGTCCAGGAACGAAGGACTACCGTGAAAACGCAGCCTTTCATCACTTGATCGCCATTGAGTTTGAATTGGTATCTAGCAGTAGGCCGATGACTCAGGGGAGAAGCTTTCGGAGGAATTGCACAACCTTGGACGCATTGACGCGCGCCAGATTTCCATGACGGGCCATCATGCTTGGGCGAATTCGCGAACCGCGCAGCAGCTTTGAAGGGCTGCTACAATGTTTCGACGATCAAAGTGAACACGACGAAGCCGGAAGCAGGATCATCGCGGGAAAAATCACTGCGGGAAAAATCTTTGTGCAACTCATCTTTGTGCCGTTCATCATTTTGCTGCGATTCTCACGATGGTCCAAACATCGAATAGCTTTTCACTCGTTCACGAGCAACGAAACATGACAGCATTTGTCAGGACCGAGCAAACAACAACTTTCTGTTTTGTCGCCTTTCGCTCCGCGAAAGAACGCACTTGCGCGGGGCGACAGGCGACCCTTGTTTTTCGGCCAGTCCTAACCGCATGCGGCCTGCCGATTGCATTTTGCATCGCCTTGCTTATCGGCTCGGTCGTCGGGGGCGAAGAGTGGCCGGGGTTTCGTGGGCCGACGGGGTTAGGTTATTCGCAGCAGACAGATTTGCCGATCACTTGGGGCGGGGCCGATGCCGAGAACGTGTTGTGGAATTCGCCGCTGGTTGGCGAAGGGCATGCCAGCCCGATCGTCTGGGGCGAGCGAGTGTTCGTCTGCACCGCGCGTTGGGATGAGTCAGTGCAAGATCGCGCGAAAGTTATCCCGGAACACCACGTGCTGTGCTATCGCGCGGCGGACGGAAAGCGTCTGTGGGACACGTCCGTGGAACCTGGCCCCTGGCTGCGGACTGATTTCCGCAGCGGCCCTGGCGGCGGATACGCCGCGCCCACACCGGCGACCGGTGGAAAACTGGTGTACGTTGTGTTCGGTTCGTCCGTGATGGCGGCGATCGACTTCGACGGCAACGTCGTTTGGCGAAACGAAATCACGCCGCATTCGTTCGACGTGACGATCGGCAGCAGCCCGGTGCTCTTTCAAGACACGGTCTTGATGCTTTGTGCGATGTCCAACAAAAGCGATTCGAAAATCATCGCCTACAACAAAACGGATGGAGCGGTGAAATGGGAGACGCCTCTGCCGCGAACCGGATTTGCTCACAGCACGCCTGCGCTGATCGAAGTTGCGGGCAAGCCGCAACTGGTGGTGGTCGCATCTGGCAGTGGGGAAACGGACGAAGGCGTGCAGAGTTTTGATCCAATCGATGGCAAACGGCTGTGGTGGTGTCGCGGCGGCGGCGAAGCGGCTTCGGCGGCGTTCGGCGCGGGGATCGTCTATTGCGACAACGGACGCGGCGGACCGGGTGTCGCGATCGATCCGACCGGTTCGGGCGACGTCACGAAATCGCACATCAAATGGCGGATCGATCAAATTCCCGAAGGCATCGGCTCGCCGATCATCGTCGGCAAGCTGGTCTATCGCCTGCATCGGCCAAATGTATTGAAGTGCTGGCGCGCTGAAGACGGCAAGCAGGTGTTCGCTGAACGGCTCGATCGACTGACCAGCACCTGGGCCAGTCCCATCGCCGACGCCAACGGCCGTTTGTATTTCGCCACGGCCGGGGTCAGCTATGTCGCCCAATCTGGCGACGACTTCAAAGTCCTGGCGATCAATGACCTCGGCGATCCGAATCACGCCTCCGCCGCCGTTGCGGGTAGTAGGCTATTCCTGGCCGGCACTCGCAACGTGTATTGTGTCGGAGCGAAGTGATCGCACTGCAACGTTCCGGATCGACAACGATTTCCTTGAACCAATCGAGAGCCCTGATGTTGAAAACAAAGATCCTATCAGCTTACATCCGCTGTTGCTTGTCGATCGCCCTCGTCGGTGTGGCAGCCAGCTCGGTGTTTGCCGCCGAGCCTGATACGGAGCATCCCGGCACGCAGGGGAACGGCGACGTCGTCATCGGCCCCGACTATGCGATCGATCCGGATCTCACGAACCGGGGCAATCCCCAGGGAAAACAGTTCGAGTTCTCGATGCGGCTGGCAGACAGCAAAATCTTCCGGGGCGATGATCCCACGCTCGACCCCAAGAAGCCCGTCCGCAAAGAGCGGAAGATCTTTGTCTACGTACCAGCCGCCTACCAAGACGGCACCAAGGCACCCATTCTTGTGACGCTGGACGGACCAAGCCGTCTAAACCTGGTGCGCAACGCACTGGACAACCTCTCGATTTCCAAAGACCCGAACCGCGAGTTGCCTGCGTTCATTGCGATTGCCGTGGAAAACGGCGGTGACGACAGCAAGGGGAGCGAACGCGGTCTCGAATATGACACGATGTCCGACCGTTTCGCCCGCTTCATCAACGACGAAGTGTTGCCGGCGGTGCTGAATAACGCTGAGATCAAAGCCGCTTATCCGCACCTTGCGTTCACGGAGAATCCGTGGGGCAAAGCCGCGATGGGCTGTAGTTCGGGTGGTGCGGCGGCGCTCACCATGGGCTGGTTTCGTCCCGACTTGTTCCGCCGTTTGATTACCTACTCCGGGACGTTCGTCGATCAACAAGATGACGACGCGCCGGAAGAAGGCACTTACCCGCTCGGCGCGTGGGAATATCATTCCAGCATGAAGCTGATCGAAACCAGCGAGAAGAAACCGCTGCGGATCTTCACGCACGTCTCCGAGAACGACAATCGCGCCAACGACGCGGAAGAAACCTATCACAACTGGGTGATGGCCAACGAGCGGACTGCCGCGGCCCTCAAAGCCAAGGGCTACGACTACCGTTACGTATTCAGCCGTGCCACGAGGCACTGCGACGGCAAAGTGTTCGAGCAAACGCTGGCGGACACGCTCGTCTGGATGTGGCGCGGCTATCACGGGGAGTGATCACGAACGCCTCCCTGCGTCATCCGTGCTTGCCGAGCGTCACCAATCAAGGCCCAGACGCAGCGTAGAATCGATGCGCTCCGCCTGCCGGCGGAACTAATCATTCAATCGCAAAAGCGCAGTTCATTCAGAAAAGACAAAAATACAGCCAACGTGGCATAGAAAATCGACCTTTAGGTGACATGCGAAAAACTCAAACGACGAAAGTCAGCGGCGGGCAAGGGATTCGTGCCCCCCGGATTTCCGTTACTTCAAGCGAGGGCACGAGTTGCGGCTAAGTCGTTTTGCCGTAACGATTTTTCGAAGTCTGGTTGTTTCCGGTCATTCCCGGTTATTACCCGTCGCGGAGGATTCGAACCGGGACAAATTGAGAGGAGGGTGGCTGGTGCCTAAACAACTAGGGCTATCGGCCACGGCCAACGCGCACTTTAGGCAACTTGGGGTAGCGCGGTAACTAGATATTGATTAAACAATTCG